>JAPLID010000118.1 GCA_026389285.1 Cyanobacteriota bacterium
GTCCGCTTCTGAAATCCCAGCTGGTGGGGTGCCCATCACAACCAACCTCTGCTTGAGATGCAAACGGGAATCAGGCCGCCGTCAAGGGTTCAGCAGGGATGAAGTTTACGGAGAGCTGTCCCGACCCCTGAATGGGTACGTTGCATGAGCTGTGCGCTTTGCCCCGGGAGTCCGAACGGGTCGAGTTCAAGGTCAACAACACCGAGCCCCAGGCCATCGGCGAGTACATCTCGGCGCTGGCCAACTCGGCGGCCCTCGTGAGCCAGGCCTTCGCCTATCTGGTCTGGGGTGTGCAGAACGACGACCACGCCATCGTGGGCACTCACTTCGATCCCCACGCAGCCCGCGTCGGCAACGAAGAACTGGAAAGCTGGCTGCTGCGTCTGCTCGAGCCCAAGATTGATTTCCGCTTCTTCCGTGTCGAGATCGAAGGACATCGCGTCGTTCTGCTGGAGATTGGACGGGCGTTCGTCACCCGGTGCGCTTCTCGGGGCAGGAGTTCATCCGCGTTGGCTCCTACAAGAAGAAACTCAAGGACTACCCGGAAAAGGAACGGGCCCTGTGGCGGATCTCCACCAGACCCCCTTCGAAGACGGCATCGCAATTGAGCGCGCGAGCGGTGACGATGTTCTCCGCCTGCTGGATTATCCAGTTTATTTCGATCTGCTGGAGCGGCCGCTACCGGCAAACCGCGAGGGCATTCTCGACGCCCTGCGCGATGACCGCATCATCCGCAGCAGCAACGCCGGCGGCTGGAACATCACGAACCTCGGCGCGATCCTGTTCGCCAAGCGGCTCGATGCTTTTCATACCCTTCGGCGGAAGACGGTGCGCGTCGTTCAGTACCGCGGTAACGGTCGCACGGAAACACTCAAGGAGCAGGAATTCAGCAAGGGCTATGCCTCCAGCTTCGAGGCGCTGATCAGCACAATCAATGCGTTGCTTCCCGCCAATGAAGTGATCGGCGAGGCCCTGCGCAAGAGCACGCCGATGTTTCCCGAACTGGCGGTGCGCGAATTGGTGGCCAACGCACTGATCCACCAGGACTTCTTCGTGACCGGTGCGGGTCCGACGGTTGAAATCTTCGACGACCGCATCGAGATCACAAACCCCGGCGAACCGCTGGTCGACACCCAGCGCTTCGTGGACACGCCACCCCGCTCACGCAACGAGACGCTCGCTTCGCTGATGCGGCGCTTCCGGATCTGCGAGGAGCGTGGCAGCGGCATCGACAAGGTTGTGTTCCAGGTGGAGCTTTTCCAGCTTCCGGCGCCGCTCTTCGAAAGTCCAGAGGGCTTCACGCGAACGGTCCTATTTGCCCACAAGGAGCTATCCGCGATGGACAAGGCCGACCGGGTGCGCGCCTGCTACCTCCATGCCTGCCTGCGCTTCGTAACGCGGCAGGAAATGACAAACACATCCCTCCGGTTGCGCTTTGGGGTGGAGGAGCAGAACCGTTCGACCGTCTCCCGGCTAATCCGGGAGGCTGTGGAGGCCGGGGCGATTGTGCCGGCGGACCCTGGCGCGGCCCCCAAACTGATGCGGTATCTGCCCTTTTGGGCATCGGCTCCAAAGGAGGGACGGGCATGAGCCAGGTACTTGATGGGTACTTGATCAGGAGGGTGGCCGGCGGCTACGAAAGCCGTTGCAACGGCAGTGTTTCCAGGCACCTAGCCTGCCGCGCGGTACTTGATGGGCACTTGATCGGATGCGTGCCATGACCACCGACATCAGCGAAAAGGGCCTGGAAGGGCTGATCGTGCGGGCCATGACCGGCCGCACCGACCTGCTCGTGCCGCCCCATACGCCCACCGGCTTTGACGCACCCGTCTCCGGCGGCACTGGCTGGTTGCTCGGCGATCCCAGGCATTACGACCGCGGCTTCTGCGTCGACCTGGTGCAGCTGCGCGGCTTTCTTGAGCTCACCCAGCCCAAGGTAGCCGAGGCACTGGGCCTCGGCACCGATGGCCCCACGCGGCGGCAGTTCCTCGCCCGCCTCTCGGGCGAGATCGGCAAGCGCGGCGTCATCGACGTGCTCCGCAAGGGTGTCTCCCACGGGCCGCACCACCTGCAGCTCTTCTACGGCACGCCCTCGCCGGGAAACGCCAAGGCTGCGGAGCTAAACGCCCAAAACCGCTTCTCGGTGTCGCGCCAGTTTGCCTACAGCAACGACGAAACGCGCCGTGCCCTCGACCTGGGCCTGTTCATCAACGGCCTACCCATGGCCACCTTCGAGCTCAAGAACAGCCTCACCAAGCAAACCGTCACCGACGCGGTGGAGCAGTACAGGCGCGACCGCGATCCACGCGAGCCACTGTTTGGCTTCGGCCGCTGCGTGGTGCACTTCGCCGTGGACGACAGCGAGGTGCGGATGTGCACCGAACTCAAGGGCAAGGGGTCATGGTTCCTGCCGTTCAACCAGGGGCACCACGACGGCGCGGGCAACCCGCCCAACCCCCACGGCCTCAAGACCGACTACCTCTGGCGCGAGGTGCTGATCCCGAGCGGCCTCACCGACATCCTCGAAAACTATGCCCAGATCGTTGAGGACAAGGATCCACGCACCGGCAAGAAGAAACGCAAGCAGGTGTGGCCGCGCTTCCACCAGCTGCAGCTCGTGCGTCGTGCGCTCGCCGATGTGTCCGCCCACGGCGCGGGCAAGCGCTATCTCATCCAGCACTCGGCGGGCAGCGGCAAGTCGAACTCGATCGCCTGGCTCGCCCACCAGTTGATCGGCCTCAAGCGCGATGGCGATGCCGAAGGACACGAGATCTTCCACTCGGTCATCGTCGTCACCGACCGGCGCATCCTCGACAGCCAGATCCAGGCCACGATCAAGCAGTTCATGCAGGTGGGCGCCACCGTCGGCCACGCTCAACGCTCCGGCGACCTGCGCAAGTTCATCGAGGAGGGCCGGAAGATCATCGTTTCGACCGTGCAGAAATTCCCCTTCATCCTCGACGAAATCGGCTGTGAAGCCGGCAAGTCCTTCGCGATCCTCATAGACGAGGCCCACTCCAGCCAGGGCGGCAAGACCTCGGCCGCGATGAGCGAGGCGCTCGGGGGCCGGGCCGCCGCGAATGCTGCCGCTGCGGACGAGGAGGGGCCCGACCCAGAAGACACGGTGAACGAGGCCCTCGAGCGCCGCATGGCCGCGCGCAAGATGCAGCAGATGGCGAGGGCAAGGTCAAGCATCGGCCCTTCCACAGCTACACGATGAAGCAGGCCGTTGATGAGGGCTTCATCCTCGATGTGCTGCAGGCCTACACGCCTGTAGACAGCTACTACAAGCTCGTCGCGAAGGTGGAGAGCGATCCGGAGTTTGATACCAAGAAGGCCACAAAAAAGCTGCGACGGTATGTGGAGAGCCACGACCATGCAATCCGGCTCAAGGGCGAAATCATGGTCGACCACTTCCATGAACAGGTGATCGCCGCGGGCAAAATCGGCGGCGCGGCACGGGCCATGGTGATCTGCAATGGCATTGAGCGGGCGATCCAGTATTTCCATGCCTTCAAGGCCTATCTACTTGAACGCAAGAGCCCCTACAAAGCGATCGTGGCGTTCTCAGGCGAGCACGAGTACGGCGGCGGCAAAGTGAGCGAGGCGTCGCTCAACGGCTTTTCGAGCGGCGAGATAGCCGACAAGATCCAGGAGGATCCGTACCGCTTCCTCATCTGCGCTGACAAATTCCAGACCGGTTACGACGAGCCACTACTGCACACGATGTATGTAGATAAGCCGCTTTCTGGCGTCAAAGCGGTGCAGACGCTATCGCGTCTCAACCGCGCCCACCCTAAAAAGCACGACTGCTTCGTGCTCGATTTCCAGAACAACAGTGAAGGCGTTACCCTCGCCTTCCAGGACTACTACCGCACAACGTTGCTCGCCGAGGAGACCGACCCCAACAAGCTTCATGACCTAAAGTGGGCACTCGACGGATCCCAGGTGTACGCACCGGCCCAGGTGCTCGAAGTCGTAGAGAACTTTCTCGCCGGGGCAGCCCGGGACACGCACATCGATCCGATCCTTGACGCCTGCAGGGCAGTGTATGAGGAGCAGCTCGATGAGGACGGCCAAGTTGAGTTCAAGGGCAAGGCCAAGGCCTTCTGCCGCACCTATGCATTTCTCTCCTCGGTGATTTCCTACAGCAATGCTGAGTGGGAGAAACTCTCGATCTTCCTTGATCTGCTCACGCCCAAGCTGCCGGCGCCGAAAGAAGAAGATCTTGCTACTGGCATCCTTGAAGCTATCGATATGGACAGCTACCGAGCCGAGAAGCAGGCTGCCATGAAGATTGCTCTTGCCGACGAAGATGCCGAGATCGAGCCCGTGCCAACCGATGCAGGCGGCCGCAAGCTGGAGCCCGAGCTTGATCGGCTGAGCATTATCCTGCAGGCGTTCAACGATCAGTACGGCACATTGTTCGACGACGGCGATCGCGTGTTGCGCCGCATCCGTGAGGACATCGCCCCCAAAGTGGTCGCTGATGACGCCTTCCAGAACGCCAAGGCAAATACGCCACATACGGCGCGCATGGCTCACGATGCTGCGCTCGCCCGTATGATGCAGGTGCTACTCAAGGACGACACTCAGGTTTACAAGCAGTTCGTCGAAAACGAGTCATTCCGGCGCGCAGTGACGGATATGGTTTTTGCAATCGCAAACCAATAGCGCGTGTGAGGGGCGCGGGCCAGCAACTAGATCGAGCGGATGGTCCGCAGCGCGGGCTGTCGTTAATCCCGCCCCGCTTCAAGCGGTACCAGTTGCTGACTGGAGGCCCAGGAAGTCTTTGAAGTGGTGCGGCAAGATCTCAAGCTCCAGCTCGGTGCAGAGATCTCCTTCATCCCATCACGGGGCTCAGGCCGGATCGTTGCGGACAGTCTTCAAATGCTTATGCACTTCCTAGTTCTCCGCAATCAAGCCTTTTAGGTACTCTTGGTTCGGGGCGTCAAACTTTGAGCCTGCAATCTTGCCAGGTAAAGGTTCGCCAGGGACCGATCGGTCCTCAGCCGGCAAGCACCTCACCACGGGGATACAGGGAAGGCTCTCTCTCCGGCTCGCTGCCGCTGAAAACGCGCAATCTCCAGCTCCAGCACCCCCTCACTGATGCCCAGGGCCCCGGCGATGCCCCGCAGTTGCACATCCTCCTCGGGTTCAATCTCACCGTCGGCGCAGGCCACCCGGAATGCGGCCTCGAGAATCAGTTCGCGAGCGTTGTCGTCGAGCTGCAGTTGTTCGGTGGCGAGGTGTTGCAGCAATTGCTCGAACGGGTCAGGGCTGTCGATGGCTTCGATCTGGCTCTGACGGCTTAGGGCCATCGCCTGCAGCTCCCCATGTTCAGGCGGATGACCCATGATTTCGGCATAGGTTTCGGCCATGGTCTCGAGCTCCGGTTCCTCGATCTCGCCATCCGCCAAGGTGATGGCGACCATGGACTCCAGCAGCAGGTCGCGCACCTTGAGGGCATAGCGATCACCGTGGGAGACAGCCCAGCGCAGGTCACTGAGATCCCGTTGTTTGCGGTTGTGCTGGGAGGCACGCGGATCCCGTTTGCATCCCGTTCGTCCGCCTGAAAGGCTGTCGTAAATGTGAAAGGTGAACAGCTCCACCAACTGCCGGCAGAAGGCCACGCCCCGCACCGAGTTGCCGCAGGGATCCAGCCGCGGTGAGAAGGTGGCGAATCCCATCAGGTTGGGGACCACGGTCAACACGGCGCCGGCCACCCCTGATTTAGCCGGCAGGCCCACCTCAAGGGTGAAGACACCGGCGTTGTCGTACATGCCGGCCGCCTGCATCACCGAGAGGGTTTTCTTCACCGCTTCGGTGCTGAGCACCTGCCGGCCGGTGATCGGGCAGACCCCACCGTTGGCGAGCGTGGCCGCCGCCACCGCCAGCATCGAGGCCGTCATCTCGATGCTGCAACAGGAGAGGTAAAGATCGAGCATCTTGTGCAGATCGACATCCCGGGGCAGTCCCCTGCCGCCCCGCAGCAGATAGGCGATGGCGAAGTTGTTGTCGGCGGTGTCTTTTTCGGAGAGCATGGTCGCCTCGCTGTAGCGCACCTCGCCGCAATCACCGCAGAGGCCAGACCACAGATTCATGATCTCGGTGGTGATCTCACGGGCCTCTCGCTCGGGCCAGCTCGAGGCCACCATGCCGGCCGTCATGATGGCGCCGGCATTGACGCAGGGGTTGAACGGCCGTAAATCGGGCAGGAGCTCAAGCGAGTTGAAGGGGCGTCCGGATGGTTCGGCACCAACGAATTGATGCACGAAATCAGTTCCCTCCTTCTCGATCGCATAGGCGTAGGTGATCGGTTTGGATACCGACTGGATCGAGTGATAAACATCGACATCGCCGATCTCGATACGCTGGCCATCGACGGAACAGAGGGCAACACCCCATTTTTCGGGATCGGCGTCTCTCAGGATCGGGATGTAGCTGGCGTTGTTCCCACTGACAAGCGGGGCAACCTGCTTGAAGACCGTTTCGATATCGGTGCAGAACTCCTGCCAATCGGGAATCACAAGCTCGCGCCGGAATACCCGATTCAGCATCAGCAGCTCGTCGCTGACCAGGGCCGCAAACGCTTCGAAGTCGATCAGGGTGTCCCCCAAGGCCTGCAGGCGCTCCATGGTCGTTTGCAGGCGGAAATCGTCGAGCTGGATGCCGCTGCCGAGAATGTGTCGTTGAATGCGTGTTGCGCTGGTAGTGCCGTCGTCATTGGCGACGACGGTGAACATCTGCCGCAACCGGTCCATGGACTGTCGATCAGACTTGTTGGCACAAGCCTAAAGGTCAACTGACGGCAATCCTCCCGGAGCTGGGAGCCGCCGCGGATGTTGCTCTTGCTGAGTCGCTTTTCGCTGGTTTTGATTTTTCCGACGTCCTGTTGCTGGGTGGAGGGACGGCAACGGAGGAGCCGACACCCGTGCTCACTGTCGCTGATTCATGGCCAGGCAATTTCAGGGCCAGCCCATGCTTCGGCGTGGTTCCTGGAGGCTGCTCGGTTCCATCGCACCGGGCGCTCCATGCGGATCCCGGCTCTGGCTCGGGCCTTCCGGAATCCTGTTGCTGCAGTCTCCCGAGTGCGGTTCAGGGATTCGCGCCGGAGCGAATCCCCCCTCCCCTCGCTTTAGCCTCCCCTCCAGCTCGGACTCCCGCCCCCTGACGTCGACCGTTCCCCCCAGCTCCGTGTCCGCCGGTTCCGGGTCAGCTATCGCTCCGTCAGCGCCGGTGGATGTGCTCGTCATCGGCGCCGGCCCCGCGGCCCTGGCGATCGCCGCAGCCCTGGCCGAGCGCCGGGTGGCGGTCATGGCGCTCGCGCCCGGCGATCCGGCCGCGGTCTGGCCCAACACCTACGGCATCTGGGGGCCGGAGGTGGACGCCCTGGGCCTGGGCCATTTGCTGGCCCATCGTTGGTCCGACTGCGTTAGCTGGTTCGGCTCCGAACCCAGCCGCCATGGCCATGACTACGGCTTGTTCGACAAGGTGGCGTTGCAGACCCACTGGCTCGACGCCTGTCGCCATGCCGGGGTGAACTGGCAGCGGGGGCTGGCAGCTTCAATCGTGCATGACGACGACGGTTCGACCGTGACCACGGCGGCGGGCACCGCTTGGCGGGCCCGGCTGGTGATCGACGCCAGTGGCCATCAGCCGGTATTCCTCCAGCGCCCCGATGACGGTCCGGTGGCGGGTCAGGCGGCCTACGGCCTCGTCGGCCGCTTCAGTGCACCGCCGATTGCCGCCGACCAGTTCGTGTTGATGGATTACCGCAGTGACCATCTCCGTGAGCGTGAACGCCGCAGCGAGCCGCCCACGTTTCTTTATGCGATGGATCTGGGCGGCGGGCGCTTCTTCGTTGAGGAGACCTCCCTGGCCCTGGCGCCGCCGGTGCCGTTTGCCACCCTGCGCTCCCGGCTGGAGCGGCGCCTGGCCCATCGCGGCGTCACGGTGAGCGAAGTGGAGCACGAGGAGTTCTGCCTGTTCCCGATGAATCCAGCCCTGCCGGATCCGGGCCAGCGCCTGCTCGGTTTCGGTGGTTCCGCTTCGATGGTGCATCCAGCTTCGGGCTACCTGGTGGGCGCCCTGCTGCGGCGCGCCCCCGTGCTGGCGGCGGCGATCGCCGCGGCCCTGGCCGAGCCGGGCCCGGCCGGTGGCCGTGGGGCTGCCCTTGCGGCGGCGGGCTGGCAGGCGCTCTGGCCGGTGCCGCTGCGGCGCAAGCATGCGCTGTATCGCTTCGGGCTCGAGAAGTTGATGCGCTTCGAGGAGGCCCAGTTGCGCCACTTCTTCGCCAGCTTCTTCGCCATGCCCGAGCCGCTCTGGTATGGCTTTCTGGCCAACACCCTGGGCGTTCCCGAGCTGATGGGCGCCATGGTGCGCCTGTTCAAGACGGCACCCAACGATGTGCGCTGGGGGCTGATGCAGTTGCGGGGTCGGGAGCTGGCTTTGCTGGGGCGCTTTCTGGGCGGGGGCTGAGCGGCGCCGTTTCACGCTGCGTTGAGGGGCCGCCCCCCCCGACGGGCCTCCTTGCTCGCTACGTTCCAGCTGGTCTGTCATGAGCCTGCGGGATGTCAACGGTCCCACCCGGCAGCGAGTCGACCCGCAGCCTTTTGCTCAAGCAGTTGCGCGCGCCTGGATCCGGTGGCTCTCAGGCGGGCTCCGCTGAGCGGGTGCGCGCTCTGATCGAGACGCTTGAGCAGGAGCAACCCGCCGATCTGTCCCGCGATCAGGCACTGTTGCGCGGCGTCTGGGAGTTGCGCTGGAGCAGCAGTTCCCTGCCCTACCTGGCGGTGGCTCCTTGGCTGGAGAATCTGCAACTGCTGGATCCGGCCAACGGGCGCGGCATGAACCTGCTGCGGCTGGCCGGTCCCCTGGGCCCGGTGGCCGGCATCGCCGTGCAGGCGGCGATCGCCATCGAGCCAGCGGCGGACGTCAGCGCAACCGCCGCCGCCAATGAGCCGGCCATCGGGCCCAGCCAGCGGGTGAGCGTGCGTTTTGTGCGCGGCGGCTGGCTGGGGCCCCGGTTCGGCCAGGGTCGCCTGCAGCTGCTGCGGGAGGTGAAGCAGAGCTTTCCCGCCTGGCTCGATATCACCGTGGTCGATGCGGAGATCCGGGTCTGCCGCGGTAATGCCGGCACCCTGTTCGTGCTGCTGCGGCGCCCCGATCTCAGCCTCGAGAGCCTGATGGACTGAAGCGGTCTGCGACCCTGAGGCCCAGGGTCTGGGCAGAGGCTCGCCGCCGGGCTTCGCCTCCGGGCCTGTCGCCCTCAAGGTTGTCGCCCTGCAGGCAGAGCCGCTCGATGAAGGGGCTGGTCATGGCTCGCAGCAGGGCGCTGTAGTCGAGGCCGAAACGCAGTTCCGCGCCGACGGCCAGGGGATGGTCGGCCTCCACCACCAGGTGATCACTGCTGGCTCCCACGATTCGCACCCCCGCTTGCGGCTGCAGACCGGCGGGATCCACATCCTGAATGCCGAGCGCCAGTAGGGCCCGTTGCCGGGGGTGGCGCAGTTCGCAGGGCGCCTGCGGCAGGGCCGCGAAGCTGGTCAGGCCCCGCTGGCCCCAGGGCTGGCCAGGTTTGACCTTGGCCTCGATGACCTCGGCCACCAGCGCGAAGGCGTCGGTGTGCAGGCCGCTCAGGGCACTGCGGCTCAGCGGTTCGCGGCCGAGCAGCAGGGCCTCGCCCAGGCGCAGATGGTTGATGCGGCCGCTCGGATGGCCGGCGGCGAGCCAGGGCAGGTTGCTGGAGTTGCCGCCGGACACCAGCTCCAGGCGCAGGTCGAAGCGGCGCTCCAGGGCGTTGGCGAGCTCCGAAAGCTCGGCCATGTTGCGCTGATCGGCGGCGATGCCGTGCTGACAGCCCAGGTTTGTTCCGATCCCCAGGAGCTTGAGGGCGGGGTGCTCCAGGGTCAGCTGGGCCACCGCCTCCAGGTCGGCCGGCAGGATCCCCTCGCGCAGATCCCCCAGCTCGACCATCAGCAGCACCCCATGGCGGCGGTTCTGGTCGAGGGCCGCCGCCGCCAGCGCCCGCAACACCTGGGGCTCGCTGTTGCAACTGCTGTTGGCCTCGGCCACCACCCGCCGCACCTGGCTGAGCATCGGTGAACGGATCAGCAGCATCGGCGTGCTGATGCCGGCGGCCCTCAGGGCCTCGATCGTTTCAATCCGGGGTTCGCCGATCGAAGCGATCCCGGCCGCCGCCCAGGTGCGCACGATCTCCGGCAGACCGAGGCTGGCCTTGCTCACCCCGGTGATGGCGATGCCGCGGGCGGATAGTTGCCGCCTCAGGCTGCGGGCGTTGTGGTGCAGGCGATCGAGGCGGATCTCCAGTCGGGGGGCGCTCAATCAGCCGCCGCTGGGTTCGGGGTCTGGGTCTGAGCCAGGGCGGGAAAAGCCCGCAGCACCATCTGCACCAGGCGCTCCGGCGGGCGGCTCAGGGCATCGCTGACCGGAATGCCCAGTTCCGCTTCATAGAGGGCGATGGCGGCGGTGATGGCGGCGTCGTCCATCAGCTCGTGGTTGAGGGTGAGGCCGATCACGCGGGTGGCGGTGAAGGCTTCGATCAGCCGGATCTCGCTGGCCGGGGTGGGCATGGCCACGTGGGGGAAATCACTGAGCCACTGGCGCCGCGGCGCGTGTTGCAGGATCACCGCCTGGGGCTGGCTGCCCCGCAGGATGAAAGTGGAGGAAAGGTAGGCGGGATGGCTGAGGGCCCCCTGGCCTTCGACCACGATCACCTGGGGATGCTCCTGCTCCCAGGCCTGGACCACTGCCGCCTCCACCTCGCCGGAGCAGAACTGGGAGGGGATGGCGTCGAGGGGCATGCCATAGCGGCCTCCCTGCATCAGGCCGGTCTGGCCGGTGTTCACCAACGCGGCCCGGATGCCCGCCTGATTGAGGGCCTGCACCAGGCGGGTGGCGGTGGTGCGTTTGCCGATGGCGCCGTCGGTGCCGAGCACGGCGATGCGGGGGCAGCCCACCGTGGCGATGGCGCCGCTGAACAGGCGCAGATCCTTGAGCGCCGGCACTTTGCGCACATCGCGGATCGTCACCTGATGGCGGGCGGCGGCGGCGGCGAACTCGGGATCGTCGTTGAGAAATTCACGCAGACCCTGGACCAGATCCAGGCCGGCGGCCATGGCCTGCAGCAGTACCTGGCGCTCCGGCGGGCTCATCAGGCCGGTGGCTGGCGCCATGCCGTAGATCAGCAGCTCGGGGCGCTCGCCTTCCAGGGCCAGGGCGGCCTCCAGGCTCGGCACGATCGGAATGCCGTTGGCGCTGCCGTCGAGCAGCAGGCCGGCATCGAGGCCGGCACAGTGGCTGTCGATCACGGCGGTGATGCGGTAGGCCTCGCAGTGGCGCACCAGCCCGTGGGCGGTCTTGCCATCAAGGTGGTCGAACTGGCCAGGAGCGGTGCCTCGCGGAACGCTCAGAGAGGTCGGCCGAATGGCCTGCCGGGTGCCTTGCCCGGCGGGGGGTCCAGACGTCCCCGCCAAGAGTGGGGTTATGCCTTCACCCTAGGCCGGTTTCGCCGTCGTCTTCGTCGTCTGCGGGCGGCCAGGCGATCGAAATCACCACCGGCGCATGGTCGCTGGGCTGGATGTTGCCGCGCGGTTGCTTGTCGATCACGCAGCCGGTGGCCAGCTCCTGCAGCACTTCATCGAGATAGATGTGGTCGATGCGCCAGCCGCGGCCGGTCTCCCAGGCGCCGCTTCGGTAATCCCACCAGCTCCAGTGGCCACTGTCGGCTTCAAACATCCGGAAACCATCGGCAAGCCGCTCCCCCAGGGCCTGCCGCAGGGCGGTGCGTTCCGCGTCGCTGGCCATGATGCCGCCGCTCAGGCGCTTCGGATCGTGGATGTCGCGGTCCTCCAGGGCGATGTTGAAGTCGCCGACCATCACCAGGGGCTCCCCCTGGCGCTCCTGCACCGCCAGATAGCGCTGCAGGCAGGCGAGCCAGGCGAGCTTGTAGTCGTACTTATCGCTTTTGAGCGATGAGCCGTTGGGCACGTACAGATCGAGGATCCGCAGGCCGTCGATGCGGGCGCTGATCACCCGTTTCTGCTCGCTGAGGCCGGCGACCTCGGGGTCCGCGCTCAGCAGGGCGTCGAAGCCGATCCGCACCTCTTCGATCGGCAGACGGCTGAGGATCGCCACGCCGTTGTAGGCCTTCTGGCCGCTGATGGCGCAGCTGTAGCCGAGGGCCTCGAAGGCGGCGCGCGGGAAAAGGTCATCGCTCACCTTGGTCTCCTGCAGGCAGAGCACCTCCGGTTGCTCCTGGCTCAGCCAGGCCGTCACCTGCTCGAGCCTGGTGCGCACCGAATTGACATTCCAGGTGGCAATCCGCATCGGTCTTGCTTGGGGTTCCGGCCCAGGTCTCCTAACATCGGAGCCCTGACCGTGAGCCTGTAACGGCAAGATGCCCATGGCCCGTATCCCCTTCCGTTCCCAGCCCAGCCTCTCCTTCGCCCCGGCGCGCCTGCCCCTGGTGGGCCTAGGCACGGCCCTGCTGCTGTCGGCCGCCGCCAGCCCGGCGCGGGCCCAGCAGTCGGGCTACGGCCAGACGCTGGGCACGTCGCCGATGGACCGCCAGGTCTATGACGGCTCCGGCAAACCCGGCGGTGGCGGGATCCTCGACTCCGCCAATCCTCTCGACCTGATGAACAAGCTGCGGCGCGGCTCGGCAATGGATGACGCCACGCCGCCCAGTTCGGCGATCGATCAGGCGCTCAAGGACTTTGACGCCCAGTCGGGGCCGGCTCCGGCTGCTTCGGCGGTGTCGTCCCAGGTGAAGGCGCCCTGAGCGGCTCCAATCCCCAGCTGGCGGCCAGCTTGTCCAGGATCGGATCCGCTCGGTTCGGATCGGCGCTGCGCCGCCGGGCCGCCGCCAGTGCCTCCTGAGCCTCTTTGTTCTGACCCAGCTGGTGGCGTAGCAAGGCCAGACCCAGCAGGGGACGTTGATCGTCGGGAAACAGGCCGGCCAGCCTGCTGTAGGTGGCCTCGGCCTGGATGTTCTGCCCCCGCCGCTGTTGCAGCTCCGCCAGCAGCAACCCCAAGCCCAGGGCCTCGGGCTTCGTTTCCGGTCGGCTGGCACGCTCGTAGGCCTGGCGCACCTCGGATTCGGCGGCGGCGCCATGACCCTGCTCGAGCTTGAGCAGGGTCATCAGCTGCAGGGCTTCCACCTGGTCGGGCTTGCGGCTCAGGATCATGCGCAGCTCCCGTTCGGCACCGCTGCGGTCGCCCCGATCGCGCCGCAGTTCAGCCAGCATCAGGCGCAGTGACCAGCGATCCGGTTCGCGGTCGGCCAGCGGCTCCAGCAGGCTGATGGCCTGGTCCTGGCGATCGAGGGCGATCAACAACTCCAGCAGCCGCTGCTTCTCGGCGGCGCTGGCCTCCTGGCGATCGAGCCGCTGGCGCAGACGGACGGCCTCGGCGATCAACGCCTTGCTGTGGCGGTGGACACCCTGGCCGGCCTGTTGATGGTGCCCGAACCACCAGCCGCTCGCCGCTGCCAGCAGCACGACCGCGCCGACGAGGCTGGACCAGAGACCCGGACGGCTGCGGTTGGGCGTCGCCATCGGCGAACAGGGTGGGGGAGGGGAGGTCGTGGACTCGGCGGAGACTACCGCCGTCTCTGGCTACATTGGCCCGGCGGCGGCAGCCGTTCCTGCTAGACGGCGGGGTCCACCACAGCGACGACATGCGCCAGCACCCCATCTCCCCCGTCACCGAACCGACGCAGTACCGGGCCATCGGTGTTGTCCGTGGTCAGTACATACCGGCCGATCCTGAGCAACCCACCAGGGGCATGATCCGCACGGCCGATGGCAGCGAGATCGAAGCCGTGGTGCTCGGTCGCCTGCTGACCCTGATGCGCCGCCACCTCGACCTGGCCGAATCCCATCTCTGGGTCGTTTATCCCCGCACCCGCGAGCAGAACCACCTGCACCTGCAGATGGTCGGTGTCTGGGAGCCCAGCACCCTTGACCAGGACCACCAGCCCCTCCCGGACGGAGCCGTCCAAGACGGAGCCGCCCAAGACGGGTCCGATGCCGAGCTTGCCGGTGAGCCTGCAACTGCAACTGAGGCCAGTGGCCTGGAGACGGAGCCGACGGCTGGTGCTGACCTGATCGGGGAGGCCCCGCAAGCTGTTGTTTCAGAGCAGGAGCCTCAGTCAGACGTGGCCGCGCCTGCAGAGGACACGCCTGCAGAGGACACGCCTGCAGCGGACTCTGCCGGTGCCGATGCCCTGCCCGAGGGCGATGACTACTTCTCGGTGCGCGGTGAACTGATCTACACCCGCCCGGAAAGCTCCGATCTGGTGATCAAGGTTCGCCAGCAGCCCCTCAAGCTGCAGCTGCGCGGCGAGATTCCCCTGGAGCACCTGCGCCATTTCGTCTCCCTCGACCTGCGCCGCCAGGGTCAGCAGCTCAACCTGGAGTCGCTGGAGGTGCTGGAGCCGGTGGCCCAGCGCGGCAATCGCGGTGGCAAGGGCCGCCGCGGCGGCCCTGAAAAGGGTGGTGGCGGTGGTGCTGGTGGTGGCCGTTCCCGTCCGTCCGACGCCGGCCCCTCCCGCCCCGCGGCCCACGGCAAGGCGGTCAGCCGGCCCGGTCGCTGAGATGGCCCCAGCCTCCGCCGGCCTGGCGGTGCTGATCGTGGCCCTGCTGGCCGTGATCGGACCGCCCCTGGGGCTCTCGCCCTGGATCATCACCCTGCTGGCGGGTCTGGCCCTGGCTTCGCTCACCCTCGATGCCGCCCGCTTCGGCGGCCGCGGCGGCCACCTGTTGGCCGAGACCCTGCCCGGCGGCCAGGAGCGGCTGCGGCGCATCGCCGTCCATGAGGCCGGTCATGCCCTGGCGGCGGCGGCCGATGAGCTGCCGGTGCGGCAGGTGCTGGTGGGCAGCCTGGCCTGCCTGCGGGCAGGATTGTCGAGCAACGGCAGCACGGAGTTCGAGCCCCCCGCCAGCGCTAAGTTGCCGCTTGAAGAGCTGCGCCGCTGGAGCCGGGTGCTCCAGGCCGGCATCGCCGCCGAGCAGATCGTCTACGACGAGCGCGCCGTCGGCGGCAGCGATGACAAGGCCCTGCTGGGCCGGCTCTGGGGCCTCTCCGGCCACGATGTCGACACCGCCCAGCGGGAGCAGCGGCGGGCGCGGCGGGAGGTGGAGCAGCTGCTGCGCAGCCGGCGCCAGGATCTGCAGACCCGGGCCGACGACCTGGTGCAGCAGGCGCCGCGGCTGGGGCGTCCAGCCCCCGGCGAGCCCCTGCCCCAGGCATGACCTCGGACGTAGGCATAACCGCGCCAACAGGCATAACCCTGGCCCTGGTCGACTGCCCCACCGGCCTGGCGGGGGACATGCTGCTGGCGGCCCTGCTCGATCTGGGGCTGCCCGAGTCGGTGATCCACGAACCCCTGGAGGCCCTGGGCCTGGCAGGGCTTTATCGCCTTGAGCCCGAGGAGCGCCGCAGTGCCGGCCTGCGGGGGCTGGGGCTGCGGGTGGTGGCCCTGGAGCCCCAGCCGAGCCACCGCTCCTGGGGCTCCGTGCGGCGCCAGCTGCTGGAGGCGCCTCTGGCCGAGCCGCTGCGCCAGCGGGTGCTGGCGGTGTTTTCGCTGCTGGCCCAGGCGGAGGCGGCGGTTCACGGCCAGCCGGCCGACCAGGTGCATTTTCATGAGGTCGGGGCGATCGATGCCCTGGTCGACATCGTCGGGGTTTTCGCTGCCGGCGAACTGACCACCCCCACCGGACTGGCGCTGATGGCCTGCTGGGCCAAGCGGTTCGGGCCGGCCCCGGCCGGTGTGCCCCGACAGGTGGGGGTTGGCCTGGGCAGCCGCAGCCTGGATCGCCCCAACCTGCTGCGGCTGATCCTGGCGGAGCCGCTCGCGCCCGCCGCGCCTGAGGCCCTCCCAGCCGAAGCCTTCCCGGCCGCTGCCGCTCTGGAGACGGTGCTGCAGCAGCAGTCCCAGATCGATGACGCCACCCCCGCGGATCTGGCCTTCCTGGCGGAGGCCCTGCGGCAGGAGGGGGCGCTGGAGGTGTTCAGCCAGGCGATCGTGATGAAGAAGGGCCGCCACGGTTTCCTGCTCACCGCCCTGGTGGAGCCCGATCGGGCGGCTGCCCTGCGCCAGGTGTGGTGGCGCCACAGTTCCACCCTCGGTGTGCGGGAGCAGCTGCAGCCCCGCTGGCGGCTGGCCCGTCAGACCCTGGAGCTGCAGACCGGCCTGGGGCCGGTGCGGCTTAAGCGGGCCTCGCTGCCGGGCGGCGGCGAGCGGTTCAAGCCCGAGCACGACGATCTGGTGGCCCTGGCCCGCCGCCATCAGCTGTCCCTGGCCCAGGTGCGCCGTCGGGTCGAGCGGGCGCTGGAGGATCCGGTGCGGGAGAACTCGGCGATGAACGATCTGGGGACGCTCGAGCTGGAGACTGGCGACCGGGAGCCAGGCGAACGCGGGATGGAAAAACAGCTACAGGACCCGCAAGTTAGGGGGCATCAGCCATGAGGCCCTGGTTGGCGAAGCTGGGCGACTGCGGCCCTGGACTGTTGGGGGTGATGTCCACCCGCCTGGGCCGTATCAAGGGCCGCCTGCATCTCCCCCGCCTTCCAGGCGGGCTGCGCCCACCCCGCCTCCCAGGCGGGCTGCGCCCCTGGATCATCTGCCTGAGCCTGGGGTTTGTGCTGGCGGCCCTGCTCAGCCACGGCCAACAGCTGCTGCAGCTCAGCCTCGATCTCCAGGGCTGGCTGTGGCTGTTGGTCGGGGTCGGTCTGAATGTGCTCAGCGTTGTGGTGAACGGCCTGGCCTGGGGGGTGATCCTGCGCTGGCGGGGCCTGCGGCCGCGCTGGGTGCCCTTGGTCAGCCTGTACGTGAGCACCAACCTGCGCAAGTTTCTGCCTGGGGGCATCTGGCATCTGGCCGCCCGCGTCCAGGCTTTGCGTGGGCCTGAGGCGCCGCTGCCTGCTGCCACGGGTACGGCGATGGCCCTGGTGGTCACCCTGCTCGATCCCCTGTTGGCGGCGACCGCCGCCCTGGCCCTGGTGCCGCTCGGGGGCTGGCAGAACGGCCTGGCGCCGCTGAGCCTGCTGCCCTTGCTACTGCTGCTGCCCCGCTGGCTCAACCCATTGCTGCGGCGTCTGGAGCGCCAGCGGGCCCAGCAGCTGGGCCTGAGCGCCGAGCTGGACCGGGAGACTGCTGCTGCTGATCTCACCGCTGCTTCTGCCGCTTCTGCGGCTGCCACTCCTGCAGCTGTAATGGCTTCTGCAACGGCTTCTGCCACCACGGCGGGCACTGGGGCTGGCACTGCGGCTGGCCACGTGGCTGGCCACGCAGCTGGCCACGCGACTGGCGACGCGGTGGACGATCGGCTGCGCTCCTATCCCTGGCAGCCCCTGCTGGCAGAACTGGCTTTTGTGTTGCTGCGCTTCGCTGGTTTTTACTGCTGCGTCTGGGCCTTCGATCTCCAGGGCACGGTCGAGCCGGCCACCTGGCTGGCGGGTTTTGCCCTGGCCTGGACCGTGGGGCTGGTGGTGCCGGGTGCGCCCGGCGGCCTGGGGGTGTTCGAGGCGGTGCTGCTGTTGCGGCTGGGGGTGGCCCTGCCGGAGGCACCCCTGCTGGCGGTGGCGCTCAGCTATCGCCTGATGGTCACCCTGGCCGAACTGCTGGCGGCGGGGCTGGTCGCGGCCGATGAGCGGCTGGCGCTCTGGCTGCAGCGGCCCCCCGCCCCGCCCCGGCAGCCCCCGGGGTAGACCCAGTCGCCCCCGGGGCGCAGCCCGACCCTGGCAGCCCTTCTCAATAGGCCTTACTCTTGAGAAGCTAAACGGATGTCCTGGTGCCTTCCCCCTCCCAGGCTCCTGCCGCGGCCCATCCCCCCCTTCAGCCCCAGCCCACCAGCCTGCGGGCCAGCCTGCATGACCGGGGCCAGCGGCTCACCCCCCAGCGGCAGCGCGTGCTGGGGCTGTTCGAGGGGCTCGGCGAGGGCCGCCATCTCAGCGCTGAGGAGGTGCATCAGCGGTTGCTGGGGGCCCAGGCCCGGGTCTCATTGGCCACGGTGTATCGCACCTTGCGGCTGCTGAGCTCGATGGGGCTGCTGCAGGAGCTGGAGCTACCGGAGGGGGGGCGCCGCTTCGAGCTGGCCGGCGACGCCCATCGCGATCACCATCATTTGGTGTGCGTGCGCTGCGGCCGCACCGAAGAGTTTGAAAATCCCCAGGTGCTGGCGGCGGGCGAGGCGGCCGCCAGCGGCCATGGCTTCCGCCTGGTGGAGTGCGTGCTCAACGTCCGCGCCCTCTGCCCGGGGTGTATAGCAAATGATTGAAAGATGTAGGAGGCAACGCATTTGACGATTCGGGTCAGCCGATGATGGCGGCATAGGCAATCACCACGGCATTGACGACTACAAAGCTTGAAAGGTAGATCGGTAGATAGATTTTGCGATCCATCTGCTGGGCCCAGTCTGCACGGCCCGCTTCACAGCGCAGGTAGGCCAGCATCGCCAGCAGGCTGCTGGCCAGGATATAGGCGAGCGAGATGATGTGGATCATGTCGGTGAGCGTCACATCTTCCGACTGGCCGAGGGTGGCCTCGGCCTGTTGCATGTTGACGATCGACGCGAACAGGCAGCCCACCAGCAGGCCGGTGCGGCCGCTGACGATGTCGGGTTCGCGCACATCCATCAGGAAGGCCATGCCGGCGATGGTCACAGCCGCATAGACACCGGCACAGAGCTTGAGGAAGCTGGTGATGCGGGCCCGATGCAGGGTGATCTCCAGCCGGATGCGGCTGTAGATGCCCTTGCCATCCAGCTTGCGATTGGGTTTGCCGAAGTTTGTCGAGTAGCTGTGCTCCACCTCATTGAGGCTGAAATCGCTGGCAATCCAGTCGCCGTCATTGATACCGGTGTTAAAGCCCGAATGACTGTAATCTGGTGTAATCACGAAGTTGGAGATGTCGGATCTGACACTCTCAAACTCAAAAGTGATCGTGTGCCGATCAAAGGGAAAGTTCTTCGATGACCAGTGATGGAAAAAGGTGCCATCCACCGTACGTTCGGACCAGAACACCTTGGGATTGTTCGGAAAATAGCCTGATTCGTTTTGGACCTGCTGTGTCTTGATCTCGCTGATTGAGATGTCGTTGGCGTTCTGAACGGTGATGTCTTCAAGCGGTGAATCCTTGGCTGTCGGGCAGATGCTCCATAGCCGGATCGAGGCGAACAGGCTGCGCTCGGCGAACTTGTAATCGCGCATGTCCTGCAGGTACACGCCCATCACGCAGGTCTGGGGTTCGCTCAGCAGGCGCAGCGGCGCTGCCTGCTTGTCGATCGGTACCGCCTGCTTATTGATCGGAGCGGCAGGAGCGGCGAACAGCGGCAGCGTCTGCAGCAACAGGGCGGTCAGGGCGGCCAGGGCCAGCTGGAGCCAGCGGCGACGCGCCCAGGCCGGGGCGCTGCGGTGGCGGCCCGGGGCGTTCATGGCAGCAAGCGAGCCAGACGTCCCTGGAATTGACGACTGCGTTCCATCTGGCCCGCCTGCTTGGTGAGCGCAATCACCGCTTCGAGGGCTTGGCGGGAGTTGGGCTGCAGGTAGAGGCAGCGCTGCAGGCAATCGATCGCCGCATCGGTCTGGTTGCCCTGCTCCAGCAGCTGCGCCAGGCGCAGATAGGTGGCATCGCAATAGGGATTGCGCTCCAACTCCTGCCGGCATTCGTCCAATTCCCGGCCGGTGGCTGGCTCGCCGCTGGATCGGGTTCTGCCTGCCGTTCGGGCGACGGCGTTGGCTGGTGCGGCTGCGCGCAGGGCGCGCCGGCGCGATGCGCCTGTTTCCAGAGCCGGTGGTCGGGCCGGCCGCTCGCGGCGGCGTGGACTGGCTGGCGCGCTGTCCGTCAAGGCGTCTGTCGCGGCGTCTGTCGAGCTGGCAGCAGCTGGCGGCAGGCTGGAGGGCTCCTCGCGGCGCAGGAAGCCGAACACGAACGACTCGCGGATGGGTTGGAACAGGGACGGGGGGACCTTCCCGGTTTCCGCCGATCCGACGATCAGCAGGGCCCCCGGTCGCATCAGGCTGGCAAACGTTTCCAGCAGGTGCTGGCTGGCCGCATCCTCCAGATAGATCAGCAGGTTGCGGCAGAAGATCACGTCGTAGGTGCTGCCGTTTTCGACTAGGCAACGCATCAGATTGGCGCATTTGAAATGAACCGTCTGGCGGATCGCTGGATTCAGGGCCAGGCCCTGGGGTGTGACCTGAAAGTTCTGGGTTTTTTCGGCTTCGCTCACCCCCCGGAACGAATGTTTGCCATAGACGGCCTGGCGGGCCTTGCGGATCGACTGGCGGCAGATGTCAATCGCATCGATGCGAAAACAGTCGGTCGGTAGACCCATATCCAGCAGGGTCATGGCCAGCGAATAGGGCTCCTCACCGCTGGCGCAGGGGGCGCTCAGCAGCCGCAGGGGCTGGGTGGGCAGACCCTCGGCGATCAGGGCGCTGATGTGGGCCCGCAGATGCACAAAGGGCTGGCGATCGCGGAAGAACCAGGTTTCCGGCACCACCACCAGTTCCACCAGGTTCTGCTGTTCCTGGGGGGAGCTCAGCAGCAGCTCCAGGTAGGCCGTGATGTCATCCAGGCCGGTGCCCTCCAGACGCTCTCCGACGGCCCGCTGCAGGGTGTGATGGCCGATGATGCCCGTACTGATGCCGCTGAACTCGGCGAGCCAGGTGGCGACAGCGCTGCAGTCGATGGTGGACTTACTGGTCAAAGCCGATCAGGTTGTGGAGGGATTCGTGGATCGGATTGACCTGTTCAAGCAGCACCTTGAGATGCAGAATCTGAACCATGCCGCGCTCATCGAGGGTCATGCCGCCCAGATAGGGCTTGCTGCCCGAATTGAGGCCGGTGTCGTGGAAGGCGTTGAGCGGGCGGCTGATGGTGTCGGTGACCCCTTCTGATAAGAGCCCGATGTAGTGATCGCGATCCTTGGCATCACCGGAGGTGACCATGATGATGCGACTGCTGAGGTTCTGGCCGCTGGGTCGGTTCTGGATCAGAAAACAGAGATCGATCACCGGCACCACAACGCCGCGATAGTTGAACAA
>JAPLID010000076.1 GCA_026389285.1 Cyanobacteriota bacterium
CTGGCCTGGTTCAAGAACGCTGAATCCCGCCTCAACCACCACCTCGCCGTTCTGTTCGGCTTCAGTTCCATCGCCTGGACCGGGCACCTGGTTCACGTTGCGATCCCTGAATCCCGTGGTGTGCATGTCGGTTGGGACAACTTCCTCTCGGTGTCTCCCCACCCCGCAGGTCTGGCTCCCTTCTTCACTGGCAACTGGGGCGTCTACGCCCAGAACCCAGACACGGCCAGTCAGCTGTTCGGCACCACAACCGGTTCCGGCACGGCGATCCTGACCTTCCTCGGTGGTTTCCACCCCCAGACAGAATCTCTCTGGCTCACGGACATTGCCCATCACCATCTGGCGATCGGCTGTCTGTTTGTGATCGCTGGCCACATGTACCGGACCAACTTCGGTATCGGCCACTCGATCCGCGAGATCCTTGATGCGCACAATCCTCCCAAGGGAACCCCTTTCGGAGGCGCTCTCGGTGCAGGCCACAAAGGTCTGTATGACACGGTCAACAACTCCCTGCACTTCCAGCTGGGTCTTGCTCTGGCTTCTTTGGGTGTGGTCACCAGCCTGGTGGCCCAGCACATGTATGCGCTGCCGTCCTATGCGTTCATCGCCAGGGACTACACAACGCAGGCTGCGCTATATACCCACCACCAGTACATCGCCATCTTCCTGATGTGCGGTGCCTTCGCCCACGGTGCGATCTTCTTCATCCGCGCCTTCGCCCACGGTGCGATCTTCTTCATCCGCGACTACGACCCTGAGGCCAACAAGGACAACGTCCTGGCCCGGATGCTTGAGCACAAGGAAGCCATCATCAGCCATCTCAGCTGGGTTTCCCTGTTCCTCGGCTTCCACACCCTTGGTCTGTATGTCCACAACGACGTTGTCGTTGCCTTCGGTACTCCCGAGAAGCAGATCCTGGTGGAGCCGGTGTTCGCTCAGTTCGTTCAGGCCGCCAGTGGCAAAGCTCTGTACGGCATGGATGTGCTCCTGGCCAACCCCAGCAGCCTGGTGAGCAACGCTCCCGGTCTCGGAGCCGTCTGGTTGCCCGGTTGGCTGGATGCGATCAACGCCGGTAATAACTCCCTGTTCCTCCAGATCGGTCCGGGTGACTTCCTGGTGCACCACGCCATCGCGCTGGGTCTGCACACCACCACCTTGATCCTGGTGAAGGGTGCCCTCGACGCCCGGGGTTCGAAGCTGATGCCCGATAAAAAGGACTTCGGCTATTCCTTCCCCTGCGACGGCCCCGGCCGTGGCGGCACCTGCGACATCTCCGCCTGGGATTCCTTCTACCTGGCCCTCTTCTGGGCTTTGAACACGGTGGCTTGGGTCACCTTCTACTGGCACTGGAAGCACCTTGCCATCTGGCAGGGCAACGTCGCTCAGTTCAACGAATCCAGCACCTATCTGATGGGCTGGCTCCGCGATTACCTCTGGCTGAACAGCTCGCAGCTGATCAACGGGTACAACCCGTATGGATCGAACAACCTCGCCGTCTGGTCCTGGATGTTCCTGTTCGGCCACCTGGTCTGGGCTACCGGCTTCATGTTCCTGATCTCCTGGAGGGGCTACTGGCAGGAACTGATCGAGACCATCGTCTGGGCTCACCAGCGCACTCCGCTGGCCAACCTGGTCGGCTGGCGCGACAAGCCCGTCGCTCTCTCGATCGTTCAGGCTCGCGTGGTGGGTCTGGCTCATTTCACTGTGGGCTTCATCCTCACTTACGCTGCCTTCCTGATTGCCTCAACCTCCGGCAAGTTCGGCTGAGCTCCAGCTCTTGCTTGTCCTCTTGAGGGACGTTTTCAACCCCCGGCTCAGGCCGGGGGTTTTTTATGGCTGAGAAACCCTGGTTGATCCGGGCGCTGAACAGCGGCTGGCGCCAGTGTTTGCCTGCTTCGCCCTGCCCGGCCCCTTCCAACCACCTCGCCGGTGAGGACGAAACCTCGAATCGTCGCCCCATTCGCGCGAACCGCCTACCTCCGCAGTCTGTGAAGGCACGATCTGCGGAGATCCTGAGGGGGGCCAGTGGGCTCCCTTGAGTGGGTTCCTTTGCCATGCAACCCAGCCCGCAGAGGCGAGGGAACATGCATTTCCCTGGCCATGGACCTTGGCTTGCCGTCATCGTCCGACTGGGTGACCCTGATCAATCCGCCTGCCGACCGAGGCCTCTCAGTTCCTGTGAGTTGTGCAGCGGGAAACTGCCTTAGTCCGTACCAGCTGTGGACTCATGCAGCTGGTTAGATCGTCTGGTTTGTTTGATTGGTACCGCCTGTGCAGGCTGATTAACGCTCGCTTGCCAAGTATTGCCTCAGCATTGCAGGGGGCAGCTACAGGCACTAACTGGATGCAGCCATAAAAAAGCCCCGCATTTGCGGGGCTCTGATGATCACAAGCTCTGGAATCGCTGGTTGGCGTTCCGTGTCTCAGTTCACGCTCCAGACGCCACCGGCGATGTTCACCAGCGGCGAGACCAGGGCAGTGCTGCACAGGAACCAGGCGAAGGCGGCGCCACCGCAACCGCCGAGCCAGAAGCCGCTGGCGAATTCGGCCCAGCCAGCTTTGGTGAACAGGTCAGCCGGGGGATTGTCGATCGTGGCGTCCGGGGGCTGGACGTTGGGGCCATTGCCGGCGGTGCCATAGATCGACAGGCAGATCGTCAGGATCGAGACCAGGCCGATCGTGGCCAGAAGGCCGGCGGTGCTGGAGTATTCCGTGGCGCGCAGGGGCCCGGTGATGGCAAAGGGTCCGTAGAGGAAGAAGCCGTGGGCCATGCCCACTTCCAGACCGCGACGGTTGGGCGAAAGGGAAGGGCGATAGGCGGGCAGAGCGTTCAGGAACGCCCGGCTGAAGTAGCTGCTGTTGACGGGGGTCGCCAGGTTGCCGACACAGGGATCGGCCACGGGGGTGACGGTCATGGGGCGCTCTTGGTCTCGGTAGGGGGCTCGGGGAGAGGTCGGGGTGGCGGACAGATCAGTCGCGCGCTTCGATCACGTTGAACAGCAGGGCCATGGCAACCGCAGGCGCGAGAATTCCCACCAGGGGAACCAACATGGACGGAAGCCAGGCGGCCGCAAATTCTCCAGTCATGGCATTGGCCAGGTACAACCGTCGGTACTGTAAGGAGCCCCCTCAGCCCCACTCTTGCCGCCCGGATTGGGTGACATAAAAGTTCAGCAGATCTTTCCGGCCTGCACGCTGATTGAGCCCATGAATCCCTCCTTGTTCGCCGCCTTCGCTGCCGCCCTGTTGGCTGCGACCTGGCTGACCAGCCGCCGTCGGCCGCGGCCGTTTCTGCGTTCGGATGACACCAGTGCGGTCGCGGCCCTCAACCGAGCCCAGATCGCCTTGATCACCGTGCGGCCGTCATCCCCGCCACCCGCCCCTGCACCGGACCCGGTTGTGTTCGGGCCCACAGGCGTCGCTGGCCGTGGTGCTTTGCCTGAGCTCTGGCCGGAGTTGCCAGGTGCCAGTTCCGCGCGCCAGCGCCTTGCCCTGGTGCGTCAGCTGGAACGCTGGTCACAGGGCAGTCCCGACGATCGTCTCCGGGCGATGGCCCTGGCCCGCCGCTGGCGCCATCGCTGCCTGCTGCCTCTGCTGCATCGCGGTCTTCGGGATCCAGATCCCCTGGTGATGGCTGAAGCGGCGTCGGTGATGCAGGCTTTCCGCGGTCGCAGCCCGGGCCCCGTGTCTCAGGTCGCCGTCGCCGTTGCCGCAGCTCGTTCCCGTCCCCGCACGGTGTTGCGCACGCGGTAGATCGGCCGCCCTTGGCTCTCGTGATACGTGCGCATCTGCAGTTCTGCCAACAGGCCGAAGCCGAACAACTGCACTCCGCTGAGGATCGCCAGGACGGCCATCAGCAGCAGGGGGCGATTGCCGATGTCCATCCCCAGCAGTAGCTTTTCGCCCACTAGCCAGAGCGCCAGCATCAGTCCCGTGATCAGGCTCACCAGTCCGGCGAAGCCGAAGACATGCATCGGTCTGGTCAGGAAGCGCTTCATGAACCAGACAGTCAGCAGGTCCATCAGCACCCGGAAAGTGCGGTCAATGCCGTATTTGCTCTTGCCGTAGCGGCGTGGATGGTGGCTGACCCGCACCTCGCCGATGCGGGCTCCTTCGATGAAGGCCAGGGCCGGCAGGAAGCGGTGCAGTTCGCCGTAGAGATTCATGTCGGCCACCACCTCACGCCGGTAGGCCTTGAGCGAGCAGCCGTAGTCGTGCAGCTTCACCCCCGTGACCCTGGCGATCAGTCGGTTGGCCAGAAGTGAAGGCAGCAGACGACTGATTGTGTTGTCCTGACGCTGATGGCGCCAGCCACTCACCAGATCGAGCTGCTGGCTCTCCAGCTGATCGAGCAGCAGGGGGATGTCCGCTGGATCGTTCTGCAGATCGCCATCGAGGGTCACCAGGATTTCGCCGCGGCTGGCATCGAAGCCCGCCGCCATCGCCGCCGTCTGGCCATAGTTGCGGCGCAGCAGTACCGCCACCAGTTCTGGGGTCCCGGCCGCAAGGTCCTGCAGGAGAGCCGGTGTGCCATCGCGGGAGCCATCGTCGACCAGCACGATCTCGAAGCTGCGGCCCATGGGGTGGAGCGCTGCCAGCAACTGCTCGAGCAGATCGGGGAGGCTGCCTTCTTCGTTGTAGAGAGGCACCACCACCGACAGGCTGGGACGGCTGGATTCCGCCATGGTCGGATCTGGGCTCTGGGCGCCTCTGAACCTAAGGGGGCAGAGGGCTGCCGTCATGGCTGTGCATCACCCGGCCGGCGCCGCGCAGCTCCCGTCGGTAGTGGCTGGCGACCGGATCCTGGTTGCGGGGGTTGAGGTCGTCGATGCCGAGCCCGTTGCGGCCGTGCTGCCGGCCGGAACTGTGCAGATAGCGGCCGCCACCCAGGTGCAGGCCCACATGGGTGCAGCGCCGCGCTGTACCGAAGAAGATCAGATCTCCGGCCTCCAGCAGGCTGGTCTGGCCGGGGTGCACTACCACGGGGCGGCAGAAGCGTTCCTGCAGATAGGCATCGCGAGGCAACCAGATGCCCGCTGCGGCGAAACTGGTCTGGATCAGGCCGGAACAGTCGTAATCCGGTCCGAGACTGCCTCCCCAGAGGTAGACATTCGGGTTCTGCATCGCCGCCTGGGCGATCTGCAGCACCCGCTCCAGCCGCAGGGCGATCGTGGCCCGCTGCAATCGCGGCAGTGGTGCGGCTGTGGTGGGCACGCCCTGGTAGCGCAGGGACGAGATCTCCAGCCAGCAGGGGTAGCCGTCCTCCAGCAGCCGCACCCGCAGCCGTCCGACCGTGGCGCTATCCAGCACCCGCAGCCGCCGGCCCGCAGCCACCTGGGTGGCCAGCCCCGGGCCCTGGGGCTGGCTGTAGGCATCCACGGACCGCTGCAATTGCCAGAGGCTGCCGCAGGCGATGGGATCGTCTGGGCGGGCGATGTCTAGTCTAGCCATCAACCGAGTCTGGGGTGATGGCGTTCTACAGCCCCGATCCGCTGATGGGCCAGACCCTGAGTTCCTTGGTGGCGGCTCTCGAGAACAGCGGCCGGTCGGGGTTGGCCCGCCAGCTTTCGATCACCTGGCTGCGCTATCCGGTCTCTCTGTTGCAGCGTGGCGCCAACGGGGATGCCGCTGGCCTGGCCCAGATCCAGGCGCGCGGGGCCAGCTGGGCGGGGGAGCGCCAGCGCTATCCCGCCAGTGTGGTCAAGCTGGTGTATCTGATCGCTGCGGAGGCCTGGCTGCAGCGCCAGCTGCTGGAGGACGGCGAGGAACTGCGGCGCGCCCTGGCTGACATGATCCGCGATTCGAGCAATGACGCCACGGGCCTGGTGCTTGACCTGCTCAGCGGCACCACCAGCGGCCCGTCCCTGCCGCTGGAGCGTTTCGGACCCTGGATGCGGCAGCGACAGTTGGTCAATGGCTGGTTGGCGTGCCTGGCCTGGCCCGAGCTGGAGGGCTGCAACGCCTGTCAGAAGACCTGGGGTGATGGTCCCTACGGACGGGAGCTGGATTTTTACGGTGATCAGCAGCAGAACCGCAACAGCCTCAGCACCGAGGCCACCGCTCGGCTGCTGCAGTCCGTGATCGCCGGTTCCATGGTTTCGCCGCCGGCTTCGGCGCGCATGCAGGCGTTGCTGAGCCGCTCGCTGGATCCGGCCCTTCGAGCGGCGGATCCCGAGAATCAGGTGGATGGCTTCATCGGCGCGGGCCTGCCCATTGGGGCCAGGCTGTGGAGCAAGGCCGGCTGGATGAGCCGGGCGCGCCACGATGCCGCCTATGTGGAAGCCGAAGGGGCCGATCCTTTTCTGCTGGTGATCTTCAGTGAAGGGAAGCAGGCTTCCATCGATGAGGAGCTGCTGCCCACAATCGCCTCCGGGTTGCTGGAGGCCTGCCGTCAGCCCTGAATCCGCTGGAGACTCACCCCGTGTGCGAGAGCGGCTGGGAGCGATTCAGGGGTGAAACAGCTTGGGGATAGGACGTGGGATGTCCGGGAACGGAGAGGGAGGGATTCGAACCCTCGACAGAAGTTGCCTCCTGTAACTCCTTAGCAGGGAGCCGCTTTCAACCACTCAGCCACCTCTCCAGAGGCTCGTAGACTTTACCTGACTACCTGGCGCTTCCGGACAGCCGCAAGGCCGCAGGCTTCGGACGGGTCCCCCGGCCTCAGTCGCCGCGGAAGAGGCGTTGAACCCGCCGGCTGTCGATGTTCACCAGCAATTCATAGGCGATCGTTCCGGCCCGCTCGGCCGCCTCCTCAGGGCGCAGCACCTGGCCCTCATGCGCTCCGAAGATCAGCACTTCGTCACCGACACCGGCATCGGGCAGGTCCGAGAGGTCCACCGCCATCGAATCCATCGAGACCCTTCCCAGCAGGGGCGCCCGCCGCCCCTGGATCAGCACCTCGCCGCGGTTGGCGAAGCTCCAGGGCACGCCGTCGTTGTAGCCGGCGGCGACAATGCCGATCCGCTGCTGCTCAGCGGTCACCTCATAGGTGCCGTTGTATCCGACCCGCTGGCCGCGCCGCAGGGTGCTGACCTGCACCAGCCGGCTGAGAAAGGCCACCGCCAGCTCCAGTTCGATCGCCGCGGCCACGGCGGGCGATGGATAAAGGCCATACAGGCCGAGACCGAGACGCACCATGTCGCAGCGGGCGGCGGCGAAGCGCACGGCGCCGGAGGTGGCGGCGGCATGCACCACCAGGGGCTCGTCGCTCTCGGCGCGGATCGCGGCCACCGCGTCTTCGAAGCGGCGCAGCTGGCTCTCGGTGTGCGGATCGGCAGCAGGATCATCGGCGCTGGCCAGGTGGGTCATCACGCCGCTGAGCCGCACCACCCCGGAAGCACGCAGCAGGCGGGCCACCCCCAGGGCCTCCTCGGGGGCCACGCCGACCCGGCCTATGCCGCTGTCGATCTCGAGGTGGACATCGAGGCTGGCGTCCATGCTGCGCAAGCTCTCGACCAGCACCTGGGCGCAGGTCAGGGAGTAGACGACGGGGGTCAGGCGCCAGCGCACGGCCTTGTCCACCTCATCGCTGTCCATCAGCATCACCAGCACCGGGCGATGCACTCCTGCCCGCCGCAGGGCGGCGCCTTCATCAGCGGCGGATACGCCGATCCAGTCGACCCCGCTCTCCTGGAGAGCCAGGGCGAGGCGGGTCAGCTCGGTGCCGTAGGCCCACGCCTTGAGCACGGCCAGGATCGCCACCTTCGGCCCGCAGAGCGCGCGGAAGCGGGCGATGTTGTTGCGCACGGCATTCAGATCCACCAGGAAGCGGCGCGGCGCCATGGATTCCCAGATGGAGCAGGCGGCGCTGGCGAGTCCCTGATTGGCGGCGCCTTTTAGCAGCACCGTGTCGCCGGGCTGGATCAGGGTGCGCATCGTCTCGCGCAGGGCGTTGGTGTCGGCGAGTTCGATCACCGGGGCCAGGGGCCGGGTTGCCCGCCAGGCGGCGGCGGTGTGCTCGCCGGCGGGATGGGGCAGCAGCAGCAGATGGCTGAAGCCCTGTTCGGCCGCCAGTTGGCCGATCAGGGCATGTTCGCGGGCGTCGCTGCCGCCCAGCTCGCCCATGCCGCCGAACACGAAGAGGCGGCGCCCCTTGTCGGCGTTGGCGCTGACCGTTTCCAGGGCGACCTGCACAGAAATCGGATCGTCGCTGGCGCCGTCATTGACGATCGTGATGCCATCCGGTGTCCGCCAGGTCTCCATGCGGGTGGGACCGAAGCTGTAGTCCTGCAGCACGGCCACGATGTCGTCGACGCTGACGCCCAGTTGCAGTCCTGCGGTCATGGCGATCAGCAGGTCCTCCACCAGGGGAGCGGAGCGGGTGCGCACTGGCAGTCGCAGCCGTTCGCCGCCGATCTCGAGGCTGAGCATCAGGCCCGCACCATGGGGTTTCTGCCCGATCAGCCGGGGATCGCCTCGACCGGTATGCAGGCGCCGGCAGGGCACCGGGATGGCCTCGACTAGGGGATCGGCGGGCGCGATCAGCCAACCCTCTGGGGGGAGATCGCGAAACAGGGCCATCTTTTCGCGGGCGGTGACCGCGCGGCTGCCGAAGCCGCCCAGGTGGGCCAGTCCCACGTTCACCAGTACGCCGTAGTCGGGCTGAAGGATCCGGGCGATGCGCACCATTTCACCGGGAGCCGAGACACCCGCTTCGAACACGCCCAGCTCCGTGCCGGCGGGTGCGGAGAGCACGGCCAGCGGCACGCCCACCTGGCTGTTCCAGCTGCCGGGGCTGGCGGCCACGCGGTAACGCTGCGCCAGCAAGGCGGTCAGGGCGCTCTTGACAATTGTCTTGCCGTTGCTCCCGGTGATCGCCACCACCTGGCGGATGTGCTCGCGCCGGTACCAGGCCGCCAGCTGCTGCAGGGCTTCCAGGGGGTCGTTAACTTCGATTCGGCTCAGAGCCTCAAGCGCAGGCAGCTCCGCCGGTCCACCGCCTGCGGACCCCGCCCAGCCCCGCCGCACTACCACCAGTCCGGCCCCCGCCGCGATCGCGGCCGCCACGAAATCATGGCCATCGCGGCTGCGGCCACTGAGGGCGAAGAAGGCATCACCCGCCTGCACCCGCCGCGAATCGATCGCCACCCCCCGGACCGGCTTGGTCGGCGGATTGCCATGGAGCTGGCCGGCCAGCAGGCCAGCGAGCATGCGGGGGTCGGGGAGCGCCATCAGGATTGGAGGCTAGCCAGCGGCACCGCCGTCAGGGTCGGTCGTGCCCGACACCGAAGCCAGGGTCAACTCTCGTTACCCTGGAAAGAACCCCGGGAGGTGGGATGGGTCACGTTCTCGTCCTGAATGCGTCCTACGAACCTCTCAACATCACCACCTGGCGACGGGCGATGGTGATGTTGCTGAAGGGGAAGGCCGAGGGTCTTGAACACGACCCCAATCACCGGATCCGGCCGGATCATCTGCTTCCCACGGTGATCCGCCTGCATCAGTTCGTGCGGGTGCCCTACCGCCAGATGCCGCTCACCCGCCGCAATGTGTTTCAGCGTGATGCCCATCTCTGTCAGTACTGCGGGTTCAGCGGCGAGCCCCTCTCGATCGATCACGTCGTGCCCCGCAGCCGTGGCGGCGCCGACATCTGGGAGAACGTGACCACCGCCTGTCTGCCCTGCAATGTGCGCAAGGGCAACCGCACCCCCAGAGAGGCGGGCATGCCCCTGCGTCGGGAACCGCGCCGCCCTCCCACCAGCCTCAACTTCGAGACGATCCGCCGCATCCGCGCCGGTCAGAATCGCGAGTGGGCCAAATATGTGATCGGGGCCTGAAGCGGGGCTGACTTCAACTCTGGCTGGCAGTGCCGATTTGCTCTCCTGGCTGAGACATGTCCTACTGGTTTGCAGACAGTGCCCGCCCAGGTTTGCCTCAGCCGTTGGCGCCACTGGCCTGGCTGGCCAATTCCTGCAACTGGCGGCCCTGTTCGGCGGCGATGCAGGCCTCGATCACGTCCTCGAGCTGGCCGTTGAGCACCGGATCGAGTGAGAAGTTCTGGCCGAGCCGGTGGTCGGTGACGCGGTTGTCCTTGGCGTTGTAAGTGCGGATTTTTTCGCTGCGATCACCGCTGCCTACCTGGGAGCGACGCGCATCCCGTTGGCGGGCGTTGGCCTCGGCCAGTTCGCGCTCGTAGAGCTTGGCCCGCAGGATCTCCATGGCCCGCTCCCGGTTCTGCATCTGGGAGCGCTCCTGGGTGCAGAACACCCGGATGCCGGTGGGTTTATGCAGGAGATCGACGGCGGTCTCGACCTTGTTAACGTTCTGTCCACCGGCGCCCCCGGAGCGGGCGGTGCTGATCTCCAGGTCGCCCGGATCGATCTGTACTTCGACCGGATCGGCCTCCGGCATCGCCGCCACCGTGGCGGTGGAGGTGTGCACCCTGCCCTGGGATTCGGTGGCCGGCACCCGCTGGACGCGATGCACGCCGGCCTCGAACTTGAGCCGGCTGTAGACGCCTTCGCCGCGGATCGACAGAATCAATTCCTTGAAGCCGCCCAGGTCGGCCTCCGAGGCGCTGACCGGCTTCACCTGCCAGCCACGGCTCTGGGCATAGCGCTCATACATGCGGGCCAGATCGCCGGCCCAGAGGCTGGCTTCGTCGCCGCCGGCCCCCGCCCGGATCTCCAGCATGACGCTGCGCTCATCGCGGGGATCTGACGGCAGCAGGGCCAGGGTGAGGCGCCGTTCCAGGGTTTCGAGTCGCTGCTCCAGCGACTCCAGCTCGCTGACGGCCAGCTCGACCAGCTCCCCCATGGCGGGATCGTCGCGGTGCTCCCGGAGCAGTTTGTGGGTCTCCCGTTGTTCCTGTTGGAGCTTGCGCCATTGCTGATGGTCAAGCACCAGGGGCTCCAGCCGGGAGCGTTCGCGGGCGATTGTCTGCAGCCGCTTGGGGGCAGAGGCCACGGCCGGGTCTGCCAGCTGCCGCTCCAGGGTCTCGAAGGTCCGGCAGGCCGTTTCCAGGCGTTCGCTGAGCAGGGCGGGGTCCATGGCTTGGGCGTCCGGATGCCGCCGGAACGGCAGGCGAAGAGACTGGGAGGTTTTCAGAACAAAAGCCGGATGCCGCCTCGGCATCCGGCTGGCCGGAAGGTCTGGATGCCAGTGGGCGCAGGGAGCCAGTGCTGGCCGGGATTGGCCGGGGAGCAGGCTGAGGTTGTTCCGCAAGGCGGCTGCCCAAGGGCGGCCTGAATTGCTTCAGCTGAACCTCACAGCAAGGTGCTGGCTGAGAGGTAAAGGGCTGACTGGCTGAGCGACCTCGGACGATTCCCCTGGGTAGACCATTGAGGAACGGAGTGGCAGCTCTGCAGAGGCTTAGCCTATGAGGAACAGACTGTCAGGTAAGGGATTGGAGCGGTTGGTTTTAGCCTTGCCGGAGGCTTGATGTTCAGTCACGGGGCAGAGCCTGTCATGGTTCCGCGGTGTGCGTGCCTTGATGACTCCGGAGCCACAAGGACTTGGGCTGGTACTGCTGATCAGCCGGCGACCGCCTCGGAGGCTGCATCCACTGAGGCAGGAGCTTCGGATTCCGGGGCCGGTTCTTTCTGGACTCCGGCGGCCGAGTCTGTACCGGCCATGCCGTACTTGCGCATGAAGCGATCTACGCGCCCCTCGGTGTCGAGGATTTTCTGGGTGCCCGTGTAGAAGGGGTGGTTGCCACTCCACACGTCGACGTGGAGCTCGGGCTGGGTGGAGCCGGTGGTCATGACCACCTCTCCATTGCAGAACACCTTGGCGTCGGGATACCAGGTGGGATGGATGTCGGCCTTCGGCATGACGGATGAAGCGAGCGGAGACGGGAAAGGAGGCTGAAGGATCAGCGCTTGGAGAACTGAGGAGCCTTACGGGCTTTCTTGAGGCCGTACTTACGGCGCTCCTTGGCGCGGGGATCGCGGCTGAGGTGGCCTTCAACCTTCAGCGGCTTGCGGTTGTCAGGGGAGAGATCGCACAGGGCCCTGGCGGCGCCTTGCTTGATGGCATCGGCCTGGCCGGTAAGGCCGCCGCCACGCACATTGACCAGCAGGTCGTACTGGCCCTCAAGGCCCAGGGTCTGCAGGGGTGCCTTCACTGCCGCCAGGTAGACGGGGTTGTAGTTGAGATAGTTGTCGCCGGGGCGGCCATTGATGGTGACGGTGCCGCTGCCGGGGACAACTCGCACGCGGGCCACGGCCGTTTTGCGACGGCCCGTGCCCCAGTAGACGACGCGGTTGGAGGAGCTGGTCATTTGATGGCGTTGGCGGCGGGATCGAGGGCGAGGGGCTGGGGCTGCTGAGCGGAGTGCGGATGCTCAGCGCCCTTGTAGACCTTCAGCTTGCGGAACATCTGGCGCCCGAGGGCGTTGTGGGGAAGCATGCCCTTGATGGCCACCTCAACGATGCGTTCCGGCAGACGATCCTGCAGGTGGGCGAAGGTTTCGGTCTTCATGCCGCCGGGGCGGCCGGAATGACGGCGATAGAGCTTCTGGGTGGGCTTGTTGCCGCTGACGCGGATCTTGTCGGCGTTGATCACGACGACGAAGTCGCCCGTGTCGAGATGGGGGGTGTAGGTGGGCTTGTTCTTGCCACGTAGCACCTGGGCCACCTCACTGGCCAGCCGGCCGAGGGTCTGATCCGCCGCGTCGACCACATACCACTGGCGGTCGAGCGTGTCGGGGGAAGGCAGGGTTGTCTTGTTCATTGCGCCTGAAGGGCACCGGCTGACCGGCTTGGAAGACCACCGCATCCGTTCTGTACGGCGGATGGCGTGGGCTGGGGTGAACCTACCGCGTCGAGGTTCTGCCTCCGGCAACAGCTCTGTAGCCGGACTGCGGAGGCTTCTGTGACGGGTTGGCGGGACTACAGAGCCAGCCTCGAATCGACCCGATCGCGCTCTGGTGTCGGTGGGACATCGGAGGGTCACTCCTGGGATTCAGGACTCACCGCTGCTGCGTTGGCAGGCTCACGGAAAGGTTCTGGAACCGGAGGTGGATCAGGCGATTTCAGCTGAAACCGCGGTTGTGCATCATACCAGGCGGCTTCTGGGAACAACGGCTCCGGGTAGCCCACCCGCAGCAGGCAGAGCCCCTGGGGTGGGGCCGCCTCCCGCACTTCCGAGCGCGCCCGGGTGCGCCAGCGCCGCTCGAAGGCGGCCACGCTCAGGCGCCCCTCGCCAACAGCTAGCAGCTGTCCCATCACCAGGCGGACCATGCCGTACAGGAAGCCACTGGCCTGCAGCTCCACCGTGATCAGATCCTGCTGGCGCTCCAGGCTCACCTCCTGGAGGGTGGTGCGTGCGTGGGCGCGGCGGCTGCCGGCGCGCTGGCAGGCTGAGGAATCGTGCTCCCCCAGCAGGGTGTGCAGGGCGGCCTCCATGGCCTGGTCGTCGAGGCGGAGCTGATAGCGATGCCAGCTCCAGGCGCTCAGAAACAGGTTGGGAGTGCGGCCGTTGTGGATCGTGTAGCGGTAGCGCCGGTAACGGGCCGAGAAGCAGGCATGCCAGTGGTCGGGCACTTCAGTGGCCGCCCGCACCCTGATCGTGGGGGGCAGGCGGCCGTTCAGGGCTTTGGGCCAGCGCTCGGCAGGGATCGGCCCTGCGGCATCGAAGTGGACCACCTGGCCGGCCGCGTGGACGCCGCTGTCGGTGCGCCCCGCCGCCACGCTGAGCACCGGACGCTGGGGATCCAGGACGCTGATCGCCGCTTCCAGCACCTCCTGCACGCTGGTGTGGAGCGGTTGGCGCTGCCAGCCAGCGGCTCTCTCCAGAGACGAGGGTTCGGCAACGGTGCCGGAGGTGAAAGGGGCAGCCGTTGGGTTCAGACGAGCTCGATGATCGCCATCTCGGCGTTGTCGCCGCGGCGGGGCACGGTGCGGATGATGCGGGTATAGCCACCGTTGCGATCGCCGTAGCGATCCTGGGCCTTGTCGAACAGGGCGTGCACCAGCTGCTTGTCGAAGATGTAGCCGATGGCGCGGCGGCGGGAGGACAGGCTGCCCTCCTTGGCCAGCGTGATCATGCGCTCGGCTTCATTACGGAGAGCCTTGGCACGGGCCTTGGTGGTGGTCACGCGGCCTTCGCGGATCAGCTGGGTGGTGAGGCCACGCAGCAGAGCTGTGCGTTGGTCGGCGGGGCGTCCCAGCAGGGGGACTCGGCACTGGTGTCGCAT
>JAPLID010000129.1:0-5687 GCA_026389285.1 Cyanobacteriota bacterium
TGCGGCCCACCCGCGGCGAAGGCGAACCGATCAGCCTCACCCGCTGCGACGACGAGATCGCCGAGGCCGAAGCGGTGGTGCATCGCATGCGCATGCTCGATGCCGCCCACCCCGAGCTGCGCTGGGGCGACATGGCCGTGCTCTATCGCACCAATGCCCAGTCCAGGGCGATGGAGGAATCGCTGGTGCGCTGGGGCATCCCCTATCTGGTGGTGGGTGGCGTGCGCTTTTATGACCGGCGCGAAATCAAGGATGTGCTCTCCTACCTCAAGCTGCTGGTCAACCCTGCCGACACCGTCAGCCTGCTGCGGGTGCTGAACACCCCCAAGCGGGGTATCGGCAAGACCACGATCGAGCGGCTCACCGATGCCTCCAATCAGCTGGGCATCCCCCTGTGGGACGTGGTCAGCGATGCCGAGGCGGTGCGCTCTCTCGGTGGCCGCTCGGCGAAGGGGCTGCTGCAATTCCATGAACTGATCTGCGATCTGCAGCGCCGCGCCGCGGAGGCCCCCCCCTCCGAGCTGGTGCAGCGGGTGATGGAGCAGAGCGGCTACGTGGCCGAGCTGCTGGCCGAGGGCTCCGATGAGGCCGAAGACCGGCGCCGCAACCTGGGCGAACTGGTCAATGCCGCGCTCCAGTACCAGGAGGAGAACGAGGAGGGCTCCCTGGAGGATTTCCTGGCCTCCGCCGCCCTGGCCAGCGACGCTGACAGCAAGGACACCGAACAGAACCGGGTGACGCTGATGACCCTGCACGCCAGCAAGGGGCTGGAGTTCCCGGTGGTGTTCCTGGTGGGGCTCGAGCAGGGGCTCTTTCCCAGCTATCGCTCCCTGGATGACCCGGCCTCGCTGGAGGAGGAACGACGCCTCTGCTATGTGGGACTCACCCGGGCCAAGGAGCGGCTGTTTCTCTCCCATGCCTGTGAGCGGCGCCTCTGGGGCGGCATGCGCGAGCCGGCGGTGCCTTCGGTGTTTCTCTCCGAGTTGCCCGAAGCCCTGCTCCAGGGCGACATCCCCCATAGCGGTGGTGCCGCGATCCGCCGCGAGCAGCGCCTTGATCGCCTCACCCGCGTCGACCGGCCCGAGAGCCGGCGGGTGGAAAGCGGCGGCGACGCCGGAGCTCCCAGCAACGCCGTGCGCCGCCGCAGCGGCAGCCGCACCTGGGCGGTGGGCGACCGACTACGCCACGCCAGCTTCGGCGAAGGCCAGGTCACCCACCTGTTCGGCAGCGGTGAGAAGATCTCGATCGCGGTCAAGTTCGAGGGCATGGGGCCGAAGATCCTTGATCCGCGCCTGGCACCGATCGAACCGCTGCATCCATGAGCAGCCTCGCAGCACCCGCCTCCGCCAGCGGGCCAGCCCCTGGGCCCCTGCGGATCCTGGTAGCCAGCGGTGGCCTGATCCACCTGGTGCACCAGCTGGCCGTGGTGGCCTCGCTGCCGGAAGTGCGGGCCGGACGCCGGCAGAACGGGCCTGACTCTCCGCCCACCATCGGCATCTGGCTCACCGGTGTGATCCGCAACGATCCCCGCGCCCTGGCGTCCCTGGAACAGGCGATCGAACGCTGGCTGGTGCTGCTGCGCAGCCAGCAGCCACACCGCTTCGGTGCCATCCGCCTCCTGGCCCAGGAGCCCGAGGCAGCCTCAGGAGACTGGGATCTGCTTTGCCTGAACAACCAGTGGCAGCGGGGGCAGCGCCAGCTCCTGCAGCTGGGCTCGATCCGGCAGCTGGTGGTGTGCGGGGATGGCCTCGGCATCTACTACCGCTGCGCCCGGGAACTGCGGGCGATCCTGCCGAGCCTGCTGAACCGGCTGATCGCCGAACCCGGCCGCCAGGTGCGCTACGTGCTGAGCGGCCGGCAGCCGCTCTGGCACCGGCCGCCCCAGGCCCCGATCGAGCCCCCGCTGGAAGGCCGGGCCGAACTGTTTGAACTGCTGGTGGAAAGCCAGCGCGCCGCAGCCCGGCAGGAGCTGCAGTTTTGCCTGACGGCCACCGACGACCAGCGCCCTCTGTGGATCTGCTCCGTTCCCAACCTGGCCCATCAATTTCACGGTCGCCACATCCCGTTCGCGGTGCTGGTGAGCTGGCAACGCCAGCTGCAACGCCGGCAGGGCTTCGATCCCTGCCGGGATCGGCTGCTGCTGATCGACCATCCCAAGGCTCCGGCCGATGGCAGCTTCGGCCGCATCGAATTGCCCTGGCTGGCGGGTCCGCTGCGCTCGGCCGTCAGCCTGGAGGTGATGGTGCGGCTGCTGCAGGAGCAACGGGCCGGCAGGCCGGTCATCGTGGCGGGACTCACCTCGGCGCTCTACGGCGTCAGCCAGCTCACCGGGGCCGAGGTCAGCTGGCTGAGCCTGGCCCCGCTCTGGCGCCACAACCGGCTCTATCGCCGCCAACCGCTGGAGTTCCTGCATCGCTGCCTGCGGGTGGCCCGCATGGCCCTGCTCACCGGTTCCTCCACAGCACGAGCCCAACCGCTGATCGGTCAATAACGGACCTGCCAGGGCCAGCGATCGGGGATGCACAGGAACTCATCATTCGAGCCACAGGCCAGGGAGAACGACTCCAGCAACCGGCCCAGCAACCAGGCGTCGAGGGTCACGACCAGGGCCGGGACCGCGGCCCAGAGGCAACGCTGGCGCTGCAGCCAACCCAGCCAGAGGATCAGCAGATAGAAACCGACCGGATCCACCAGCCGGCTGGTGATCGGCGCCAGCAGGTTCCACTGCAGAGACAGCTGCAACAGGCCGAAAAACAGCGCGAACATCGCCAGCGAACGGCTGCTGCCGCAGGTCAGCCAGTATCGGAAGCCCAGGCGCCGGCGCCAGCTCGCCAGCACCACCGCCAGTCCCATCGCCAGCTGCAGCCGGATCACCTCCGGCCGCAGGGCATAGGTGGGGAAATAACTCTCCAAGGAGCTGTAGACCCGCAGCTTGTCCAGGGCATGGGGGGCCGCCAATGCGACCAGCAGCACCAGGGCGACGGCAACGGGCAGCAGCCTCTGCCAGCGAAGACGGACCAAGGAACCCGGCGCCACCAGTCTGGGCACCAGAGCCAGGCTCAAGGTGAGCGGAAAGCTGGTGTGCACCGTGGCCGCCAGTCCGGTGCTCAGGACCAGGAGCCAGCGGCCAGGCCTGGCCAGGCGGGCGGCCCAGAGCAGGAGCGGCAGCAGCAGCAGGGTCATCAGAGCCTGTCGGCTGACGCCGTTCTGCAGGAAGTTGCGCAGCAGAGGGCTGAAGACGATCAGCAAACTCCACCAGCCTCCCCAGACCCTGGCCTGCCAGAGGCGGGCCAGCAACAACGGCACCGCCGCATAACCAGCCACCACCAGGCCATGCATGAACGCCATGCGGTAGGGCAGACGAGCCACCAGCGGCGCCAGCACCGTCCAGAACGGCTCGCCGCGGACTCGGGAAAGATCAAAAGGCAGGTCATGGCTGAGCTTGGTGATGTCGCTGGTGCCCCAGCTGGCCAGCGTGAAGAACACGACAACCAACGCCAGCAGCAGCAGAGCCAAGGTGCGCCAGAGCCTCAGGCGCTGGTGCCACGCCGCCCAGCTCATCAGGGCCGCGAGCAGCAGCAGAGCCAGGAACAGGCCGTACATCGCCACAGGGGCTGCCATCACCTGATCGATCCGAAACGGAGACGAGCTGGGGAAAGCCTGAACAGCGGGCAGAACGGCGAGGGGATCAGGCATGGCCAGTCCCCCAGGGGAGCTGCGATCTGCCAAGCAGCAGACGCCGAAGCCGATCCGGCGACAGGACGCGCTCAAACCCCCAGTAGGGACTCAGCAGTTCGCGCACGGCGGCGTCCGCAGCGGCGGGATCGGGCAGGGCGAGCCGGGACGCGAGTTCGGCGCTGAGGCGCTGGCGCTCGCTCCACTCGGCGGCCTCCTCTTCGGCCTTGGCACCATGGAGGCCTGAGAGATCCTGCTCCGCCTCTACCGGCAGCCAGTGCAGTCGCTTGCCCAGGGCCACGCCATAGCCCAGATGGGTCCCGAAGGCATTGCTGACCAGCCCGTCACTGAGCTCCAGCAGCGTACGCATCGCATCGAGAAACCAGGGATTGGAACGATGGCCATTGCAGGCCACGATCCACTGGCGCGGGAGATCCGGCAACTCCGGATCCTGCCAGTGCCGCAGCCAGATCACCGAGCGATAACCGCCTCGGGCGGCTTGCTGGGCCACAGCCTCGATGCAGGCCCGCTGATCCATGCGGCGCTCGACCCGGTCCCAGCTATGGGCCAGCACCACCAGCAGGGTGGGGCCGAGCTGCTGCCGTAGACCAGCGATCTCCGCCGCGCTCAGCAGGGGCTGGGCGTAGGCGATCCAGGGGCCGATCGCCTCGGCGGGCCGGCCGAAACGCTCCTGCAACCACAGCGCCCGGCGGGGGCCCATGCAGAGATAGCCGCGGCTCCAGCCGCGCGGACTCTCAAACGTGGCGGAGCGACTGACCTTGAGCCCATGCTCCAGCAACCAGAACAGGGGCGAGCCGATCAGGGGCAACCCGGCATGGCGCTTGATCTGGATGTCATGCCCGTAGTGATGGGAGGAGTCCTCCGGCTCCCGACGCCCAGGGCTGAAAAACGCCCGGCAATCCCCGGAGCGATGGAACGCGCCCTGGTCCCAGAGCACGGAGCTCACCCGGGGGGCGAAGGGAGGCAGCTCGAAGGCCTGCTGCACCAAGCCGCGATAGGCGGCCAGGGCCATCCACTGATCGCGATCAACCTTCGCCAATCGGGAGAGCGGCGAAACATGGCCGGCGCGAATGAACCACCGCAACCGCTGGCGCAAGCGGCCGTTCATACCCAGCTTGCCCAGGACCATACCCATGCCTCCCTCTGGGGACTCTGGCTGGTGGTGGTGCACTCAATCATTGCGATCCCGCCACCCCTGCTCACTGAGCCGTTGCCAGTCACCGCGCACCCGCAGGATCTCCTCGGCCAGACGGCGCACCGCCCCATCGCCGCCGTTGCGATCCAGAACCCAGTCAGCGCGGCGCCGCAGCGGTCGCACCGCATCGGCTGTGGCGATCAGCAACCCCACGGCGGGGCGCACCGCCAGATCGTTGAGATCGTCGCCGACAAAAGCGGTGGCGGCTTTTGAAGTACCCAGGCTCTGCTGCAGCGCCATCAGCGCCGCCGGCTTGTCCTTCACAGCCGTCAGCACATGACGGATGCCCAGGTAGCGGGCCCGCTGCTCGGTGGCCCCACTCTTGCCGCCGCTCAGCCAGGCCACCTCCACACCGGCCTGCTGCAGCAAGCGGATGCCCAGGCCATCGCGGACATCGAAGCGCTTGATCACCTCACCGGCCTCCGTGGTCCAGAGCCCGCCATCGGTGAGCACCCCGTCGACATCAAGCACCAGCAGGCGCAGCTCCGCCAGGCGGACGCGGCAGCGGCGGTAGCCACTGGCATGGCGCAAGAACCGGAAGGACTGCTGAATCACGGTGGGGCGACGCCGGACGGGGGGTCAGAGCGTGGTCACGGCAAGGCCAGGCTGGAGCGTCGCCCGGATCGCCAGCAGCTGCTCGAGCAGGGCCTCGAGACGATGCAGCGGCACCATATTTGGCCCGTCGCTGAGGGCCTTTTCGGGGTCGGGATGCACTTCCAGGAACAGACCGTCCACCCCGACCGCCACCGCCGCGCGCGCCAGGGGCCCGACGAACTCCCGCTGACCGCCGCTCGAA
>JAPLID010000129.1:5699-22196 GCA_026389285.1 Cyanobacteriota bacterium
TGGCATCGAAGATCACCGGGCAACCCAGATCGCGCAGCTGGGGCAGGCTCCGGTAGTAGACCACGAGAGTGTTGTAGCCGAAACTGCTGCCCCGCTCGGTCAGCCAGATGTGCTGGGCACCGGCATCACGCAGCTTCGTGACCACCTGGGCCATGTCCCAGGGCGCCAGAAACTGACCCTTCTTGACGTTGATCACCTTGTCGGTGCCGGCGGTGGCCTCAGCCGCGGCCAACAGCAGATCACTCTGACGGCAGAGGAAGGCGGGAATCTGCAGCACATCCACCACCTCGGCCACGGGGGCCGCCTGGTGGCTTTCGTGAATATCGGTCAGCAACCGCAGCCCGTAGCGTTGCTTGACCTCCGCCAGCAGCGCCAGGCCATCCTGCACACCCGGACCGCGAAAAGAACTGCCGGAACTGCGATTGGCCTTATCGAAGCTGGCCTTGAAGATGTACTCGATACCCAGGCGGTCAGTCATCTGCTTGACCCTTTCTGCGATCTCAAAGATGAGGTCTCTACTCTCGATAACGCAAGGACCTGCGACCAGAATCAGCGGCATGATGATACTTGGCCAGGTTCAGGATAGGGGCATCATAGACGAAGCAAGGATCAGTTCACCAAACGCCGCTCTAGAGAGGCAAGATGGTGGAAAGTATCGGAGCTATGTTGCAATTCCTCGAAAGTGCCAAAGGCCTTGATTCTTCCACGTTCGAACTCATAAATACGGTCACAGCGCATCACCGTAGACAGGCGATGGGCGATGACAACCGTTGTACATCGGCGTCCGATCACCTCAAGCGCCTGAATGATTTCATTTTCAGTGCGGTTGTCGAGGGCACTCGTGGCTTCATCCAGCAGGAGAAATTGGGAGCGCCTGTAAAAGGATCGCGCCAGAGCCAGTCTCTGCCTCTGCCCTCCGGAGAGCTGCAGGCCATTTTCGCCGATCGGGGTATGCAGGCCGTAGGGAAGCTCACTGACGAACTCATCCAGCTGGGCGGCCTCCAGAGCCATCCAGACTTCGTCCTGTTCGACCTCGTCTTCGTTCTTGCCGAAGGCCACGTTGTCCAGCACGCTCGCATCGAGCAGGTTGATGAACTGGGGCACCTGCGAGCAGCAGGCCTGCCAGGCAGGCACATCCTGCTCGGAGACCGGGATGCCATCGAGCACGAGCAAACCCCGGCTGGGATCCAGCAGGGCCAGCAAGATCCCAGCCGTGGTGGTCTTGCCGCTGCCGGTGGAACCCACGAAAGCCACCCTGGAGCCCACCGGTATCGAGAGGTCGACACCGCGCAGCACCGGCTCATCGGAGCCGGGATAGGAGTACCAGACGTCGTTCAGGCCGATCGAACGCTTGGGGAACACCCCCAGCGGGCTCGGCACCCCGGGATCCCCCAGAACCGGACGGCCGGCGGGCAACTGCAAGTATTCGAGGGTGGTTTCAATCACCGGCAGGCCTCCCCGGAGCTGGTTCATCGAGGAGAAGAAATCCTGCAGGGGCGGTGTCAGGCGCAGTGCCGCTACCGCAAGGGAGGCCAGGAAGGGAAGGATCGAGAGAATATCGGAACGATCGCCCCTAAGCAGGGCCGGCACCGCACCAAAAGCAAAGATCAACGTGATCCCCAGCGGTTCGATCAGGGCACGGGGGATGGTCGGCAAGAGCTCGGTGGTCCAGGCGTAACTCTTGGCCCTTTCCCCGGTACGCACGAAAGCGTTCCGAAAATGATCCTCCGACGCGGTGAGCTTAATGTCGCGGATGGAACTCAACGATTCCAGCAAGATGTGAGTGGCGCGCGTCTCCAGACGCAACTTCTGCCTGGATGCATGGCGCAGGTAAGGCGTAATCAACTGAGAAACAACAATATAGGAAGCAACCAGGCTACTGATCAGAACTACCGCAGACCAGCGGCCGATCACCACAATTCCAAGCGACAGCAATAAAATGGAGAAGATGCTGCCCACCATCTTCAGCAGTGGATTCACAACCGAATTAGATGTCTTTTTAATATGGCTCAGAACCAGCGTCGAGAGCTTGGCGGTGCTCTTGGTCAGATGATATTCGTATCCCTGGGCCAAGACATTGGCATGGATCTGATTGGAGAGATCAATCCACACCCGTGCCGTCAGCCTTTGCTGCAAAAACTGAAGGCCGAACTTGCCGAAGGAGGCGATCCAGGAGAGCAGCGCGAAAATCGCGATCAGCCAGAGGCTTTGATCCACCGGATTGCCACCGAAGACCTTCACTCCCGGCAAGCGGTCATCCATGTGCCCGCCGACGAGCGCCCCCATCAGCCGGGCGATCACGGCCACGGAAGCAAGATCAACGATGCCTGGGATGACGGAAACGGCGACCACCCATTTCAGCTGGCTCAGTCGCTCTGACGGCAGATAGGCCATCAGGGCGCGCAGCTGTCGATAGGTTCGGCTCCTGGAGAGCAGATTCAAGCGCCCGGCTGACTCAACAGACCATGTTCAGGCTATGGCGCCGATTCCCCGAATCAGCCGCCTGCAGGCCAGCGCGGCAGCCGCCCTCCCAGCCGCTGCCGCAGCCGCCCCAGCACCTGATCCAGGCGAATCTTCCAGGTCGCTCGCCGCCGCAGCGGCACCACGCCAAGAGCGAACCAGCGATCCCAGTGGCCGTCCAGCGCCTCCAGGGCCGTGCGCCAGCGCTCCAGCAGCACCGGCTCAGAGCAGGCCTCTAGCAGGGGCGTCAGCCGGCTGGCCGGCGGCTGCCAGGTCTGGGGCTGGGTCACCGCCGCGGCGATGCGTTCGAGGTCGCTCTCGAGGCTGCCGCAACCGATCTGATGGCCCACCACACCGGGATCGAGGCTGTCGGCCAGCGCATGGTTGAGGCTGCTGAACACCACGCAACCGCAGGCGAGGGCCTCGATCGGCGGCAGTCCAAAGCCCTCGCTGACGCCACGGGCGCGCCAGTAATCGGCCGAGTCATAGAGCACCACCGTGGCACTGTTGAACAGCCCGACCAGGTCCTCCACCCAGCCCTTCTGCACCTCCACGGTCAGCCCCCGTCGCCGCAGGGCCGGCACCAGCTGCTCCAGCACATAGGCACTGCACTTGCGCTGCTGCACCAGCACGTCGATCGGGCGGTGCAACCCCGGTTCATCTCCCCTGCCTCCCCGGTTCAGCCACATCGCCTCCAGGGCATTGGGCACCAGAAACAGGGGATTGCGGGGCGCCCGCTCACCCCAGTAGCCCAGGGTGTTGCGGCTCACCGCCAGCACCGGCACGCCCGGGGGAAGGTCGAAGCCATAGCCACTGCTGTGGGCGTGATACGCCGCCGGGCGACCGCGCAGACGGCGCAGCAGCCAGGGCACATCAAAACCCCAGCTGACGATCCACAGCGCCGGCCCCGGGGCCGGCTCGGCCCGCAGCAGATCGTCGAGGAAAGGATGGCCCGGCTCCCGCTGCCGGTAGGTGACCACCTCGGCGTGGCATAGCGAACCCACCAGGCGGGCACTCTGGAGCTCCACCAGCAGGCCTCCGCAACGGAAGCGACCGCTGGTGCCGGGGACGAGGAAACGAACGGGGCGCAAGTTCAGGCGGCGACGGCCTCGGTGCTGCCGGACCGCTGGCGACGGGTGAGGAAACCGAAAAGCACCTTGCCGATCGCCGCAATCAGATTGCCCTCCAGCTCCTGGAACATCACCATGTTGCAGTGGAAGGCCTGATTGGCCTCCTCGACGATGCGATCGGCCATGGCCTGATCGATCGGCAGGGAATCGAGGGTGAGGCGATAGTTGACCTTGAAGGCCTTCTCATCGGCGATGGCGTCGAACTCATAAAAGCGCAGGCCGTCATGTTCACCCAAATTCATTGCCTTCTGGGCGATGTTCTTGAGAATCTGGCCACCGGAGAGATCGCCGATGTAGCGGGTGTAGTGATGGCCCACCAGCAGCTCAGGGGAGTCCTTGGCCACCTGGCGGATACGGCCCACATAGGCCTGCGCTCCAGGGGTGGCGCGGATCAGGTTGCGCCAGTCGCCGCCGAAATAGAAGGCCAGATCCTGCTCCAGCGATTCACGGCGGTTGAGGGCCTGGGAGTTGATCGGACCCACGACGGGGTGGCCGGCGAGACGACCGATCTCCTCTTCCATCGCGCTATACACGAACCAGAGGTCGGCCACCAGGGTGCGGTAGCTGACCTTGTCCACCACCCCCTTGAGAAAGCAGCTCACAAAGCCGGTGTTCTCGGCCATGGTGTGGGCTTTCTTCGTTCCCTCACGCAGCTGGGAAGCCAGGGCGACAGGCATCGGTCCTCGGAATAGAACGGTCAGGCATTCCAACGTAGAGCCGGGTTTCGCAGCAACGGTGACAAGATTGCGAAGGGTTACGTGGCCGGCCCTGATTCTGCAGCCGACTACGGCGCAGCGGCTGATCCAGGGGAAGGCGATGCGAGACGGGCTCGCCTGGACCGGCTGGCCTTGCCTGGGGCTAAGCCGCCTGCCGATCGGATCCGGTCGCGCCATCCTCGCCGCCAAAAAGCTCGAACAGTTCCCGGCAGATTTGCCGCAAACTCTCACTCACCTCCGCCCGGGGCAGGTGGGAGCCGGAGGGAAGCCAGTCCCCGACCGTGGCCAGGCGCCAGCGCTCCGATTCGTAGGTGAGCCCGCGGATCAACACCCCGAGCAGGCGCGGGCGCAGATCCGCCAAGGTGGCTTGCCGTTCTAGCCGCAGCTGCACCAGCAGGGACCGGCACTCAAGCCGCGGGCTCCAGCCGGGGAAATGGAACGAGAGATCCAGGCACTCACTCTCCTGGAAGGCCCGGGTCAGGGGATCGTCGCGCCAGGGATTGAGATTGGCGCGGGCATCGGGAAAATGCTCCCGGAACAGGGCGGCCGCCGAGGCGATCGCCTGGGCCAGCTCAAGGGATCGGGCCTGCTCGGCGGCATTCATGCTGCCCATCCTGAAGGCTTTGGCGCCCATTCGCAGCCCCGATCGGCAGCTGCAGACAAGGGGCAAGGGACGGCACAGGTTCCAGCTGTAGTGGCGAAGACATACGGCGTGGTGCAGCTCTGTGATGCCGATCCCAGCCGAGGCATCACGACTTTCGACGAGTACCACCTCTCGAACAACACGCTGCTGAACAAGAGCAAACCGACGATTGTCGGCGTGAAACGCATCGACCGACTGCTGGTGCTCGGTGATCTGATCATGATCCTGGGTCTCTATGCCGTGGCCTTCACCCGCACCCTGCAGCTCACCCGAACCGTGACCTGAGGCCAGCGTCCCAAGCACTCAGCACAGCGAGCCGCCGCCGCGCCGATCACCACAAACCTTCCGGCGACATCTTCAGGCATAGGCTCGCTGCCAGCGATGTCGCCCCGAATGGCCACCTACGAAAAGCTCAGCGCCCCCAGCAGCGGCACGGCCATCCGCTTTGAAGACGGCCAGCCGATTGTGCCCCACGATCCGATCATCCCCTTCATTCGCGGCGATGGCACCGGCGTCGACATCTGGCCCGCCACCGAGCGGGTGCTGGATGCGGCGGTGGCGAAGGCCTACGGCGGCGAGCGCCGCATCGAGTGGTTCAAGGTGTACGCCGGCGATGAAGCCTGCGAGCTGTACGGCACCTACCAGTACCTGCCCCAGGACACTCTCACCGCGATCGAGACCTATGGGGTGGCGATCAAGGGCCCGCTGACCACGCCGATCGGCGGCGGCATCCGCTCCCTGAACGTGGCCCTGCGCCAGATCTTCGATCTTTACTGCTGTGTACGGCCTTGCCGCTACTACGAGGGCACCCCCAGCCCCCACAAGCGTCCCCAGGATCTGGACGTGCTCGTCTATCGGGAAAACACCGAAGATATCTACATGGGTATTGAGTGGGAAGCCAGCGATCCGGTCTGCATCGAGCTGATCCGTCACCTCAATGACGTGGTGATTCCGGCCAACGGCAAACTTGGCCAGCGCCGCATCCCCGAGGGCGCCGGCATTGGCATCAAGCCGGTGAGCAAGCACGGCAGCCAGCGCCACATCCGCAAGGCGATCCAGCACGCCCTGCGCCTCGAGGGCGACAAGCGCCACGTCACCCTGGTGCACAAGGGCAACATCATGAAGTTCACCGAAGGTGCCTTCCGCGACTGGGGCTACGAGCTGGCCACCAGCGAGTTCCGCTTTGAGTGCGTCACCGAAAGGGAGAGCTGGATCCTGGGCAACCTCGAGGAGAATCCTGGCCTGAGCACCGAAGCCAACGCCCGCCTGATCGAACCCGGCTACGACAGCCTCACCCCCGAGAAGAAGGCCGCCGTCGATGCCGAGGTTCAGGGCGTGATCGAGGCGATCGGCGCCAGCCACGGCAACGGCCAGTGGAAGCTCAAGGTGCTGGTCGATGACCGCATCGCCGACAGCATCTTCCAGCAGATCCAGACCCGCCCGGCCGATTACTCGGTGCTGGCCACCCTCAATCTCAACGGCGACTACATCTCCGATGCGGCCGCCGCTGTGGTGGGCGGCCTGGGCATGGCCCCCGGCGCCAACATCGGCGACAAAGCCGCCATCTTCGAGGCCACCCACGGCACCGCTCCGAAGCACGCCGGCCTCGATCGCATCAACCCCGGCTCGGTGATCCTCTCCGGCGTGATGATGCTCGAGTTCATGGGCTGGCAGGAGGCGGCGGACCTGATCACCGCCGGCCTCAGCGCCGCCATCGCCAACGGCGAAGTCACCTACGACCTGGCCCGTCTGATGGAACCGCGGGTGGAGCCGGTGAGCTGCTCGGGCTTCGCCGAGGCCGTGGTGCGCCACTTCAACGGCTGAAGCCCGGGCGGCAGGCGACCACGGCAGACTGGTTGCGAACGCAGCACCCCATGAGCCCGGCGACCCAAAGCCCCTCAGGCCAGCACGACCCGGCCGCGGCCGAACCGCCACTGGGCCTGCTTGATCCCTGCGTGCACTGCGGTTTCTGTCTGCCCACCTGCGCCAGCTACCTGGTGATGGGCACAGAGATGGACTCCCCCCGGGGCCGCATCCACGCCCTTAAGGCGATCGCCGCCGGTGAGCTGCAGCTCGACGCCACCGTCGCCGGCCATTTCGACAGCTGCCTGGGCTGTTTAGCCTGTGTCACGGCCTGCCCCTCCGGCGTTCGCTACGACGAGCTGATCGAAGCCACCCGGCCGCTGCTCAACGCGCCGGAACTGCGCAGTCCCGCCCAGCGGGCCTTCCGCCGTGCCCTGTTCGCCCTGCTGCCCTATCCCCAGCGGCTGCGGGCCGTGCTGACGCCGCTGCGGGCCTACGCCGGCACCCCCCTGCAGGCCCTGGCCCGCCGCAGCGGACTCACCCGCCTGTTCGGCCCCCAGATCGAGGCGATGGAGCGGCTGCTGCCGCCCCTGGCCCCGGCCTCCTTCGACGATGGCTTCCCGGTGCTGGTGCCCGCCCGGGGCGAGCGGCGCTACCGGGTCGGTCTGGTGCTGGGCTGCGTGCAGCGCCTGTTCGATCCCGCCGTCAACGCCGCCGCCATTGAGGTGCTGAGCGCCAACGGCATCGAGGTGGTGATTCCGCCGGCCCAGCAATGCTGCGGTGCCGTCACCCATCACCAGGGCGAACTGGCGCAGACCCGGGAGCTGGCCCGAGACCTGATGGCGCGCTTCGAGGCGGTGATCGGCCCGGACCGCCCGGCGGGCCCCGAGCCCCTGGACGCGATCCTGGTGGCGGCCTCCGGCTGCGGCCACACCCTCAAGGCCTACGGCGAGATCCTGGCTGCGCCGGAACCCAGGCCAGCCGGGGCTCCCAGACCCGAAGCCGAGACAGGTCAGCCGCTGGCCACCCCAGAAAGCGGCATCGCCCCAGCGACCAGCTTTGCCGCCCGGGTGGCGGACATCCAGGAGTTCCTGGAGCGGATCGGACCGAGCGAGGCCTTTCTGCAAGGCCTGCAGCCCCTGCGCCACGCCGATGGCGAAACCGCCAGCGCCGAGCGCCCCCTGCGACTGGCTTATCACGATGCCTGCCACATGCTCCACGGCCAGGGCATCCGCGACCAGCCCCGCCAGCTGCTGCGCCGCATCCCCCACGTGCGCATCGACGAGGCGATCGAAGCGGGGGTGTGCTGTGGCAGCGCCGGCATCTACAACCTGGTGCAGCCAATTGAGGCCGCCGAACTCGGGCGCATCAAGGCGGCGGATCTGAGCGGTACCGGCGCCGATATCGCCGTCAGCGCCAACATCGGCTGCAGCCTGCAGATCCGCCAGCACATGGAGACCACCCCCCGGCCGATCCCCGTGCTCCACCCCGTGCAACTCCTGGCCAGGAGCCTCAACGGCGGTTGAACCCGGCGCCCTTGGCGGGGCCAGCGCTGGCTGGAAACAGCTGACAGGACAAGGGCATGCTGCTCAGGGCCTCGTCGGCTCGCGTTCCTGCGTCCAGACGCTCCCCAGGAACCTCCCGCCCCCCTCAACGGATCGGCACCCCGTTGTTTCGGCTGAGCAAGAAGGCCGTAAACCCTGGCTGGCCACCGGGCGACGCGCCTGTTGAAGGGGCCGCTTCAGGTCTGTCAGCGAATGCTCTGTCCCTCCAGCCAACGCCAGGCCGACCGCAGCGTGTCGTCGTCGCCGAGATTGCCGGGGAAGGTGAGCACCGGCAGATCTTGTGGCCCCGCCAGCACCAGCGACAGCCCCGGCAGCAGCTGCCCCTGGAGCCGCACCGCGCCCAGATCCAGCCCATCGGCCAGCAGGGTGTGGGTGGTGATGCCCCCCTTGCTGATCACATAGCCGAGCTGGGGCGCCAGGGCCGCCACCAGTCGGGCCATGCTGGCCGCCAGCACCAGCCCCAGCCGGCGCCGCTGAGCGGCGTCGCGGCAGCAGCGCTCGCCGCGGCTGGTGTACAGAACGGGTGTGCGCCCCACCGCCAGCTGCTGGCGCAGCTGCTCCAGCCAGTCGCTCTCCAGCGATGCCAGCAGGGGTTCGGGCAAGGGGCCCTCCAGCAGTCGCTGCACCTTGGCCACAGCCACTTCAACGCCACCGCAGCGCGCCTCCGCCAGCAATCGCTCCAGCTGGCGATCCGCCAAAGGCACATGGGAGCCCACCAGCACCAGCCCCGGCAAGGGCCCTGCCACCCCCGTTCGCCGCAGCGCCGCCAGGGCGGCCCCTGCAAGAGGCTGGGGTGGCAGATCGGCCAGGGCGGCGATCAGGCCGGCGGCGCTCTGGAACAGGAAGCGGCGCGGTGGCCCGGCGCTGGTGGTTGAAGGGGCTGTGGCCCGGTCGACCGTGGCCGAGTCGGGGCCGGCGACCGTGAGGCAGGCGGCGGCAGCTTCAGGGGCAACGCCGTCAGGCCCCGATGGTTCCATGGGGGTCGGCGCAAGCTGCAAGGCGCGCACGGCCGCAGCCAGGGCGCTGAGGTGCCGCGGCTCGGTGGCATCCACCGCCACGATCTCGTTGCCGGCCAGGCCCACCAGCCGCTGGCGCAGAGCGGCCGCGGGGCCCTCCAACGCCGCCAGGTCCAGCCGCTGCACCGCCGTCGCCGCGATCCGACCGCCGCTCTTCTCCTGCACCCAGGCCGGCAGGTAACTGCTGCCATACCCGAACAGCCCATCGCGGGCGAAGGCGGTCTCGTGCACCGGCTGGCCGTGGAGGCGATGAACGCCCGCCAGGGTGGTGCGTCCCCCCTCCAGGAAGGCCGGCACCAGCAGCGTCGCAGCGAAGGGGCCCAGTTCCTCGCTGATCACCTCCATCTCCAGCGGAAAGTGGCCCCGCAGGGTGGAATCGCCCCGGCTGACCACCAGCCAGCGATCGATCACCCCCTCCGCCTGCGCCGCCGCCAAGGCCGGCCCCAGGGCCCGGCAGATCTGCCGCAGCCGCTGCCTGGCCTGATCCGGATCCAGGGCCCGGATGTTGGCCAACAGGAACAGCAGCGGTGAGGGCTGGCGCAAAGCCAGCGCCAGGCTGGCAGGATCCCAACGCAGCAGCAGCGGGCAGCCATGCACGGTCTGGGAGCCGGTGGGGTCGTCGTCGATGACGATGATCTTCAGGGCCGGTTCAGGGGCGGCCGGGGCCGCTGGCTCCACCTGTTGCATGGGACCATCGTGCCGTGATGACTCCCGATGCCAACGAGCTGCAGGATCTGGTGCGGGAGCTGCACCAGCAGGGAACCGCCTGGGTGCCCTGCGGCAGCGGCAGCCGCCTCGACTGGGGCGCCCCACTGCGCGGCGACTGCCTGCCCGTGAGCTGCGCCGGGCTGAGCGGCATCGTCGAGCACAATCCCGGCGACTTCACGATCAGCGTGCGGGCCGGCACGCCGCTGGAGGAGGTGCAGGAGGCCCTGGCGATCCATCGCCAGTGGCTGGCGGTGGATCGACCCTGGGGCAGCCAGCGGCGCGGCGCCGGCAGCCTGGGGGGCTTGGTGGCCCGCGGACTGTCGGGCGGTTTCCGCCAGCGCTACCTGGGGATCCGCGATCAGCTGATCGGCATTTCGCTGCTGCGGGCCGACGGCACCGCCGCAAGAGCCGGCGGCAGGGTGGTCAAAAACGTGGCCGGCTACGACCTGATGCGCCTGTTCTGCGGCAGCTGGGGTTCGCTCGGCCTGATCACCGAGCTCAATCTGCGCACCCTGCCGCAGCCATTGATCCGCCGCGGCCTGCTGGTGCAGGGATCCCTGACCGAGCTGGGATCTCTGAGTCAGTGGCTGCTGGGCTCGGGCCTCAGCCCCGAGCGCCTCGACTGGTGGAGCGCCCCCCTGGCGGCCAGCGCCGGGCTTCAGGAGGCACCCCTGCTGCTGATCGCGCTAGCGAGCATCTCAGCCGAAAGCCTGGAGCAACAGCAGGCGGCCATCGCCGGCCAGACCCCCCTGCCGCTGCGGCCGCTAGCGGCCGTTGACCTCGAAAGCCTGCTCGCCCTGGCCCGCAGCGACGGCGCAGCACCCGCCAGCGGCGAGCCAGCGGCCGACGGCTCTGGTGAAAGCCTGGCCGAACCCGCCTGGCTGCTGCGCCTGGGGATCACCCCCGACCGGGTGCCCGAGGCCCTGGCGGCCCCCGAGCTGGCCGGGCTGGCGATCGATCTGGCGGCCGGCAGCGGCCTGGGCCTGGCCTGGACTCTGCCGGCTGCCGGCACCACGACCGGCCTTGACCCCGCGCGCCTGTTCGAACTGCGCCGGCTGTGCCAGCGCCTTGGGGGCTGGCTGATAGTGCTGCAGCAACCCCAGGGCAGCGCCGTGCCCGCCTGGGACGATGCCCCCTCGCGGCCGATGATCGAGCGGGTCAAGCACCTGTTCGACCCGAAGCTGCAACTGGCGCCGGGCCGCCTGCCGGGGGTGGCCAACCCCTGATCCAGGCGGGTGCGTGCAGCAGCAGAAAGCCTGCCGGCCCCAAGCCTCAACCGGTGGTGTCGACCCGGTAGCGGCAGCTCAGCTGCTGGCTCTGGCCAGGGGCCAGCTCCAGGCGCCGATCACCCGTTACCAGGGAGCCGCGGGGGCCGGTCCAGGGCTCCAGGCAGACCATCGGCCTGGGGGGATCACTCCAGATCACCACCTGATCCCAGGGGGCCCGGGTCTCCAGAGTGACGGCATGGCCCGCCAAGGGATCGACCAGGCGTACGGGGCCGGCCGGCGCGGTCAGCAGATCCACCCCCTGACCGAGGCGCGCCAACTGCTCGGCCGTGCTGGTCGCCGTCATCGTGTGGTGGTCGAGGCCGTGGGGTGCCAGGCCCTCCAGCCGTACCGCCGCCGGATCGACCACGGCCAGGTAGGGATGGAGACCGAAGCTGAACGGCATCGAGCCCAGCGACTCCGGGAAGCCCTCTTCGCGGCGATGGCTGACGCGCACCGTGATCGCCAGGGCGGCCGGCTCCAGCCGCAGCTCCAGTTCCAGCCGGAAGGCGAACGGAAACTGAGCCCGGCTCTCGGGGCTGTCCTCCAGCACCAGCACGACGCCGTCGGCAGCCTCCAGCTCCTGCAGCTGCCAGGGCAGGTCGCGGGCGAAACCGTGCTGGGGAAGATGGAAGGAGCCCTGGGGGAGGTCCAGGCGATCACCGGGGAGATTGCCGCAGATCGGGAACAGCACCGGTATGCCACCCCGCACCGACAGGGCGGGATCGGCGAAACGCTCGGCATCCAGATAGAGAATCTCGCGGCCGCCGCAGCTCCAGCCGCTGACCAGCCCGCCGCGCTCGGGCACGATCCTCAGGCTGTCGCCGCTGCGGGGATCGCGATACAGCCAGTGGGGATAGGGCTCAAGGCAGCGCTGCAGCGGCATGGGAGGAGGCAGGGGCGGGAGCGGGGACGTCGCCTGGGGCGGCGCTGCCGGCGGGCATGGGCGCCCCGACCGTAGCCAGGGGCTGGGGCTGATCCGAGGACGGCGACTGGGCCGGCGCCAACCCGGCCAGCCAACCGAGCAGGGCCTGGTTCACCTGCTCCGGCACCTCGTCATGGGGGCAGTGGCCCGCCTCCAGCACGACTTCGGTGGTGGCCTCGGGGGCGTGGCGCTGGAACGCCGCCCGGCGACCGGCGGCGTTGATCCAGGGATCGCGGATGCCCCAGAGCAGCAGCAGGGGGGAGCGGAGATCGGCGAACAACGGATCGAGGGGCTGGCCGCTGGGGATGTCGAACACCGTGCGGAACACACCGAAGGCGCCGGGATCGAGAGAAGGTCGGCGAATCGCCTCCACCAGCTCCTCATCGACGTTGGTGCGATCGATGTAGACCTGATTGAGGGTCTTGCGGATCGTGGCCGGGCGACGCAGGTTTTCAAACAGCAAACGCTGCAGCACCGGGCTTTTGAACAGGGCCGCACCGATCGTGCGGCGGGCGATCGCCCCCCAGCTGCCGGGGGGGGCCTGTTCGGCTGCGAACGGCCCGGCCGCATTGAGCAAAACCACGCCGGCGGCCCGCTCACCCAAGGCAGCCCCAGCCGCCAGGGCGGCATAGCCCCCGAGGGAGTTGCCCACCAGCACCGTCGGCCGGCCGATGCGCTCGCACACATAGGCCATCAGCTGATCGCGCCAGAGAGCACCGCCGTAGGCCAGGCCCGCCGGCTTGGCGCTGCGGCCGAAGCCGAGCAGATCCAGGGCGTGCACCTCGTGTTGTTCGGCCAGCACCGGAATGTTGTGGCGCCAGTGATCGGTGGAGGCACCGAAGCCGTGCACCAACAGGATTGCCGGCCCCACCGGCAGCTCGGGTCCGCGGCGGAGGCTGTGCACCGCATGGCCCTGAAAACTCCAGGGAGCCTCCGGCTCGGCAGGGACAGCAGGCTGCGACACACGGCGTCAGCAAAGGGTCGACGATGCTAGGAAGCCCATCGCGATGGCGAGCGATCGCCGCGATAACCACCCGTGCCGCGATGCCAACGGACCTGTCCTATTCCCTCTGGAGTTCGCTGCTGCCGGGCATCGCCCTCTGGGCCCTGGCCCTCTATCTGCCCCTGAGCGTGCCGATCAGCCGCTTCGAGGAGAGCCTGGCCGAGGGGCCGCTCACGGCCAGCACCCAGCAGATCGTGCTGGTGATCGCCAGCCTGGCGCTCGCCCTGGCGGTGGGCGTCGTGGTCGAGCTGCTGCTGTGCTGGGCCCTGGGGCCGGGGTGGTCCTCCAGCCTGGGGCTGATGGCGGTGCTCTCGGGCCTGTTCTGGAGCGTGGCCAGCCGCCAGAGCAAAGACAAGGACTGAAGCGCCAGGACAGCTCAGCGCCAGTCGAGCCAGGGGATCCGGGGCGCGATTGCCGGGGTGCCGGCCCTATAGGCCGGATAGCCCGGGTGATCGCGGCAGAGGGCCCGTTCCTCGCGGCGGGCCTTGCCGCCGAGCACCGCCGCCAGGGCCAGCAACAGGAGCAGATGCAGCAGGCTGCCGAGCAGCAGGGTCATGCCCAGGGCGCCGATCAGAATCGCCTGGTAAAGGGGATGGCGGCAGCGGCTATAGGCCCCCTCGGTGACCAGGGGAGCCCCAGGCATCGGCTCGGGCAGGGGCGTGAGGCTGGGGCCCAGCCGCAGCAAGGCCTGAAGGCCCAGTCCGACAGCCAGCAGCACCAGAGCAGCACCGCCGAAGCGCAGCGCCTGCGGCCAGACCAGCCCCAGGCTCAGCGGCCGCGGCCAGGCGGGCAGCAGCAGGGCCAACAACAACAGCAACTGGGTCGCCAGCCACCATTCGCCATGGCGATTGTCCCGCCAGCCGGCCAGGCTGAAGCCCCAGCGGCTCAGCTGCGCAACCAGGCCGGTGGCGGTACCAGTGCCGGTTCCGGTGCCGGTGGAATCAGCTTCAGAGGGTCTGCTCGACAACGGTCTCCGGGCTGGAGATCACCAGTCTGAGCAGAACCGGCGCCAGAAAGGTGGTGCCGATCACCATCAGCAGAATTGCGGCCTCCAGGGCGGGGGTCAGCAGCCTGGCCTGGGTGCCCAGGCCGAGGAAGATCAGACCCACCTCACCGCGGGGCATCATCCCCAGGCCCACCACCAGGCGATTGGTGGGTTCGCTGCTGGTGTATGTCCAGCCGGTGGCCACCTTGCCGACGATCGCCACCGCCAGCAGGAACAGGGCCACCACCAGCCCTTCGTGATTAGCGGGATCGAGCGGATTGAGCACCGACAGATCCATGCCAGTACCGATCAACACGAAGAACACCGTGGCGAACAGGGCCACCAGCGGCTTGATCGTGTCCTGAATCGCCTCGGTGTGACGGGAACGACTGAGGATCAGGCCAGCAGCGAAGGCCCCCAGGGCCGCCTCCAGGCCGATCGCCTGGGCCAGGAAACAGCAGAGCGTCAGCACCACGAAACCGGCCACAACCACCTCGCCGGGGGCCTTGAGCCGATCGAGCACCCAGTCGAAGGCGGGAGCGGCGGTGCGGCTGAGAATCAGGGCTGCGGCCACGAAGACGATCGCCGCCAGCACCAGCCTGACGATCGGCCCCACGGTCAGCGTCTCGCCCCCGGCCACAGCCACCACCACCGCCAGGATGACGATGCCGAGGATGTCATCGAGCACGGCAGCACCGATCACGATCTGGCCCTCGCGGCGGCGCAACCAGCCCAGTTCACCAAACACACTGGCCGTGATGCCGATGCTGGTGGCGGTCATGGCGGCCCCAGCGAAAATCGCCAGGATCAGGGGTACGTGAAACAGCAACACCAGTCCGGCCGTGCCCAGGGCGAAGGGCAGCAGCACCCCGGCCACCGCCACCGTGGTGGCCTGCAGACCCACAGCCAGCAGCTCATCGAGTTCACTCTCGAGGCCGGTCAGGAAGAGCAGGGAATAGAGGCCAAGCACTGCAATCTGTTGCAGGCCAGGGAAGCTCTCGTTGTAAAGCTGCTGCACCGTCGCCGGGGTGACGTGAGAAATGTTGGCCACCAGATCAAGCAACAGATGATTGATCTGGGCCCCGGATTCGGGCGGCAGCAGGAAATGGATGCCGGAGACCCCGATCAGCACACCGGCCAGCAACTCCCCCAGGATCGTCGGCAGGGACAAGCGCACCATCAGCTCCGCCATGATCCGGGCGGCGATGAACAGAACCAGGAAGCGCCCGACCTGAATGAGCGTCTCAGCCACCTCGATCTGGTGGTTGCCGATCGCCAGCAGCAGGGCGGGGAAGGTCATGGATACGGGCCTTGGCGGCCGGGGCGAAGTGACCCTAGGCGGCAGAGCACGGGTGTTCGGTTGCACATCACGGCATCAAAACGGGATGGCTCAACCGCATCCGTGGCTACGATTTCATCGTGCTTTGTATCTGGAGCCAACCCCTGAGATGTCCGAGCACCATCCCATCGATCTGCGCCTGCCCACCCCAGGCTGCTACGCCGACCCGGACCGCAGCGGCCTGAAGGCCGAAGATGTCTTCGATGGGATGAGTCGCCACGACTTGTACATGGCGCTGAGCTACGCCGTGCGGGACCGACTGATGACCCGCTACCTGGCGGGGGTGGAAGCGATCAGCGCATCCCCCACCCGGGCGGTGGCCTACCTGTCCGCCGAGTTCCTGATCGGCCCCCAGCTGGGCAACAACCTGCTGATGCTGGGCATCCGCGATGAGGTGGCCGAAGCCTTGCGTCGCTTCGGCATCAATGACATCGAAGAAATCCTCGATGTCGAAGAGGAGCCAGGTCTGGGCAATGGCGGCCTCGGGCGCCTGGCGGCCTGTTTCCTCGAATCCCTGGCCACGCTGCAGATCCCGGCCACCGGCTACGGCATCCGCTACGAGTTCGGCATCTTCGACCAGCTGATCCGCGACGGCTGGCAGGTAGAGATCACCGATAAGTGGCTCAAGGCTGGCTGGCCCTGGGAGATCCCCCATCCGGACCAGGCCTGCTTCGTCGGCTTTGGCGGCCGCACCGAGAGCTACCGCGACGAGCGCGGCGCCTACCGGGTGCGCTGGATCCCGGCCGAACACGCCATCGGTGTGCCCCACGACGTGCCGGTGCTGGGCTACCGGGTCAACACCTGCGATCGCCTGCGGCTGTGGCGTGCCGATGCCACCGAGAGTTTCGACTTTTACGCCTTTAATAGCGGCGACTACTACGGAGCGGTCGAGGAGAAGGTGGGTTCGGAAACCCTCTCCAAGGTGCTCTATCCCAACGA
>JAPLID010000025.1 GCA_026389285.1 Cyanobacteriota bacterium
AGCGGCTCGAAGGGAGCGAAGCGTTGGTAGCTGGACTGCTGTATGGAAGTGGGCTGCGATTGATGGAGGCCCTGCGGCTGAGGGTGCATGACCTGGATTTCAACCGGCAGGAACTGACCGTACGTAACGGAAAGGGCGGAAATGACAGACGTACAATGCTTCCGAAACGGTTATCGCAGAAGCTGAGGAACCATCTTGAGGAGGTTAGGAGTGTACACAAACGGGATTTGATCGATGGATGGGGTCAGGTGCGACTTCCCTATGCCTTGGCACGAAAGTACCGGAATGCCGCAGCGGAGTGGGGCTGGCAATGGGTGTTTCCCCAGCATCGGCGCTGGCAGAATCCAACTTCAGAACAACAGGGACGCCATCATCTCGATCCGAGTTTGATTCAGAAATCGGTGCGGAGAGCTGTGCTGGCAGCTGGCATCAGCAAGCCGGCCAGTTGCCACAGTTTGCGCCATTCGTTTGCAACCCACCTGCTCGAGAGAGGACAAGACATTCGCACAATTCAGGAATTAATGGGCCACAAGGACCTAAAAACAACAATGATCTATACGCATGTTCTCAATCGCGGGCCAATGGGTGTCGCCAGCCCGGCAGATTCCCTGTAAAGAAGTCGAAAAGCGTCGCCGGCGATACCTGGTCCGCATAAAATCCCCACCTCCCCACCGTACAATCCCCAAGCACCATTGCACCGCATGCCCTTTGGAGCAAGTTGCTGGCTTCCCATCGGCTGCATAGGCCGGCAACGGCTCCCACCGCAGAGCGGATACCGGACCCGCCCATACAGCGTTAGCTGCATCAAGGGCCGAGGCTAGGTAGGCTAGAATAAGTCTTCTTTTGGCGGTGCCGACAATCCTCCGGAGTGGGCCATATCGGGTCTATTTCCATAGCCATGAACCAAATGAGCCTCCTCATGTTCATATTGATCGGGATCGGGCAAGCTGCAAGATGTGGTTAAGTACTGTCGCACTGGCTTCGAGCCTGGGATTTAAGGCGACAGAGCTTCGAGACATCGAGCGGCTTGTGAGTGTCAACAGGGTTATACTGGTAAAGGCATGGGAGGAGTTTCATGGTTAATGCCGGGGCGCGTATCATGAACGTCAGTTCTAGCGATGATGTTCTTGTTGTCGAGCTTGAAGATGGAAGAACTATCTCCGTTCCACTGACTTGGTATCCAAGGCTTCTGCATGCGTCTCAGAAGGATCGTGATGACTGGCAAGTCGCTGGTGGAGGTTTTGGTATTCATTGGCCGAGTATTGATGAAGATCTCAGTGTTGATGGACTGCTTCGTGGTGCACCAGCTCCCCGAGTGCGTGTGATGAGCAGCTAACAAGGCCATGCACCTGACCCGCCACCGCAGAATCCCTATTCCCACGGGCTTTCCTTTGCTCCAGCTCTCTGCGGCCAGGTGATGGCAAGCGTTAGGCACATATCAAAGCCCACTGCACTGTTACTACCTCTCTCTTCGAGAGGCGCAACCCTGCATGAATCACCCTGCCCCTCCATGGGAAGAGGCGATCACCGACCGTCCTTGCTCCGATGGGATGTCTGCTGGCATCCTGAGGGCACCGAACTGCTCGCCCCGTTGATCTACGCCGCTGAGAACCCACTGAGCGACGCCGGCAGCAACGACGACCTTGCCGACG
>JAPLID010000024.1 GCA_026389285.1 Cyanobacteriota bacterium
CAAGGGTTCAGCAGGGATGAAGTTTACGGAGAGCTGTCCCGACCCCTGAATGGGTACGAACTTCGAGATCAATTGATCGAAGCCGTCGGGCGGGGCGCTTGCCGAATCCTCGGCAAGCAGCGCACCGATGATCTCTCCCGTAGCCGCCGATCGCGCGACCACGGTTAGCCCCTCGGCCTCTGCCTTCGGACCGTAGAGTCGGACGAAAGCCTGGAACTCTGAGGCGGTGAGCCCGACCGCCACAGCCGGTGGGTCTCGATGCGCGAACACCTCACCAAGAAGTCGCGACAGCTCTTCCGCATCAGCCCTCGTGAAGAGATGGTAGGGGACCGGCATATTCGTCATCACGTGATTGACCTAAGTTGTTTCTTGTCCGCCTAACTCTGCCATCACCTAAACGCTGGCAGCGAAAGCAAAATCCAAATAGCGAATGGATGCAGCTCAGTTAGAGACAATGTTATGCATGCTCGGGATGGACCTAGACTAGAGCAAATCAAAGATTCTCTCAATGGTCTTCATAGAAACAGGATGTCCGAACTTTTTGTACAGAGCATACCTTGGGCCTACATAAATACTGTCAAGGTCAGACGGAACGTCTTTGAAATGGTTAGCGTATGCAGAATCCACAAAGAAGGCGTTAGCTCCTGTATGGCTATTGCAGCAAACTAGTTGATAGTTAAACTTATGAAATTCCCTTACGAAGCCTGCAAGTGATGCGCCAAAATAATCATCGCCTTGCCATACATGCTTGGGATCATAAGCTATCTCAAACTCTACAGGAGGCGGGAATTTTGCATTATACTCCACTATAAACAGCTTGGGGCGGTGAACAACTTCCAATAGTGCGCGCATGAAGTGTATATCATTTCCGTCCAGATCCAGAGAAATCACATCGATTGCCTCTCGTTCAAGCCGTTGAAGACATTGGCTCGAAATATCAAGAATGTTATCCAGTGTAATCCATTCTTTTGCATACTGAAAATTGTTTCCTCGCCCATCGTTAATATCAGGTCGAAGAGTCTCGCCACCTACCCAGAAACCTCGCCACCCCAGAGCAGCCAGTATCAAGGTATTATTTTCTGTTCCATCACCAACTCCATACTCTGCATAGGTACCGTTATCAAGGCAACCAATTCTGCGAAGAATCTCAATGGTTATTCCATCTTCGTCAGTTTGTGAAAAACACTTTTTGCCGAACGCATTTAATGGATTGGGATGGGCCAGTTGGGCCTTTCGAGTCTCGTCATATAGCAGAAGATCTCTAGTGTCGCTAGACTCACACAAAAGGCTCTCAATATTGAGAAGTCTTTGACGTAGTGTTGGGATGGGATCGTGGATGTTCATGCACTTAAGAGCGGGATAGATGATTGCAGTTACAACCTATACAACATGCCAAGGGTGGCAATCAGAGAATACGCTATTTGCGTGAATTGGGCTCAGCTCAGTATCAAAAAAAAGCGGAGCATTGTATTGAAGTGATGCATTCATCGGCATAACATTGCCCTTAAGTGGCAGGCATGGAGCTTGGGTTGGCGGAGCGGTGACTGCCAGGAAAGATGTCGCCCCTGCCTCGGAGCAGGCGGCCAGCACCAACGTAGTCGGATGGATGGTGTTTTCCGGAGATGGTGGATCGATCCAGACCACCTCCGGCTGAGGCCAACAGCGGGGGGTTCGACTCCAGCGGCGGGGGTGACGCTGACGGGCCTGCTCTTAGACGTGGGTACGGCGCCTGGCCCGGATCAAAGTGAAAGACGTCGACGTCGCGAATCTCCAAGTGGAGATACTCCAGCATGTCGGCCTCGGTGTGGATGGCGGCAGCGGCGGCACTGGCCCGAAAGGAGCCATCCTCCGCTTCCTCGACCAAGAAAAGGATTTCCTGCATGGCACTCCCCAATGGACCCAGCCTGACAGTGGTGGGCGGGATGCTTGCTGTCCCTGAGGTGGGCAAAGGGACTGGGGCGGCACAGCCACTCCTCAATCCGGGTTAGCTGCAACCGCCACGCGCCCACGCCAGAAGGAATGCCAGCGCAGGACTTAGCCCGCCGGATCCTGGGGAAGGACGTTACCCAGATTAAGGTCTACCCGAACGCGTCAAGCGGATGGTGGGCAAGGTTCACCTTCAACGGCATCACCCGCTACGAGCGAGGCACCTACGGCCTGGTGGGCGGCGTAGCCGAAGGTTTCTGCGCAGCAGTAGAGCTGAGCGATGCCGTTACCTGGCCGTAGGCCAGCGTGGCGGAGCCACTACGCGACGAGCTGCTGCAGCTGTGCCGCCAACGCCTTAACGCTTTCCTAGAGCAGCGCGGCGAGGAGGTGGGCTGTTTGCTCACGCAGAAGCCTGCGGTTTCGGGCACAGGAGCCGCCACCGCACCCCGGTCAGCGGCTCGATCAAAGTCCGGGTGCTCACCAGGGCCAAAGGCCGCTGCGAATGCTGCGGGGCAGGCTGTTGCTGGGCAAGCCCCGCACCAGCGAGCCCTGGAGGTGAACCACATCGTGCCCAGGAACCAGGGTAGCTCTGACGACATCAGCAACCTTCAGGCCCTCTGCTTCCGCTGCAACGCCGCCA
>JAPLID010000150.1 GCA_026389285.1 Cyanobacteriota bacterium
CACAAGGGCGAGAAGTGGGCCAACCTCGGCGTCAACACCGCCAACGACTTCGAGCCGCTTTACGTGGTGCCGAAGGACAAGAAGAAGATTGTTAAGGAGCTCAAGGAGGCCCTCAAGGGTGCCGATCGGCTGCTGCTAGCCACGGATGAGGACCGGGAGGGCGAGAGCATCAGCTGGCATCTGCTGCAGCTGCTGGCTCCCAAGGTTCCCGTCAAGCGGATGGTTTTCCACGAGATCACCAAGGAGGCGATCGGTCGGGCCCTCGATGCCACCCGCGAGCTGGACATGGAGCTGGTCCATGCCCAGGAGACCCGCCGCATTCTCGACCGCCTGGTGGGCTACACCCTCTCGCCCCTGCTCTGGAAAAAGGTGGCCTGGGGCCTGTCGGCCGGTCGGGTCCAGTCGGTGGCGGTGCGCCTGCTGGTGCAGCGGGAGCGCGCCCGTCGGGCCTTCCACAGCGGCAGCTACTGGGACCTCAAGGCGAAGCTCGAGCAGAAGGGCTCGGGTTTTGAGGCCAAACTCACCCACCTGAAGGGAGAGCGGATCGCCGGCGGCTCCGATTTCGATGAGAGCACCGGTGCTCTCAAGGCCGGCAGCAAGGTGAAGCTGCTGAGCGAGGCCGAGGCCCGCCAGTTGCAGCAGGCCGTCGAGAGCGGCCCCTGGCGGGTGGCCTCGGTGGAGGAGAAGCCCACGGTGCGCAAGCCCGTACCGCCCTTCACCACCAGCACCCTGCAGCAGGAGTCCAATCGCAAGCTGCGGCTCTCGGCCCGGGAGACGATGCGCACGGCCCAGGGGCTGTATGAGAAGGGCTTCATCACCTACATGCGCACCGATTCGGTGCACCTCTCCGATCAGGCGATCCAGGCCTCCCGCGCCTGCGTGGCCGAGCGCTATGGCAAGGAGTACCTCAGCCCGGCCCCCCGCCAGTTCTCCACCAAGGCCCGCAATGCCCAGGAGGCCCACGAGGCGATCCGGCCAGCCGGTGAAAGCTTCCGCACCCCCGCTGAGACGGGGCTCGACGGACGCGACCTGGCGCTGTATGAGCTGATCTGGAAGCGCACCGTGGCCAGCCAGATGGCCGACGCCAGGCTGACCATGTTGGCGGTGGATCTCGAGGCCGCCGCTGGCTCCGCTGCCGGTCCGGCCCTGTTCCGGGCCAGCGGCAAGCGCATCGATTTTGCCGGCTTCTTCCGCGCCTATGTCGAGGGCAGTGATGACCCCGACGCTGCTTTGGAGGGTCAGGAGGTGCTGCTGCCGGCGCTGGCCGTCGGCGATGCCCCGGGCTGCAGATCCGTTGAGGCCCTCGGTCACCAGACCCAGCCCCCATCGCGCTACAGCGAGGCGGCCCTGGTCAAGACCCTCGAGAAGGAGGGCATCGGCCGCCCCTCCACCTATGCCAGCATCATCGGCACGATCGTCGATCGCGGCTACGCCACGCTGCAGAGCAACGCCCTGATCCCCAGCTTCACCGCCTTCGCGGTCACCGCCCTGCTGGAGGAGCACTTCCCCGATCTGGTCGACACCAGCTTCACGGCGCGGATGGAGTCCACCCTCGACGAGATCTCCACCGGCAAGGTGTCCTGGCTGCCCTATCTTGAGGGCTTCTACAAGGGTGAGAGCGGCCTGGAAACCCAGGTGCAGCAGCGGGAGGGCGACATTGATCCCGGAGCCTCTCGCACCGTGGAACTGGAGGGCCTTCCCTGTGTAGTGCGGATCGGCCGCTTCGGGGCCTATCTCGAGACCAAGCGGGTCAACGAGGACGGGGACGAGGAGCTACTCAAGGCCACTTTGCCGGCTGAGATTACCCCCGGTGATCTCGATGCCGAGAAGGCGGAGCTGATCCTCCGGCAGAAGGCAGACGGCCCCGAGGCCATCGGCACCGATCCGGAAACCGGTGATCAGATCTACCTGCTGTTCGGCCAGTACGGCCCCTATCTGCAGCTCGGACAGGTCAGCGAGGAGAATCCCAAGCCGAAGCGCGCCTCCCTGCCCAAGGGGATCAAACCCGAGGACATGAGCCTGGAGGATGCCCTCGGGCTGCTGCGACTGCCCCGCCATCTCGGCGAGCATCCCGTGGGCGGCAAGATCCAGGCCGGGCTCGGTCGTTTCGGCCCCTACGTGGTGCACGACAAGGGCAAGGGCGAGAAGGAGTACCGCTCGCTCAAGGCCGAGGACGACGTGCTGCAGATCAGCCTGGAGCGGGCGGTGGAGCTGCTGGCCATGCCCAAGAAGGGCCGCGGCGGTCGTACCGCCCTCAAGGATCTCGGTACCCCAGCCGGGGCTGAGGAGGCGATCCAGCTGTTCGATGGTCCCTACGGACTGTATGTGAAGCAGGGCAAGGTCAACGCCTCCCTGCCGGAGGGCACCACCGCCGAGACGATCACCCTTGAGCAGGCGGTCGAGCTGCTGGCGGCCAAGGCATCCACGGGCAAGACCAAGGGCAGGGCGACAGGCAAGGCCGCGGGCAGCGCCAGTAGCCAAGCCACCAAGGCCGCCGGCACCCGAACCACAACGGCCAAAACGGTTGCCAGCAAGACCGCCGCCAGGTCCGCCACCCCCAAGCCCCCCACCACCACCAAGACCGGTCGGCTACGCGCCAGCGCCGTGCGGGTGATCAAGCCGGCGGGCAGTTGAGACTCCCGCGACCCTCGCTCGTCCGCAGCGGCGTTGTGTTGGCCCTGCTGCTCCCTCTGGCGTTGGCGGGGTGCAGCGGCACCCGCTTCGGCGATGCCATGTCCCGCAGCTTCTCGGGGGCTCCCTTGCCCACGGCCGATGGCGTCCCGGCAACGTCCTCCGGAGCTGTGGCAACGTCCACCGCTGCGGCAGCGGCCAGGTCCCCTGCCGCAGCGGCCAGGTCCCCTGCCGCTGGCCCGAAGGCCGGCTCCGCCACTGGCCAGGCTTCGCCCGCTGCTCAGGCAACGCCCGCTGGCTCGACCCGCGCCCCCGCGGTCCTAACGACCGGTTCACCGGGGCTGGCCGCGAGTCCCGTTCCGCGGCGGCCCGCCCCCTACCGGGTCACGATTCTGTTGCCCCAGGCCGATGCTTCGGCGCCTGCCGAGGTGGTGACCCAGGCATTGCGGGCGGCGGGGGTGCCGTTCGAGGTGGAGACGATCGAGCGCATCGGCACAGGCTCCAACCCAGGCGCTCCTGGCAAGGCTGGGTCCATGCCCCAGACGGCTCCTACGGTCCGCCCGGCCCCCGCCCTCCGCTGAGATGGCGCGCCCTTCCCCAAGTCGCCAGCTCAGTGCAAGACAGGCCCGCCAGCTGATGGACACCGCCTATTTGGCCGCGGCCACGGCCCTGCTCTGGCTGGCGCTGTACTACCTGCCGGTAGGCAGCCCCCTGTTCCAGTTGGCGCTGCCCCTGCCCCTGGCCCTGTTGCAGCTGCGCCATGGCTGGCGCTGCGCCCTGGAAGGTGTAGCGGTCACCGCCCTGCTGCTGCTGGCGTTGATGGGCCCGATCCGGGGACCGCTGGTGCTGTTCCCCTATGGCTTCCTGGCCCTCTGGCTGGGCTGGGGCTGGCGCCGTCGTCTGAGCTGGTGGATCACCCTGCCGGTGGGAGCGCTGATCGGAGCGCTGGGCTTCCTGGTGCGGGTGGCGGTGCTGTCGGTGATGGTGGGCGAGAACCTCTGGGTGCTGATCACCACCGCCGCTGCCGGCCTGCTGGAAAAGATCTGGGGACTGCTGTCCCTCGGCCCGGGCCTGGATCTGCTGCAGGTGCAGTTGGCGGCCCTGGTCCTGGTGCTGTTCCAGAACCTGATGATCGTGCTCTGTCTCCATGCCGTCGCCTACTGGATCTTTCCGCGCCTCAGGTCGCCGATCAGCGAGCCACCGCCGGCCCTGCGTTCCCTAGTGGCCCTCGATCCGCTTTGAGGCCCCTGCGCCAGCTGGCCGGTGCCGGGGCCGCCGCCGCAAGCTGGTGCCGTGCCTGGCAGCTCGATCCTGCGGCCAGCGAAGTCATGCTGCTTCTGGCCGCCACCGAGACCGCCGCAGTCGAGGGCATTTCCGCGGCCGGGGCCACGCCGGCCGCACGGCGGCGAACGGCGGCGGCCGACGCGGAGTTGCTGCTGCAGGGGCCGTCAGGGTGGCGGCCCCACAGCCTGCCGCCGCTGCCGGCGGGGGTTTCGCCGGCCCTGATCAGTCAGGTGGTGGTCGCCGAGCTGGCCCTGGCGCCGCTGGTGGTGGATCTGGGCTGCGCCGTCGCCCCGGCGGTGCCCCACCTGCGCCTGGCGGGCCAGCATGGCCCGGCGAACTGTCTCAGCACCGGTGTCGCCATGCCGGCCGAGCGGGTGGAGGGGTTGTTGCTGCAGGGGCGTCTCTGGGGCGAGCGGCTGGCCCGGGCCGGCCGGCCCCTGCTGATCGCTGAATGCGTGCCCGGGGGCACCAGTTCGGCCCAGGGCCTGCTGAGCGGGCTGGGGCTTGAGGTGGCGGGCCTGGTCAGCGGCAGCATGCCGGGGCCGGTCCATGGGCTCAAGGCGGAGTTGGTGCGCCGGGGGCTGTCGGCCGCCGATCTGCGGCCTGGCCAGGGCCCTGGGCCGGGGGCGCCCGATCCCGGTGCCGTGGTGGCGGCCCTGGGGGATCCGATGCAACCGCTGGCGGCGGCCCTGGTGGTGGCCGCCGCCGGCGCCGGACTGCCGGTGCTGCTGGCTGGCGGTAGCCAGATGGCGGCGGTGCTGGCCCTGGCTCTGGCCCTGGCGCCACCCGGGCAGCGTCCGGCCATCGCCGCCCGGGTGGCGGTGGGGACCACCGCCTGGGTGGCTGATGAACCGGGCAGTGATCTGGTCGAGCTGCTGCGCCGCATCGGCGCCCACTGGGGGGTGGCGCCGCTGGGTTTTGCCGCCGATCTGCACTTCGGGCCCGCCTGCCATCCGGCCCTGCAGGACTACGAGCGCGGTTTCGTCAAGGAAGGGGTCGGTGCCGGCGGCCTGGCCCTGCTCTGGCAGCTGTCCGGCCGGTCGCCAGAGGCTCTCGAGCTGGCCTGCGATCGGGCCTGCCGGATCCTGCTGGCCGCTACCTGAGCGCGGCGAACGCGCCAGGCATCACCCTCCAGAGGCAAGGCGGGCCCCTTGCTCCGGCGGGGCGAGCGCACCCAGACCCTCCCAGGCCCTGCCCAGGAGGCTCCCGGCGCCTACGGTCCCCCGATGGCTGCATCCGACCCCTCCCCGCTGTCACCCCGGCTGTCACCCTCGGTTTCGCCTCTGGTCTGGCCGGCGGCTGCAACCGCCGGCGGCCTGGGCCGGCGACAGCTGCTGCAGCTGGCGGCGATCGGTGGACTGGCTCTGCTGGCGGGCTGCCGGGGTCAGGGGGGGCGGTTGCTGGCCTGCCGCGGCGAACTGCCGGCGGCCTGGAGTGCCCGGCTGCCGAGACCGTGGCAGTCCGAGCAGCTCGACACGCCTGAGGCGGTGATCGCAGCCCGCGCCCGCGCCTCCCTGCTGCAGCTCGGCGATGGCTGGGCAACGGACCTGCCCCGCAGCAGCTTCGAGCCGATCGGCACCCCGGAGCTGCTGGCCCGGTTGGCGCCCCAGGCGGGGCCGGTGAGTCGCTTGTTCGCCCCGCAGGGGGCTCCGATCCTGGCTTTCCCCTGGTCCTGCAATCCGTGGGTGCTGCTGCTGCGCGATCGCCCGGATCTGCAGCGCCGTCGCGACGAGGGCTGGAACCTGCTGCTCGATCCCAGCCTGCGGCGGAAGCTCGTCTTGCCCTCCAGCCCCCGGATCGCCATGGCCCTGGTGGATGGGGATCCGGAGCGGCTGCGGCAGCTGCGCCGGAACGTGCTCGCCCACGACGACCGCCACGGCCTCAGCCTGCTGCTCAGCGGTGCGGCGGAGGCTCTGGTGCTGCCCCGTCCGCGGGTGGTGCCCCTGCTGCGCCGTGATCCCAGGCTCAGCGCGATCCTGCCGGAGACGGGTGCGCCCCTGAGCTGGAGTCTGCTGTTGAGGCCCGCTGCCAGCCCCACGGCTCCCGAGCCCGCCAGGGAGCCGCTGGAGTGGCTGGCCTTGGTGCTGGAGCTGCCCCTGCTGCCCCAGCTGCTGTCCGGTGGCTGGGTGCCACCGTTGCCGCGGCTCCAGCTGGAGCGGGCGGTTGCTCCCTTCCCTCCGGCTCTGGCGACCCTGCTGCTGCCACCGGCGCTGGTGCTGGAGCGCTGCCGCGATCTGCCGCCCTTGACAGCGGCTGAACGCTCCGGGTTGCAGGCCCTCTGGGACACCGCCGCACCCGCCGCTTAGGCCGCGGGGTCCGGCCTCAGCCCCAGAGCCGGCGCCGGGGTGGTGCGGCCAGGCGTTGGTGGGTCTCGGCCAGCAGTTCGGGAATCGGCAGTCCGTGGGGGCAGCGGGGCAGGCAGTCGCCGCAGCGGTTGCAGGCGCTGGCATCCCGATCTACCCACCAGTGGCCGGCTCGGCCGATCAGGGCATAACGCTCACTGGCGAAGCTCTCCATACCGTGGCCGATTGCCAGGTTGCGCAGCCGCAGCAGGGCCGGGATCGGCACGCCGTTGGGGCAGGGCAGGCACTGGCGGCACTGGCCGCAATGGCTGTCGCCGAGGCGGTGGCGGCGCGCTTGCTCCAGCTGCTCTAGGGCCCCTCGCTCGGCCTCGTCGAGGGGATGGTCGGCGCGGGCCAGCTGCTGCGCCCAGGCCAGGTCCGAGGCCTGGGCTGCCCCCAGGGTGAGGCTGCTGATGCCCTCGGCCAGCAGGAAGCGATAGGCCAGCTCCAGCGGCGCGAACGGAGCGCAGTCCGCCACCAGCTCGGGTGGAGGTGCATAGAGCCGCCCGCCTTTGTCGGCCGGGGAGATGGCCAGCACGCCGAGGCCTGCGGCCAGGGCCTGCCTGGCGAGGGGGAGCCGTTCCGGGTCCAGCAGGTGCAGATGCAGGCTGCAGAACGAAAAGCGCTCTGAGGCCAGGGCCTGGGTGATCAACGCCGTGGAGCCATGGCTGGAGAAGCCCACCTGGCCCACCAATCCTTCGCCGAGGGCCCAGTCCAGCAGCTCCCTGCCGGGACCCTGCAGAGCCCAGTCCAGATGCTCGCTGCGGTTGAGACCATGCACGGCCAGATTATCGAGCTTCTCAATCCCGAGCCGGCCCAGCAGGGCCGCCAGCTGGGCCTTGCCCTCAGCCAGGGAGAGGCCCGGCAGCAATTTGCTGGTCAGGATCAGATCGCGGCGCTGCTCGGGCTGGCGGGCCGCCAGCTCCCGCAGCGCCGCACCCAGGAACGATTCGGCCGGTCCGTAGGCGGGGGCGGTCTCCAGGTGGTTGATCCCCGCTTCCACGGCGGCTGCCAGCACGGCCCCCATCTGAGCGGGGCTTTCCACGCAGCGCATGGTGCCGAGCGTGAACAGGGAGACCGGCCGCCCCCGGCCGAAGGGGCGGCGGGCTTCTGGCGTCAAGGTCGGGGTTCGCCGGCACCTGGGGAACCCTCGGCTGGCTCCTCCTCCGGTCCAGGGGCAGACCCTTGCTGCCCGCCAGTCTCCTCTCCCTCCTCGGTCACTACCGCTCCGCCGCCTTTGGAGAGATGGCGGATCAATTCCGCCGGGCTGGTGCGCTCGAGGAAGCGGCGGAAATCAGCCTTCTCTTCGGCATCGGCCTCCGCATCCACCGGGATCGAGGCATCACCGACCACCTCCTCCAGCATCCAGATGCCACTGCCGCAGCGCAGGGCCAGGGCGATGGCATCACTGGGCCGGGCATCGAGCTCAAGGGACTCAACGCCCGCCTTGAGCAGTTTCAGCACGGCTCGGAAGGTGTTGTCCTCGATGGCATGGATGATCACCCGCTCCAGCTTCAGGTCACCGGCTTCGATCAGATCCGCCATCAGGTCGTGGCTGAGCGGACGGACCGGACGCCGGCCATCGAGGCCGGCCAGGATGTTCTGGGCCTGGTCCTGGTCGATCCAGATCGGCACTTGCCGACGGCCGGAGGGATCGCGCAGCAACACGATCGGACTGCGGTTGGCCGCGTCCAGACCGATTCCCGCCACTTGCATTTCGACCATGATTCGGGTTCGCTCCTGGCTGTCGCCACTCCCCGTTATTAGATTATGGCCACAAAAACCATGGCTAAGGGATGTTCACCGGACTGGTGCGGGCCATCGGCCGGCTCGAGCGTTGCCCCCATGGGGTCAAGGTGCATCTGGAAGCTCCGGGCGCCCTCGGCGCCCTCGCCCTGGGTGACAGCGTTGCCGTCGACGGCATCTGCCTGACCGTGGCCGAGTGCCTGGGGGAGGCTGGAGCTGCCGCTGGTTTCCGGGCCGATGTCAGCGAGGAGACCCTGCGCCGCAGCCTGCTGGGCGCGCGGGCCCAGGCCGGTCATAGGGTCAATCTCGAGCCCGCCCTGCGGCTCTCGGACCGCCTGGGTGGCCATCTGGTCAGTGGTCATGTCGATGGGCTGGGCACGGTGCGGGCGATCCAGAGGCAGCCGGCCTCCTGGCGGCTGGAGCTGGCCTGGCACGATCCGGCCTACGGCCGCTATGTCTGCGAGAAGGCCTCCGTGGCCGTCGATGGCGTCAGCCTGACCGTGGCCGGTTGCTCCCCGGATGGGGCCGCGTTCTGGATCGCGGTGATTCCCCACACCTGGATGGGCACCACCCTGCAGGAACGGCGTCCCGGCGATGACATCAATCTCGAGGCGGACCTGCTGGCGAAATACACCGAGCGCCTGCTGGCGGCAACCCGCCCGGGCGGCGGCGAGGCCGGCGCCGAACCGCCCCTGACCGCGCTCTGGCTGGCGGAGCAGGGCTGGGGAGGTTGATTCCGTTCGTTGCCAGAGCCCCCTGCCCTTGGCAGGCTGACCCAAACTCAATCTCAATCACGCCACCGTGCCATGAACACCCCCAATCCCCTGGAGCGCGCCGAGGAGTCCCTGCGGGGCCTGACGCTGGCCGAAGGCATCCTGCTGGTGGTGCTGGGGTTGCTGGCCCTGATCTTTCCATTTGTGGCCTCGGTCTGGGTGACGGCGGTGGTCGCGATCGCCTTTCTGGTCGGTGGGCTGGTGGGCTGGATCAACACGCTGACCCGCTCCCGCTCGTCCCGCCTGCGGCGGCTGATCAGCTTCTGGCGGCTGGTGATGGCCACCCTGTTTCTGGTGGCGGGCCTGTGGATGGTGCAGCAGCTGGCCTCCGGGCCGTTGACGGCGGCGGTTCAGGTGGCGGGCCTGGCCCTGGCCCTCGGCGTGGTGTTCCTGCTGGAGGGGGCGGTGGCTGCGGTGATGGCCCTCAGCCATCGCCAGGTGCAGGGCTGGGGCTGGGGCCTGGCCAACGGCATTGTCACCCTGATCCTCGGTGTGCTGATCCTGACGATCCAACCCGCCAGTCTGTTGTCGGTGCTGGGACTGTTGGTGGGCATCAGCTTCATCTTCAGCGGTATCGATCTGCTCACCTTCAGCGCCAACTTCCATCGCCAGCGCCTGGAAGCCGACAAGCCTCTGTGAACTTGCTGGGGGCCATCGCCTCACTGGCGATACCCCGGTTCTGTGATCCCCAGGACAACGCCGCAAGAGCTGGTTGCTGTTGCCCAAAAGCAGATTGGTGAGTCGGCGAACTGCCGGCCAGGGCCTTGAGGCCAGGGCCTTGCGCTCGAGCCTGCTTTTCAGAGCGGCCTGGATTTTTCAGCTCATCGGGTCGTGGTTGGGCTCTGAGCCGAGGCGGCCAGGGGAGGCGTAGGTTTCAGCGCCCAGCGGCCATGGTCTGCCTGCTGGCAAGCCTGAATCGCATCTGCGGCCTGGCCAGATCAAGCTGATCAGTCCTCGAGCGTGGCGTCTTCAAGAGGCAACAGCCAGATCGAACCGGTTTCCTTGTGGATCTCGATGCGGAACTCCTGGCCCGGTTCCAGCCCCATGCGCCGGGTGTAGGCCTGGCCGATCAAGAGATTGCCATTGCCATGAACACGGGTGCGGAACTCGGCCTGACGCCCCTTGCTCAGACCGCTCCCCCCCCCTCCGCTGGACGGCAGGGTGTAGCCCTTGGCGGCCACCAGGGCCCGATAGAAGCTCTTCTTGAGCAGACGACCACTGGGACCCACATAGCCGCAGGCCCGGGCGATCTGGTCTTCGGGTCGGTTACTCAGCGATCGAGCCTTGTCGAGCAGAGCCTTGCCTTCAAGCATGGGGCCCGTTCCCTCCGTTCCTCTGATGGCAGCCATCGGGCCGATATGTGGAATGTAATGAGGTGATTCTGCCGAAGAAACGCTGGTTCGGGCAACTGTGTCTCAACTCAAAGGAGATAGAGAATCCCGTAGAGCACCACCCAGATGCCGTCGACGAAGTGCCAGTAGAGCTCAGCAGCCTCCAGACCGAAATGGTCGTGCTGGGTGATGCGACCCCCCTGGCGGGCCTGCCACCACACCACCAGGATGCAGATCACACCCAGGGTGACGTGCAGACCGTGAAAGCCGGTCAGGGCGTAGAAAGTGCTGGCGAACAGGTTGTCGGTGAGTCCGAAGGGCAGGTTGAAGTATTCCACCATCTGCCCGGCCAGAAAGGCCACGCCCAGGATCACGGTGCCCAGCAGCCAGCTGCGGCAGGCAGCCTGATTGCCCTGGCGCAGGTTGCTGCCGGCCCGATGGAAGGTGATACTGCTGATCAGCAGCAGGGCTGTGTTGATCGTTGGCAGGATCAGTTCCAGTTCATAGGTGGAGCCTGCCGGTAGCGGATTGACGGCCCGGAACGTGAGGTAGGCGGCGAAGAAGCCGGCGAATGTCATGCCATCGGCGACCAGGAAGGTGGCCAGCCCAAACAGGCGGACATCCACATGGCCGCCGTGGTCGTCAGCGGCGTAGGCCGCGGCTCCATGCTCCTGAGGGGACGGTTCGATCGCAACCGCTGTCAGGGGGCTAGCGGCTGGATTGGCTGAACCCGGGGCGAGACTGGTCATCGTTTTCCTCCATACCAGAGATCGGAACCGCTGGCGACGCGTAGATCAATTTTGCCCTCCGGAATCCCGTAGTCATAGGGATGGGTGACGAGGGGGGCCTCACCCTTCCAGTTCTCAACCGGCGGTGGCGAGCTGGTGAGCCATTCCGGGGTCAGGGCATTCCAGGGATTGTCGCCGGCAGGCTGACCGGCGTAAAGGCTCCAGATCACATTCAACAGGAAGGGAAGGGTGCTGATGGCCATCAGCAAAGCTCCGACACTGCTGACCTGATTCAAGGTGGTGAAGGAGGGGTCATATTCCGCCACTCGGCGGGGCATGCCGTTGAGGCCGAGCCAATGCTGAGGTGCAAAGCAGAGGTTGAAGCCTATGAAGGTGAGCAGGAAATGCAGCCGGCCAAGATCTTCGTTGAGCATCCTGCCGGTGAACTTTGGATACCAGTGATACACCGACGCGAAGATCACGAACACGGTGCCGCCATAGACGATGTAATGAAAATGGCCGACAACGAAGTAGGTGTCGTGGACGTGAATATCAAAGGGCACCTGGGCCAGGGCCACGCCGGTGATACCACCGAAGACGAAGTTGACGATGAAGCCGCAGGAGAACAGCATGGCGCTGTTCATGGCCAGCTTGCCTTGCCAGAGGGTGGCCAGCCAGTTGAAGAACTTGATGCCGGTCGGAACGGCGATGAAGGAGGTTGCGATCGTGAAGAACAGGCGCATCCAGGGTGGTGTGCCACTGGTGAACATGTGGTGCGCCCAGACGACCAGGCCCAGCACAACGATCGCCATGATCGAATACACCATGGTGGTGTAGCCAAACAGCGGTTTGCGGGCGTGGATCGGCAGAATTTCGCTGACCAGCCCGAAGGCCGGCAGGACCATGATGTAGACGGCTGGATGGGAATAGAACCAGAACAGATGCTGGTAGACCACCACATTGCCGCCAAGTGCGGGATTGAAGAACCCAGTGTGGGCAATGATGTCGAAGCTCAACAGGATCAGCGTGCCTGCCAGAACCGGGGTTGAGAGCACCACCAAGATGCTGGTGCCGAGCATGGCCCAGCAATACATCGGCAATTGCATCAGATTCAGGCCAGGTCTTCTCAACTTCAGAATCGTGGCGATGAAGTTGATGCCACCGAAGATCGAGCTACCCCCGAGTAGCAAAACGCTGAGAATCCAGATCACCTGACCGATGGCCGGTGTGGAGAGACTCAGTGGTGGGTAGGCGGTCCAGCCTGACTGGGCGGCCCCACCGGCGACGAAATAGCTGGCGATCAGCAGAATGCCCGCCGGCGGAATCAGCCAGAAGGCCACCGCGTTGAGCCGAGGGAAAGCCATGTCGCGGGCGCCGACATAGAAGGGAATCAGATAGTTGCCGAAAGCACCATTGACCACCGGCACGATCCAGAGAAAGATCATGATCGTGCCGTGCAGGGTGAGAACCTCGTTATAGGTTTCACGGCTGACAAAATCACTGATTGGGCTGGTCAACTCCGTGCGGATCACGCCGGCAAGGGCGCCACCAATGAAGTAGAAGATGAAACTCGTAACCAGATATTGAAGGCCGATCACTTTGTGATCCAGGCTGAAGCTGAAATACTTCAACCAGCTCTGGGGTTGCAGCCCCTGAGGTTCAAAGTCCGAGGGTGAGGCGACAGTCATGGCTGAAGTGAGAAGGGCTGCAGCTAGGGCGGTGTTTAGGCGGTGGGGGTGAGCGCAGCGCTGGCGACGGTTGCCGGCGCGGGCTTGGGCGGCGCGTTAGTTTCAAACCACTGGTTGAAGGCTTCTTGCTCGTGGACCACCACGGTGGAGCGCATGCCGCCGTGATACGGCCCGCAGAGCTCAGCGCAAATGATCGGGTAGCTACCGGTGCGCGTAGCCGTGAACGAGAGCAAGGTCGGCTGGCCGGGGATCACATCCTGTTTGAGCCGGAACTGGGGTACCCAGAAGGCATGAATCACGTCGTTGGCCTTCATTCGCAGTTCCACTGGACGGTTGATCGGTACATGCAGTTCTCCCGTTGTGAAATCACCATCGGGGTAATGGAAGATGAAAGCGAACTGCATGGCTGTCACTTCCACCGGCAGGGTATCTGTGCCGTCAGCACTACTACCGATGCCAGCCCAGACCCGCGGCTCACTCTCTCCATCAGGGGAGCCGTTATTCATTGAACTTCCTGAAGTGGAGGCTTGCATCACCTCGGCGGAATGATGCATGGCACTGTGGTCATTGAGGGAGACCATGCCACCCATCCGCTCGTAGATATCGTAGCTATAAATGCCGACGAACAACACAACAACTGCCGGAATCGCTGTCCAGACTATTTCAAGTGGCAAATTTCCTTCGATGGCGACGCCATCGGCGAGATCGCCAGGGCGCCTGCGGAATCGCACCAGGCTGAACAACACCAGACCGACGATGCCAAGGAAAAGAATCGTGCCAATGCTGAAGAGAACCTGAAAAAGCGAATCGTAGACGGGGGCGTTGCTGCTGGCGTCGAGCGGCAGAGGCCTGCCAGCACGAGAGCCATGCCGAGCAGCAGGGTGACCAGGGCAGAGGGGATGGCCAAGCGGACGTATCGATCGTGCTCCACCCTATGGATTTCGATCGCTGATGGCGAGCCGGCCTGTAGCGAGAGCAGCATTTCCAAATAAAGATTGCATTTAGTCCCTGGGATGTGCGGGATCGCTCATCTGCTGAAACTCGCTAACTTGAGTCCCCGATCTCTCGGCGGTGTCGTCTTTGCAATCTCCGCTCTACAGACCTGCCCCCTTTGCCGGAGATCTGGATCCATCGGCTCGGCAGAACGGCATTCTGTCGGCAGGCGACAGGCCTCTCACCCCTGACGCATCCTCCGGATTGCATCGCGCTTTGCTGCTGCTCACCGGTCACCTCGTCGTGGCCCTGGTGGCGCTTGTGGTGATCGGCGGCACCACCAGGGTGATGGAGGCTGGGTTGGCCTGCCCCGACTGGCCTCTCTGCTACGGCGTTTTGCTGCCCGGCCGTCAGATGAATATTCAGGTCTTTCTGGAGTGGTTTCACCGCCTGGATGCCTTTTTGGTCGGTCTGGCGCTGCTGGCTCTGAGCGGCCTTTCCCTGGCCTACCGCTCGCGCCTGCCCGGCTGGCTCCCCTGGCTTTCGGCAGCTGCCCTGGCCCTGGTCGCCGTCCAGGGCCTGCTCGGAGCCCTCACGGTGATTCATCTCCTGGAAGCCTCCACCGTGACGGCCCATCTGGGTACCGCCCTGGTCCTGGTGCTTCTGGTCAGTGCCCTGCATCAACGCCTGGTGGTTGCTTTTGCCGTACCGGCCCTTGCCACCAGAGCCCTGGATACCGAGCCCCCTGGGAAAAAAGCCATCGCCGAACCACTGCCGGTTGGTCCGACCTGGTGGTGTCTGCTTCTGCCTTTGTCAGTCCTACTGGTGCTGGGGCAGTGCCTTCTCGGTGGGCCGATGGCCAGTCAGTGGAGCGCCAAGCTCTGCTTCGCGGCCGGTCAGGCCTGCTCCTGGCTGCTGGCCCATCGCCTGGGTGCCTATCCCGCGGCTCTCTCGGTCCTGATGCTCGGCCTGGTCTCCCTGGCCCTGCCGGCATCGGCCCGAGCCTGGCGCGGCTTCGCGCTCGCCGCCAGCGCTCTGGTGCTGCTGCAGGTGTTGCTCGGGGTCTTCACCCTGCGCCTGGCGCTGGCGGTTCCCGCTATCACTGTCTCCCATCAATTCACGGCCGCCCTACTGGTGGCCGTTCTTGGTGCTCTGCTTGGCCGTACCTGGCCTGGCTCGACATCGTCTGTTCCGTCCATTCTGAAGGTCGATCATGGTTAGTGCCACCGTCCTGGCGCCGCAGGCGTTGCAACCCGGTGTCGCCCCCGCGCCCCCGATCCGCCCCTCCGTCAAGCTGCCTGCCTGGCTCGAAGTGGCCAAGCCCAGGCTGATTCCCCTGCTGCTGGCCACCACCCTGGCCGGGATGGCGGTCACGCCGGAATGGCCCCCCAGCCCCTTGCGCATCAGCTGCACCCTGGTGGGAGGGGCGATGGCATCAGCGGCTGCCGGCGTTCTCAACTGCCTGTGGGAGGAGGAGCTCGACGGCCGCATGCAGCGCACCAGCCGACGGGCCCTGCCCTCGGGCCGGCTGGCCAGCCGGCAGGCTTTCGCCCTGGCGATCGCCCTCACCCTGGCCTCCATCGCCCTGCTGGTTTTCGGTGTCAATGCCCTGGCGGCCAGCCTGGCCCTGCTGGGACTGTGCAGCTACGTGCTGCTCTACACCGCCCTGCTCAAGCCCCGCACCACCCAGAACATCGTGATCGGTGGCGTCGCCGGCGCCATTCCGCCCCTGGTGGGGGCAGCAGCCGCCAGCGGCTCCCTGGGCTGGTCGGCCTGGTGGCTGTTCAGCCTCGTCATGGTCTGGACTCCTGCCCATTTCTGGTCCCTGGCTCTGCTGCTGCGCGAGGACTACCGCTCGGTCGGCATTCCGATGCTGCCCGTGGTCCACGGTGTGGTGCTCACCGCCCGGGAGATCGGCCGTTACACCTGGGTCACGATCGGTCTGAGCCTGTTGGGGATCCAGCTCAGCCTGGATCCGGAAGATCCGCGCATGGCCCGCAGCATGTTCCGCTGGTCGATCCTTTATCTCTTCGGAACCTGCCTGCTGTTGCTGCTGGCCCGCTCCCCCCAGGCCTCAGCCGTGCAGCTGAGCTCGCTGATCGATCTGTGGTCCACCATCCCCTCGCTCGGAGCCACCGGTGCTGCCTAGATTGAGTTGCCATGCGTTCTCGGGGGAGATTCGGGCTTGATCGAGCTCCAGCACCTCAGTAAACGGTATGGCGGCGGCTCCAAGCAGGCTCCGGTCCAGGCCCTTGACGATCTCTGTCTGAGCGTCCCCGAGGGCAGCCTGTACGGATTACTCGGACCCAATGGGGCCGGCAAGACCACGGCCCTGCGCATCCTCTGCACCCTGCTGGCTCCCGATACCGGCAGCGTCAGCGTCGCTGGTGTCGATGGCCTGTCCGATCCTCGCGCCATCCGGCGTCTGCTCGGGTACGTGGCCCAGGAGGTGGCGATCGACAAGATCCTCGCCGGCCGGGAGCTGCTTGCCCTCCGAGGCGACCTTTATCACCTTGGCGCCGCCGATCGCCACCGCCGCCTCGTCGAGCTGATCGACCTGCTCGGGATGGACGCCTGGATCGATCGCCGTTGCGGCACCTACTCGGGGGGCATGAGGCGCCGGCTGGATCTGGCCGCCGGCCTGCTGCACCGGCCGCGGCTGCTGGTGCTCGATGAGCCCACGGTCGGCCTCGACATCGAGAGCCGCGCCGCCATCTGGCAGGTGCTGCAACAACTACGCGATCAGGGCACCACCATTCTGCTCAGCAGCCACTACCTCGAGGAGGTGGATGCCCTGGCGGATCGCCTGGCGATTCTGGAGGCTGGCCGGGTGATCGCCGAAGGCACCCCCGAAGCCCTCAAGGACGCCCTGGGCGGCGATCGGGTCACCCTGCGCGTGCGCGAGTTCAGTGATGCCGCTGAGGCGGCCCGGGTGCAGGATCTGCTGCAGGGTTGCGAGGGCGTGCGCCAGGTGGTGGTCAACCGCTCCCAGGGTTATTCGCTCAACCTTGTGGTCCAGGGCGGTGATGTGATCGAGCGGTTGCGCCGCCAGCTTACGGAGGCCGCGCTGCCGGTCTTCGCCCTCGCGCAGAGCCGCCCCAGCCTCGACGATGTCTATCTGCAGGCCACCGGCCGCACCTTGATGGATGCGGAGCTTTCGGTGGCCGGCCTGCGCGACCCCAAGGTCGAGCGCAAGCAGTCCATGCGCTGAACCGCGCCGCCCGTTTTCCCAGTCTCCCCACGATGACCAGCGCCACCCCCTCCCTGGGCCCCGTGCGGGCCGTATCCGAAGGGCCCTCCCCAGGGCCCTCAGCCTTCGCTGAGATCCGTCAGGAAACCCTGGCCCTGACTCGCCGCCTGTTTGTGCAGCTGGCCCGGCGCCCCTCCACCCTGGTGGCGGGCATTCTCCAGCCCCTGATCTGGCTGGTGCTGTTCGGTGCCTTGTTTGCCAACGCTCCGGCGGGACTGTTGCCCGGCGGTGGCAGTTACGGCCGCTTTCTCGGCGCCGGGGTGATTGTGTTCACCGCCTTCAGTGCCGCCCTCAACGCCGGTCTGCCGCTGATGTTCGATCGGGAGTTTGGCTTCCTGAACCGGTTGCTGGTGGCGCCGCTGCGTTCCCGCAGTTCGATCGTGCTGGCTTCGGTGCTTTATATCACCAGTCTCAGCCTGGTGCAGAGCCTGGCGATCATGGTCACGGCGGCCCTGCTGGGCTACGGCTGGCCCGGAGCCACCGGCCTATTGGTGGTTCTGGTCACCCTGCTCTTGCTCGTGTTCGCTGTCACGGCCCTGAGTCTCGGCCTTGCCTTCGCCCTTCCCGGCCATATCGAACTGATCGCGGTGATCTTCGTGGCCAACCTGCCCCTGCTGTTCGCCAGCACGGCTCTGGCACCGATTTCCTTCATGCCGGCCTGGTTGGGCTGGCTAGCAGCGCTGAATCCCCTTACCTTCGCGATTGAACCCATCCGTGCCGCCTACGGCGGGACGTTCGACCTCGCCAACGTGGTGTTGAACGCTCCCTACGGCGACGTCACCGCCGCCACCTGTCTCGGGATCCTGGCGGCCCTGGCGGTGGGTCTGTTCCTGGCGATCCGTCCCCTGCTGGATCGCAAACTCACCTGAGTCCCCGTGCCCCAGCCCGCTCCCGGTACCCGCCCCTCTCCGCCTGAGCGCCCCGATCCTGAAGCCGAGCTCCTGCGGGCCCTCAGCCGTCGCGACAGTTCCTCCTGCCGGCATCTGCTGCAGCATCTGGTCCATCGCCGCGGTGTCGGCGCCCTCGATGGTCTTCGCCGCCGCAGCCTGGCCCTGGAACCGGATCAGCAGGGTTGGATCTGGCTGAGTCAGCTGCTGACTTCTGAACCGGGCCTTGAGGAGGCTTCTCCCCTGGTTTCCTCCGCAGCCCCCCAGCTGTCGACGTCCCTGTTGGCTTCCGAAGTCGCGGCGGGCCCAGCTCCGTCGGTTCCCACGCCGCCAGCCGCTGAACAGGATCGCTTTGCGGCGCCATCCCAGGATCAGGTGAGTGGCCTGGATCTGGATCGACGTGCCGAAGTGGCCGTGGATGAGGCGTTCGAAGCCCTGGCTGCTGCTTTCCCCGCCGCTGCTCCCCAGGCCGTGCCGGCTTCCGGTTGGGCTGAGCTGGAGGATCCCCAGCGGGGATCCGTCGTTTCTCCCTCCGGGCTGGAGGAACCACCATTCACCGCGTTGTTCCGCAGCTCTCCGCTGGTTTCCCCGTTGGCGACTGCTTCCAGGGGGCTTTTCTCCTTTGTGATTCCTCGACCACTGGATCAGGACCTGGACCTGAACGGGACCGAATTGGGCCAGTCCGGTATTCCCGCTGCTTCCCCCAGCGAGGGGCAGGGGGCTGGCCAGCCGGCAGCTGTTCCGCAGGCGATGGTTGAAGGGGAGCCTGCCGCTGCTGAATCTGATCAGGTCTCCAGTCTCTGGAGCCGGGCCGAAGGTCGTGTGAGCGGATTGCGCGATCGAGTGCGCGGTCGTCTTTCCATGGGCCGCTTCAGAAGCCTGGTCCGCGACTGCGTCGGCGAGGCGTTCGCCAGTCTGCAGGGGGCAGAACCTGGCATTGAACGGCAGCCACCGGTCTCAGGAGATCAACTGGACCCGTTCGAGCTTGAGGTCGTGTCCGGGACGATGACGGCGACCGACCCAGTGGATTCCTCCTGGTCACTGGAGCAGCCGCTTTCGCCCCGGCAGGTTCCGGCTGGCTTGTCTGGCCATCAGGCGCCGGTGGCGGCCTTCGGCCCACCGCTCGCCGGCGCCGGCGATGCCCGGCCCCAGCGGGCCGCCGCTGATCAGGCACCGGTCCGCCTCTCGGCCACCGAGCAGTTGCGCCAGAGATTGATGAACCGCAATCGACGCGAAACCCGCCCGGCTCCGGCACCCCAGGCCCTGGCCGAGCTGAGGGCCTGGCTCCCGGCTGATGATGATCTGCCTCGAGCCTCCTGAGCCGTGCCCCCTATGTCTCTGCCCCTTTCCCCCCGTCTGGGGCGCCCTGCCCTGGCCGGTGGTCTGATTGTGTCGGTGCAGGCACCCGAGGGCTCACCGCTGCGTGATCCCGCTGTGATCGCCGCCATGGCGGAGGCCAGCCTGGCCAATGGGGCCATCGGGGTGCGGCTTGAAAGTCCCGAGCACATCGGCGCGGTGCGGCGGCGCTGTCCCGAGGCCTTGATCATCGGGCTCTGGAAGCGCAGCTTTGGCGACAGTTCTGTGTACATCACGCCGGGGTGGACCGAGATCCGGGCGGTGTGGGCCGCCGGAGCCGATGTGGTGGCGATCGATGCCACCGACCGTCCAAGGCCTGACGGTCAGCGGCTTGAGGAGCTGGTGGCCCGAGCCGCGGCTGAACTGGGGGCACCCCTGATGGCCGATATTGATAGCCTCGCCAATGGGCTGCGGGCCGCTGATCTGGGCTTCGCCTGGGTGGGCACCACGCTGTTTGGCTACACGGAGGCCACCGCCGAGCTGAGGCCGCCGGCCTGGGATCTGCTGGGGCCGCTTCGCTCCCAGCTGCCCGGCGCGATGGCGCTGATCTGCGAGGGGGGCATCGCCTCGGCCCAGCAGGCCAGCACCGCCCTCGCGGCCGGGGCCGATGCGGTGGTGGTGGGCACGGCGATTACAGGGGTGGATCTGCAGGTGGCGGCCTATGCGCAGGCCATGGCAGCGGTTCCGAGAACCTGATTGTTCGGCTCCTGAATGCTCTCAGGCCGCTGCTGTCAGGCCGCTGCTGTCAGGCCGACTCCGGCCAAGGCGAAGGTTTTGTGTCGCACCTTGAGAAGGTGCGACAGACTTGTGCCGCATGGGAAAGCGTCGTTGGCCAGTGCGGGACGGACACAACCCTGTCCGACCATGCCTGGGGATGTTGTCATGCGGTCCACAGGCTTGCTGAAGGATCTCTGAGGTGGAGTTGTCTGTGGGCCCCCGACAGGGGACTCACATCATGCCGGGCATCCCCATGCCGCCCATGCCACCCATTCCTCCCATGCCACCCATGCCACCCATTCCACCCATGCCACCCATGCCACCCATCCCGCCATCGCCGGCGGGAGGAGCCGCGGGTTCGGGCTTGTCGGCGATCACGCATTCGGTGGTGATCAACAAGGCGGCGATCGAGACCGCATCCTGCAGGCCGAGTCGAACCACCTTGGCAGCATCGAGAATGCCGGCGGCGAGCAGGTCTTCGCAGCGGCCGGTGACGGCGTTGTAACCCTGGCCCGAGCGGCGGATCTCCTCGATCACCAGATCGCCGTTGGCGCCGGCGTTGGCAGCGATCTGCCGGACCGGCGCGGCGAGCGCCCGCTGCACGATCTCGACGCCGGTGCGCTCGTCACCGCGCAGTTCGGCGGCCAGGCTGCCCAGTCCATCGGCCAACTGCAGCAGCAGGCTGCCACCACCGGCGACGATGCCCTCCTCGACGGCGGCCCGGGTGGCATTGAGCGCATCCTCAATCCGCAGTTTGCGGTGGCGCAGTTCGGTTTCGGTGGGAGCTCCCACCTTGATCACGGCAACGCCGCCGGCCAGCTTGGCGATGCGCTCGCTCAGCTTTTCGCGGTCGTAGTCGGAGTCGGTGGCCTCCAGCTCGCGCTTGATCGATGCCACCCGCTCGCTGACGGCTGTTTTGCGGGCCTCATCGGCGACGATCGTGGTCTGGTCCTTGGTGATCGTGATCCGGTGGGCGCGGCCGAGATCATCCAGGGTGGCCTTCTCGAGGCTCATGTCCCGGTCTTCCGAGATCACCTGAGCGCCGGTCAGTACGGCGATGTCCTGGAGCATGGCCTTGCGGCGATCGCCGAAGCCGGGGGCCCGCACGGCAGCCACCTGCAGCACGCCGCGAGTCTTGTTGACCACCAGGGTGGCCAGGGCTTCACC
>JAPLID010000220.1:0-2217 GCA_026389285.1 Cyanobacteriota bacterium
AGGGAATCGGCCGAATCCACCAGGATCACGTCGCCCACCTGGCGGATGCTCTCCAGCGGCATACAGCGGGGCAGGCCCGGCAGGAAGCGGGTGAGGGGATTGTCCCGTAGCCCCAGGGCCACCACCTCGCGCCGGTCGATGTCCACCACTACTTCGCCCACCACGCCCAGCCTCCGGCCGGTGTCGCGGGTGATCACCTGGGTGCCCATCAGTTCGGAGCGCAGCCAGAGCCGATCGCTGGGAGCGGGTGCGTTCGAATCCGTCGCCGGCGGGATGGAAGAGCTCAAGTCACGGGCACCAGTTCGATCATTGTGAACCACCCCGCCATTCAGGCTGCCGGCGGCAATCCGACCACCTGGGTGTGGGCGCCGCGGGCCTGGGTGACCCCGATCGTGCGGGTGGCGGCAGCGATCATCGGCCGGCGGTGGCTCACCACCATGAACTGGGTCGGCCTGGCTGGCGATCAGGGCCGCCAGGCGCTCGACGTTGACGCCGTCGAGGAAGCTGTCGACTTCATCAAGGGCGTAGAAGGGCGAGGGCCGGAAGCGCTGCAGGGCGAACAGGAAGCTGAGAGCCGTGAGCGATTTCTCGCCGCCCGACATCGAGGCCAGCCGCCGCACCGCCTTGCCCTTGGGATGGGCCACCAGGGTGAGCCCCCCCTCCAGGGGCTGTTCCGGGTTCTCCAGCTGCAGATGGCCTTCGCCGTCGGAGAGGCCGGCGAAGATCGTGCTGAAGTGGCCATCGACGGCGCGGAAGGCCTCCAGAAACGCCTCCTGGCGCATGGTGGCGACGGTTTCAATGCGCAGCAGCAGCTCCTGGCGCTCCTTGCTGAGCACCTCGAGCCGCTCCTCCAGTTCGGCCAGGCGGATCTCCAGCTGTTCGAGCTCCTCAAGGGCCAGCATGTTCACCGGTTCGAGGGCCTCCATCCGCTGCTGGATGCGGCGCAGTTCCTCCTGCAGGGCAGCCAGGCCCGCTTCGCGGACCTCTTGCGGCAGCTCGGGCAAGGGATCCGGCAGCTCCCGCGCCAGTTGCTCCAGCCGCAGGCTCTGGCTGCGGCGCTCCTCCTCCAGCGCCAGCCGTTCCTCCCCCAGGCGCTGCAGCTCCCACTGCCGCTGTTGCAGCGCCTGCCGTTGGCGGCCCACCTCCGCCTCGGCCGCGTCCCGGGCCCGGCGCCGTTCGCCGCAGCGGGTGCTGAGGTCGTGCTGACGGACTTCCAATTCCTGGCGCCGCAGTTGGTCGGCCTGTTGTCGTTGCTTCCATTGCTGCCGCTCGGCCACCAGGGTGTTGACGGCCTGCAGCAGCCGGCGCTCATCGCCGCTGAGGGCCTCCAGTTGGCTGCCCAGCCGTTCACTGCTGAGGGCGCGCTCCCGTTTGGCGGCCAGCAGGCTGTCGCGGCTCTGGCGGGCTTCGCTCAGGGCCCGGTCGGCGTTTTCCAGGTCGCTCTGCAGGCTCTGCCAGAGGGCGCTGTCGGCGTTGCCACTGGCTTCGGCCTCGGCCTGCTCCAGGGCCGAGAGCGCCGCCTGCAGAGGGGTGTAGCCGGTGTTGAGCTCCTGCAGGCGGCTGCCGCCTGTGAGCTGGTCGGTGCCCAGTTGCTGCAGCCTCGCCTCCAGCTGGCGGCGGCGCTGCAGCTGCGGATCCAGCGAGCGCTGGGCGGCCCTGCGTTCCGCCTCCACGGCTGCCTGGCGGCGCTGCTGCTCCTGCAGCCGCGGCTGGATCTGCTCCAGGCCGTGGGCCAGTTCGGCCTCACGGCGGCGGCAGGCCAGCAGGCTCTCGCCCAGGTCCAGCAGGCGGCGCCGCAGCGGTTCGGCCTCATCACCCTCGCTGCTGCTGCCGAAGCCCAGCTGGCCCGAGCGCTGCTGCAGGCTGCCGCCGGTCATGGCGCCGCTCTTTTCCAGCAGTTCGCCTTCGAGGGTCACCGCTCGGCAACGGCCCAGCTCCTGGCGGGCGCTGGCTAAATCGGCGAACACCAGGGTGTCACCGAAGACGTAGCGGAACACCTCGTCGTAGACCGACTCATGGCGCACCAGATCCACGGCCCGGCCCACCAGGCCGGATCGGCCCCCGCCGCCAGTGCCGCCACCACGCTGCAGGGCGGCGCCACTGCTCGGGGATGAACCCGAGCCGAAGCCGCCGCGGATCTTGTTCAGCGGCAGGAAGGTGAGCCGGCCGGCCCGTCGGCTCTTGAGCAGGTCGATGGCGCGGGCGGCGATGCGATCG
>JAPLID010000220.1:2229-7950 GCA_026389285.1 Cyanobacteriota bacterium
ATGGCGATGCGGTGCCGCTCGTCCACCTCTCCTAGCTGGGCCACCGGCCCGTGGATTCCCTCCAGGCCCGACTCGAGCAACAGCCGCAGAGCACCGGTGCCCCGGCTTTCCTGCAGGGTCTCGCGGCGGCTGTCGAGGCGGGCGATGTCCCGCTCCAGGCTGGTCTGCTCCTGTTCCAGGCGGCTGCGGGTGCGCTGCTGCAGGGCCAGGGCCTCCGCCAGCTCCTGCACCTGGACCTGATCCCTTTGCAGCGTTTCCAGCAGCTGCTGGTCCTCGCCGGCCAGGTTGCTTAGCCGCATTTCGGCATCTTGGTGGACGCTGCCCTCCTGCTGCTGTTCGGCGCTGAGTTCCGTCAGGCGGGCTGCGCCCTGGCGCAACCGTTCCTCCAGCTGCTGCCGTTCGGCCAGCAGGGGCCCCAGCTGATCCTGCAGCTCCTGGCGGTCGCGGCTGCGGCGTTGCTGCGCTTCGAGCCAGGTGCCGGAGCGATCGGCCACGTCCCCCAGGCGCCGCCGCGACAGCTCGACGGCGGCCTCGGCGCCGCGGCAGTCCTGTTCGGCCCGCTCCAGGGCGCCGCTGTCATCGGTGGCCTCCAGCTCCTGCCGCTGCCGGCGCAGCTCGCCCTGCTGGCGCTGCAGCTCCAGGCGCTGGCGCTGCAGGCCCTCCGCATCGAGCTGGTGCTTTTCGGCCTGGCGGGTCAGCTCGCGATCGCTGGCCTCCAGGCCGGCCAGTTCGCTCTGCACCGCCAGCAGTTGGTCTTCGCCGAGCTCCTTCACTTCCGCTTGCAGGGCTTCCAGGGCCTTGGCGGACTCCAGCAGCGCCAGCTCCGCCGCGGCGATCGCCTCCCCTTCCTGTTTCTGTTGGAGGCCCAGGGCTTCATGGCGGCTGTGCACCTGCTCCAGCTGCAGGCGGGCCGCTTCGCAGCTCAGCAGTTGTTCCTGCTGGCGGCCGAGGTGGAGGCGCTGGCGCAGCTCCTGATAGCTGCGGGCCTTGGCGCAGTCGCGCTCCAGCTTCTGGCGGCCCACCAGCAGCTCCTGTTCAACAATGCGACAGCGCTCCTGCCGTTCCTGAACTTCGTCGAGCTTGCCGCGGCTCTGCTCGATGCGGCTGTCGAACGTTGCTGCAGGTTGCAGGCCACGCCATCGGCGCTGTAGCTGCTGCTGTAGGTGCCGCCCGGGGCCACCCGCAGCCGCCGGGTGACGCTCCATTGGCGCTGTCCCGGCTGGATCCAGGGGCCTTCTGAGGGGGCCTCCAGGCCCGCTTCGGCTGCATCGGGCTGCCAGTCGCCCAGATCGAAATACACCGTGACGGTGGTTTCGGCCGCTTTGCCGTCGCGCAGCACGGCGGAGTTGATTAAGTCGGGCAGCCGTTCGGCGCGCATGCCCCGGCTGTTGGCCAGGCCCAGGCAGAACAGCACCCCATCGAGGATGTTGCTCTTGCCGGAGCCATTGGGGCCGGTGACCACGGTGAAGCCGCTCTCCAGCGGGATCGTCACCGAGCCGCCGAACGACTTGAAGTGGCTGAAGGAGACCTGCTTGATGTGAACCAACAGGCCCGCCCGCCGAGCAGCCGGAATTTAGCGAAGTTGGTGACGCTGCCAAGGGCCCTCCCTAGGTTGGGGCGACGCGGCTGTGCCGTTTCCTCGCCAAGCCAGCCCCGACGCCATGGACCCGGAGATCAGCGCCCCCTCGGCATCCCCCGCCGTCAACGGCTCGGAGTCAGTGAGCCCCGAAGGCTCCGGCGCCGGTCACGAACAGCCCGTGACGGCGCCGGTGCTGGGGGTGTTCCGGGAACGGTTCGAGTCTTTGTTGCCGCGCATTCAGAAGGAATGGCCCGAGGTGGCCCGCCACACCCTCGAGGCCACCCGGGGCAGCCTGGACACGGTCACCGAGGTGATCAGCCGTCAGACCGGGCTGACCGCGTCCGGCGTGCGCCAGCAGCTGCTCGATCTTCTGCATGTCACCACCGAGCAGGCGGGCCAGGTGGCCGACAGCCTGCGGCCGCTGGAGGAGCAGCTGGAAGGTCTGCTCGATGAACTCAACAGCACCCTGCGGCCGAAGATCGAGAAGCCGGTGCGCGAGCGGCCGCTGCTGGCGATCAGCCTGGCCGCCGGCGTCGGCCTGCTGGTGGGGCTGTTGCTCTCCTCCGGGCGGCGTTCGGCATGAGTCGCTCCTCCTTCGGCAAGGTCACGGCGCTGATGGCGTCGGTGATGGACGTGCATGTCCGGCTTGCCTTGCAGGAAGCCGGCAGGGAGAAGCGCCGCGTGATCGGTGGTGGCGTCTTTCTGGGCATGGGGCTGACGCTGCTGACCCTGGCGCTGGTGGCGGCCCAGGTGGTGCTGCTGTTCTGGCTGCATGAGCGCTTCGGCCTCGGCTGGCTGGCGGCCACCGCCGCCGTGGCGGCGATCGATCTGGTGCTCTCGGGGCTATTTCTGCGCATCGGCGGCCAGCTGCTCAAGGGGCCTTATCTGCCGGAAACCACCGCCGGCCTGGCCCGCACCACCCGGGCCCTGACGGGGCGCTCCTGAACAGCTCGGCAGCTGCGTTGAGCTGGCGACAGCCCATCTCGGCAGGGTCGGGCCAGGAGGAGCCAGGTCTGGCATAACTGAAAGCGATCGCGACATCAGTGGATTTCATACTTCAACCAGCGGCAGTCCAGGCCGCCGTTGCTGACGGGCACCTTGCGGCTGGCTTTCATTTTCAGGGCTCCGGTCAGTTCGGGGTTGCCGCTCAAGAGCCACAGGGTCCAGCCGGCGCAGCGCTGCTTCAGCATCTGGCCCAGATCGGCGTAGAGCTGCTCCAGATTCTCACCCTGCCCCAGGCGTTCGCCGTAGGGAGGGTTGCAGACCAGGATGCCGGGCTGCTCTGGGGGCTGGAAGTCGCGGGCATCGCCCTGGCTCAGTTGGATCCAGGGGGCCAGCCCTGCCGCCTCGACATTGGCCTGGGCCTGCTGGAGCACCGCGGGGTCGCGTTCCAGGCCGATCACCGGTGCCAGGGGCCGGCCATCGACGAGGGTGCGCCGCTCCAGGCCGCGGGCGGCGTCCACCTCCTGCTGCCAGAGCCCTGCATCGAAATCCGGCCAGCGCTCGAAGCCGAAGCGACGCGGCCGTCGGCGTTCCGGTGCCTCGAGCGGCCCGCCTCCGCCAGGTACGCCGGTCCAGGCTCCGCTGGCTCCTACTCCGCTGGCAGAGCTGCCGGGAGTGGTGCCTGAAGCGGCCCCCGGTTCGCTCAGCAATCCCGGCGCCCGATTCAAGGCCAATGCAGCGGCCTCAATCAGCAGGGTGCCCGAGCCGCAGAGGGGATCGCAGAGCGGCACGCTGCCATCCCAGCCGGTGAGGGCGATCAGGCCGGCGGCGAGGTTTTCCTTGAGTGGCGCCAGACCCATGGCGGCCCGGTAGCCGCGGCGGTGCAGGCTGGCGCCGGAGCCCTCGAGGCTGAGGATGGCGGTGCCGCCGCCGCCCGGCTTCCCAATTCGCCTGCCGCCCCCACTCCCGCCCATGGGGCGGCCCGGGCTCAGGTGCAGGTGGAGGGCGAGATCGGGATCCTCCAGGTTCACCATCGAGCGGCTGCCCCAGTGCTCCCGTTGCAGGTCCACCAGGGCGTTCTTGACCTGCAGGGCGGTGTAGTGGCTGTGGTTGAGCTCCGGCAGGCTGCCGCTGGCCTCCACCTTGAAGCTGGCCTCGGGTGGCAGCCAGCGATCCCAGTCGGCGGCGTTCTGCACGCCAAGGTGCAGGTCGGCGCGGCCGCGGCAGGGAAAGCGGGCCAGCTCCCGCAAGAAGCGGAAGGGCAGGCGGGCCCGCAGGTGCAGGCGATAGAAGCCGGCCAGGTCGGTGCGCAGTGCCACAGCCCGCCGCAGCGGACGGACCTCCTCGGCACCGAGGGCAATGAGTTCGGCCGCGGCCACCTCCTCAAGGCCGGGGGGCACTACGGCGGTGACGGCAAAGCTGGCTGAGGACTGGGCGGGCTGCTGCATCACTCCACTGTGCCTGTGGAGGCTCTGGGGGCAGGCCTTCTGGCTCCTGAGCGGCCGCTGCGCGGAGATTGCGGCCTGGATGAGAGAGGCATCCTGCTGGTGGCTCAGGCCGTCAGGATTCCCACCCCCGCGGCCCAGGCCGCTTCCGCCAGGTCGCTATCGCGGGTGGCGATCGGTAGCTGCAGACGCAGGGCCAGCTCCAGGTAGGCCGCGTCGTAGCTGGTGAGCTGGAAGCGCAGCGCCAGGCTCAGCAGGGCCACCTGCTCCACGATCTCGCGGGCTGTGGCCACCGGCAGCGTGCCGCGGCGGCAAGCCTTGCGCAGCACATTGGTGAACTCCAGCTGCAGCAGCCACGGGGCGTGGGCATCGACCTCGGGGAGCAGCCCGGCCACCGCGTCGCTGTAGGGGCTGGCCTGGTTGGCGAGAAACCAGCCGCAGAGTACGGAGTTGTCCAGTACAAACGGGGTGGCTGGCATGGCCGGGTTCAATCCAGTCCCTCCCGGGCGATCACCAGCAGGTCGCCCTCCAGCAGGCTGACGGCCCGCAGCTGCTGCAGCCGCTCCAGCGCCTCCGCCACCTGCTCGCGACGCCCAGCCCGCTCGTTGCGATGCCCGAAATCAGGCACCAGCCGCACCACCGGCACCCCCCGACGGGTGATGGCGATCTCCTCCCCCTGCTCCACCCGGGCCACCAGGGCCGAGAGCTGGTTCTTGGCTTCCGCCAGGGGAACCGCCAGCTTGGGTTGTCGTTGGGAGGCACCCGCGGGGCAGTCCGGCATGGCTGTTGTCTAGCTTGATTTTTAATAAAGCTAGCTTGAATTGGTGGGTGTTCTTGCCTCCGGGTGCAACGGGGCAGGGAAGCGGCCGGCGTGCTCGACGGTGGGGCCAGCTCTCCGCCGCCCTGGGCCACGACAGCGCCGATCTGCTGGTCGCCGCCACCGCTCTGGAGCACGGTCTCACCGGGGTGACCCGGAACCTGCGCCACTTCTCCCCCACCGGTGTGGCCACCCTTGATCCCTGGCAGGGCGAAGCCTGAGACATCATGGCTGTCATCAGAGCTTCCTCCCCTAAGGGGGGTTGGTCAGCAGGGTGGACGCCGTGCCAGGGCTACCGAGGCCCTGCTCCGGTACGGCGCGTGATCATGAACAGAAAGGCACTCACGATCGCCGCCCCGACCAACACGCGCAGGGTGCCGGGCAGGGAGGTGCGCAGTGTCTCGGCGCGTTGATCGCGGAGGCTGCTGCTGATGCGGGAGGTGTTGATGGCGATCGCCTCGCTGAGTTGCTGTTTCCGCTCGGCGAGGGAGCCGGCTTTCAGCGGTGGAAGGGGCCCTGGGTTGGTGGCGGCGAGCAGGCTGCCCAGCTCCGCCTCGGAGCTGGTGGCCATGATGCGGCTGCGCAGGGCGGCGACGCCGCTTTCGCCTTGGTTGATCTGGCGGTTGAGTTGGCTGTCGCTGTCGGCCCAGAGCCAGGCGTAGCCGATCAATTGCAGGGGAACGAAAAGGGCGAAGACGAAGGCCCAGCGGCGGGCCAGCTGCTGGCTGCGCTTGCCACTGAGCTTGGTGTCATCGGAGTCGTTGTCGAGCAGGGCAGAGCCCAGCCGCAGCAGGATCACCGCGGATAGCAGGATCGGGGCGAGGTTGACGGCGGCATCAGAGAGCCGCAGCCACCAGACCGGTTGTGCCGGGGCCAGGGGAACGGCGCTGGCGAGAAGCGAGATCAGCACCAGGGCCTCCAGGGCCAGGGCCAGCCAC
>JAPLID010000171.1 GCA_026389285.1 Cyanobacteriota bacterium
CCACGGCATAGGCGCGGTTGGCGCGGCGCACCTCCCGGTCGTTGACATCGCCCCAGCGGGGATCCCAAAGGCCGATCGGCTTGAGCGGGCCGTAGCGCATCGTGTCCTCGCCGCGGCGGGCCAGCTCCTCGATCGGCAGGCAGCCCTCGAAGAAACTGGCACTCTCCTTTTCGAAGTCCTTGAGTACAGCCTGCTCAGCCTGCAGCAAGGCCTCACGGAAGGCCAGGAACTGCTCCCGGTCCATCGGGCAGTTGATGTAGTCAGCGTCGCCCTTGTCGTAGCGGCTGGCCCGGAAGGCCCGCGACAGGTCGATGCTCTCGCCGGCCACGATCGGACTGGCGGCATCAAAAAAATGACAATCATCCCGACCGGTGAACGCGCGCAGATCGGCTGCCAGGGCATCGCTGGTCAACGGGCCGGTGGCCAGCACGGTGATCACCTCCGCTGCCGGCAGCTGCAGCTGCTCGCGCCGCTCCACGGTCACCAACGGATGGGCCTCGAGCAAGGCCGTCGGCCGTCAGGGCGGCGCTGTATTGGCCGCGGTCGACCGCCAGGGCCCCACCGGCCGGCACGGCATGGCTGTCGGCAGTGCGGATGACCACTGAACCCAGCCGTCGCAGTTCTTCCTGCAGTAGACCCGCCGCCCTGTCCGCCGACAGGGCCCCGAAACTGTTGCTGCACACCAGCTCGGCGAACTCAGCGCTGTGATGGGCTGGAGAGCGCCGCACCGGGCGCATCTCCACAAGACACACAGGCAGACCTGCCGAGGCGATCTGCCAGGCCGCTTCCGTGCCCGCCAGGCCGGCGCCGATCACCAGGAGCTCAGGGGTCAGGGTGGCAGGGGGCAGCGGATCAGGAACTAGAGCCAGGAAAGGGTGGGGACGGACTCAGGCGCGGGCGCGCCTGAGCAACAGCTGCAGCTGGCCGACGGCGGCACGACCGATGTTGAAGCCGGCCCAGCCCACGGCCAGGAGAATCGGGGAAACCACCAGGAGCAGCCGAAGGTCCATGACAGGGAAGAGAAACATTTGGGGGCACTCTAGGGGAATCCGGTCTCGCTGCTCCTGCCGGCATGGGCTAACGCCAGACGTCCGTAACGGCGGGCGTGCTCGCGTTGCTGCTCCACCGCCTCAGCCGCCAGCGATCGTTTCAACACGGCCGGCGCCCCCATCACCAGACTCGCGGCCGGGACATCCCGAGTGACCACCGAACCGGCCGCCACCAGCGAGCCGGCCCCGACGGTGACGCCGTTGAGCACGATCGCGCCGATGCCGATCAGGCAACCATCCTCGATCGTGGCGCCATGAATCACGGCCCGATGGCCGATCGTCACGAAGGCGCCGATCACGACCGGCTGGCCGGGATCACCGTGCAGGACTGCCCCATCCTGCACATTGCTGCCCTCGCCGATCAGGATTGGGCAGACATCGCCCCTGGCCACCGCCAAGGGCCAGAGACTCGATCCGGCCTCCATTCGCACATCACCGATCAGGACAGCCGATGGAGCCACCCAGGCATCGGCATGGATCCGGGGCTCGGGCCAGGGAAAGGAAACCAAGGTTGCTCTGTGGCTGCTGCCATTCTTGATCGATCCCGCCCGCTGCGGCTCCACCAACCACTCCACCAGCCACTGCGCAGCGGTTCGGCGAGGATTGGCTCCTCCCTGCCCTGCCCTGTCCGGCCTGGCTGAAGCACTTGCGGCAGGGGCACGGCAGGGTGATACGTTCTCATGTGCCAGTCATTGGGCGGTCCCCCCGGGGCGCCAACCTGGCCAAAGCCCCTCGGGGCCCCTTCAACGGGTCGCTAGCTCAGCGGTAGAGCATTCGGCTTTTAACCGATTGGTCCTGAGTTCGAATCTCAGGCGACCCATATCAATCATGGCCCCCAATCTGGCTTAAAAGCCAGGTACCGCAGGGGTTTTTGACGGATCAGAATCTGGCTTGCACCTGTACCAACGCCTAGCCAGGTGCCCCCCTGCGTAACAGTTTTGAGGAACTGAGTTCCTCAAGCCCTGGCGAAACTGAGGGGTTGAGACAGCCCCCCTGTCATGCGTGCAAAGGACACGTTCAGTCAGACCCAGCTGCGGCTCCAGGCCGCAGGCTGCCGCTATCGGATCAAGCAGGCGCCCAGGAGCCCCTACATCCAGGTGTACGACACGCTTCCGCCCCGGCGCTAACAGGCTGCCCTGCTGCCGAAGGCCCACGAGCGCGGCGTCCAGGGTGGGTCCGTCCTGATCTGGGACGAACTGGAAAGCGCCAGGGCCAGCGGCCCGATGAAACAACATCAGACCTGGGGCGAGATCTGCGCCATGGTCCAGAGCTGGATCGCACCTGGTGGACCCAAAGCACGGGATCGCAATCCCTTCACCTGCTTCCGGCCCAATAGAACTGCAGGCCAAGGTCGATCGGCTCAAGAAAGGCGCCGGCAAGCTGCGCGCTCCCGCCCCGCGCTTCATCCCCCGCACCGACGAAATCCAATCCTGGCTGGTTCAGCTATAGCAGAGCGATCCGCTGCGGGGCTGGGTGATGGCCGTCATCGCCACCTTTGGCCTGCGGGGCCATGAGGTGTGGCACATCGATCGCCTACCGGGAGAGGTGGAGGCCGACGCAGGCGTAATCGAGATGAAACCAAGACGGGGCATCGCTTTGCCCTCCCCCTCCCTGTGGAGTGGGTGCAGCGCTACCGCCTGAACGATCGGGACTTCTCGAAGTCCCTGCTCGCGGAGCTGAGGCGTCGCCATCCGGTCAAGAGCTCGGTGGGATCCAGAGCCACCGGCCCAGGGCTCGGCTGCGCGGGTGCCTGGGGCGCTGAACGGGTTGCTTGCGGTTGAGGCCGTCCAGTGCCTGCCGCTTCAGGATCACCCAGCCCAGCCGGTGGTCTCTGCTCAAGGGTGTGGGTGGGCGCCATCCGCTCCAGGCCGTAGCGGCCCACATAGAGCCAGGAGAGCACGGTGCAGTTGAGCAGGTCGAGGGCGAGGGTGCCGCCCTGGAAACCCAGGATGCCGGCCGCGATCCAGACCACCAGCCGGCGGGGTTCCATCCCGGAGGTTGCGGAGAACTTCTGAGGGTTCCGGGGGAGAGAGAGGTGTACTGAATCTTCGGCGGCCGTTGGCTCGCTGACCCGGAACCCTCTGGCGCCCGATTACGCGCCCCCATGGCCCCGACCGCCTCCGCACACCAGACCCAGAAGCCCGGCAACAACAGCGACTCCTTCCAGCAAGCGATCAGCCTGCCGGTGCCCTACTTGTGCCAACGCGATAGCGCCAGCGCTCAGGGCCTGCGGATGTGTTTTTCGTCGACCTGCGCCATGGCTGCTGCCTATCTCAGGCCGAGCTGCGTACCGACGGTCGCCTTGAGCAGCTGATCGCCCAGCTCAAGCTGGGGTATCCGGTTCCGGTGGGGTGGTTGCACCACGGGCTTGTCTCTGCTCCTGCAGGCGGCGGCCATTGGAGTTTGGTGATCGGCTGGGATCCCGCCAGTCGCTCGGTGCTGATGCACGACCCCAATGGTGAGGCCAACCTGGTCGGCGGCGGTTATGTGAGCACCACGATCGGCAGTGGCAAGAGCCAGCGCTATTCCGAACGCAACTGGGGCCGCCGCTGGATGGTGGAAGGGGTTGGTTCGGGGTGGTGGTTGGAGTTGGCGGTGTAAGCCAAGCCCCAAGTTCACTAGACGGTGACAGGGTGCTCCATACGGAGCGCCCATTTTTTTGCTCGGCTGTCTATGGGGTCGCATCCGCAATCAAGACAGCCGAGAAGCCCCGACCTGTAGGGGCCAGGCCTCAGAGCGCCGACACCGTGCTGCCCTCAGCCATGCCATCGCGGACGCTCTGCAGAGCGATGACTGATGCATCCAAATCACGAGCGATCTTTGCTGCTGGCGGCAAATCAGCGCCGGAGCATCCCGCAGACAGCAAGCCAGACAGAATCCAGCGCCGATCTCATGAGCCAGGATTTGGAAGTCCGACCATCTGCTAGCGCTGTTGGGGCGATGATTGGGTAAGCTGAAACGTACCGATGGGGATCCACCATGTTGAAAGAAAGAGAACTGCTGGACAAGGTCAAGGAGCTCGGCGATGTCTCCAAGTCCGAGCTGGTGCGCAGCTGCGGCTATGTGAGCAACAAGAAGGATGGGAGCGAACGCCTCAACTTCACGGCCTTCTATGAGGCACTGCTGGAGGCCAAAGGCGTGAACCTCGGCGAGAGCGGCGCCGGCAAAGGCAAGCCAGGTCGCTCCTTGAGCTATGTGGCCACGGTGCAGGGCAACGGCAACCTGCTGGTGGGCAAGGCCTATACGGCCATGCTCGGCCTGGAGCCCGGCGATGAGTTTGAACTCAAGCTGGGCAAGAAGCAGATCCGGCTGATTCCCGCCGGTGCCCCTGACATGGAGGAGTGAGCAGCTTGCTGGGTCTTGGCTGGATCATGGCCTGAGCGGCTCTCGCCAAGTTGAAACAGCTTGTACCAAAAGGGCCGCTGCGGCGGCTCTTTTTTATGCCTGAAGTGTGCTCCGAGTCGGTCCCCTCCAGGCTGCGCCCCTGGGCAAGGGCTGCGCGAGTCGTCCTGCGGCCGACCCTTGCCGGGCGGGGCGGCCATGGATTGGGCCCGCCGCTGCGCCCGGGGGCTGTGTTGGATGGTTTCAGTTCCGCGTGGGCGATGGCGAGCGCCCCAGGGAGTAAGAAGCAACAACCCGTTCAAGGATGCAGAAGGTTGTCGAGCTGATCTCCCCCAGGCAGTCGATAGATGCCGAAGTCGCATCGATCAAGTGTGGCAATGCGCCGTAGCCCATGCTCATGGGCCAACCAGAGGAGCGAGGCATCGGCAAGATCCATCGGCAGATCGCCGTACTGCCGCATCCAGCTCGCCATCAACTCCAGGGCGGATCCACTCAGTTCAGGAATGCTCAGGCCGCCGAGCGAGACCCACTCAAGAAAGCGTGGTGCCATAGCCGCCGGGATCAGATGGCAGACCTCAGTGAGCACCGGCCAGGTGGACACGAAAGCGCCGCTGTGCTCCAGAAAAAAAGAGGCACAGGCCCCATGGTCCTGGTCACTGCGATCGAACCAGGCGACCAGGGGGCCGGTGTCGATGAGAGTGGCACCGCGAAAGCTGGAGCTACTCACGTCTGCGGCTCTTTGCGCTGTTGATCTTGATGTTGCCGGTCGAGCTTCTGGCGCAAGAGCGCCGAATGGTCCCGCCCCCTGCTGGTGGTGCCGTTGCCTGGGGATGCGCTGGAAAAACCGCCGATCAACCCGAGGCGCTCGGCCAGGGAGGCCGGACTGGCGGATTGGCGCTGCAGCGATTCAAGGCCAGCCTTGACGACTTCGGTCTGGCTGAGTCCGAGGGACTGGCAGAGGCTGTCGAGCCTGGCCTCGCTGCCGTCATCGAGGCGTACGGAAATCGTCCGCATCGCTTGTCTCGGGTTGTAATACGGTCATAATACTGGTTCCGAGGGGCAGCGCGGTGGGTGGCCCGCCACTGCGCCCGGGGGCTGGTTTTGGGTGGGGGCGGTGTGTTGCGGCCCACGACCTGCGCCGCAGGTTGATTGACGCCGTTGCTTGATGTCGGCCCCACGTCTGGCGGCAGGCCCGCAAACAGTTTGGGCTATTCAGTAGTCGTCAGGGAATAACACCGTGGTGAACGGGCCGTCTGCTTCTCCTCGCAGGTCTTCGGTGATCACCCAGATCGTGCCGTGCTCAGGGGTGTCGTAGCTGGAGAAGAGGCGGCCTTCGGCGTGGCTGGCATCGGCATCATTGGCGGCCTTGTCGTCAGCGTCCAGATCGCCCCAGTCCCGGGCGGCGTGGCGATCGAGCAGGCCAGTGATCACCGCATGGGGTACGAATGCCGCAACGGCAGCGGTGGCGACGATGCGGCCGAGGGAATGGCGCATAGATCAGCTCTTGGAGAAAGGGCGTTGTATCGAGCGGAACGATTGCCAAGGGCCGGAAGCTCCGGCCCACTTTGGCTGCAATGGCCGAACGGCATCAACTGCCGCTGCATTGGCCCAGATACTGCTCAATCCAGAGCCGGTGTCTGCCCGGTGATCAGGCCAGCGATCGAGGGCATGGATTCAGGCACCTGAAAGGCGCTGCAGAAGGCCTGGGAGAAGGCGGCCACCTGCTCGGGATGTAGGGCTCGGATGCGCTCCTGAAGCTGCTGGATCGTGGCGAGATCGAGCTCAGCAGCAGCTATCGGTTGGCAGGCATTGGCGGCAGCTGTGCTTTGCGGCCGGGCGGTGGCTATCGAGCCGGTGGCCACCTGCACCGCCCGCGTCACGACCGTGGTGGCAGCTGCGCCAGAAGCCCGAGCCGCTCCGTTGAATGCTTTGGCCACCGGATTGCCCTGGGGCCCCGTCTGGCGCATGAGGGCATTCGCCGGCTCGGGGCGGCTGGTGGACAATGAGGTTGGCAATGGCTGGCGCGCAGCTCTGGCTGCCCTGGGAGCTCGATCGGTTGCTCAAGCCGCTGGAGGTGCATCCCGACGACTGGTCGCTGCTGCAGCGGATCGAGAACCAGGCCCGTGAACTTCTGCAGGCCTTGCCTTCAGGCGGCGCCCTGCGGCACCGGGCGGAGCGGCGGCTGCAGGAGGCCCTGGGGGTGATTCCTCAGCCGCATCGGGGCGCACAGCAACGGTCTCAAACCAAGGCAGCCGTGGTGTCTCGACCGAAGGCGCCGGCCGTAGCGTCAAGCCAGGCCCGATCGGGTCAACCTGCCAGCCCCTTGGCGACCCCTGCCCCGTCCCATGGACACCAGGAGGAGCCAAGGTCCGTGGCCGTCGATCGGGCCGAGTTCCGCGCGCTGCGCCTGTTCGTTTGCAGTCCGGTCTGCCGCGATCCCCTGTCGGTCTTGGTGATTGACAACGACCTGTATCGCCGCGCCCAGCACTGCCTGGCGCAGCTTTTAGAGCATCTCTGTAGCCTGGATCCTGACGTACGTGAGCGGCTGTTTAAGCAACCGGAAGGGGAGATGATGGCGGTTCTGGATGTGCTGGAGCCAGTGGGGTGAACGCTCGCCATCACCTGCCGCAGTGGCCAAGAGGTGTAATCACAGATCATGGGATGGTGGCTCAGGTGGATGGCGTTGTTGGGCAGCTAACTGGTGCCTTAGTAGACATCGTCATGCCTGACAACTGAACTATCGGACTCGGATCAGCCCCCGGGGATTCCAGGTGCCTGCTCCAGGCGGAAGCATTAACGGTTTTCAGTTTTCGGCCAATACAGGCGCATCACCAAGTAGATAGGCCCATTCGGGGCATTCTGACAGTCATGGCAGTGGTCGGTAGGCTTGGGCGCTAAATGTGCCGTCACTGTTAATGCAGCGTATCGAGTCTTCAAGAATCGAACAGGACCCGAGCACCTCGGCCACGTCATTCCCTTGGAAGCGCTGCGCCACAGCCATGAACACCCTCTGACCTCCACGTTCCTGCCCGTCTATAGGGATCACAAAACTCAGACCCTGGGTTCCTGATTCGTCGAGGTCAAAGTGGAGATTCATTGAGCTGGAGCCTTGAGTTATGAATGTGACGCGACAGGGACCTGAGAACTTGGGAGAAACAAGCCGGCATGTCTGCCATCGCCTGGGGGCACTTGAGCGTTGGACTGACCATTCCTGCGCTTCTGCCTCGATCGGGACGGCAGCTGCAATCGAGCTGATCAGCAACATAGAGGATAGGACTCGTGAGGATGCGAAAAACATGGGGGGTCTTGTGTTGCTGCTGACCAGTCTGCCTCATCTCTAAGGCCCCTGAATGTTTCGAATAAGAGTTGCCATGCCCGGCTATCTAGTTGCACGGGCCTAGGGCTATATGTCTGAATTTGCCAGATCCAGCACAAGGTCTGCGTCCCACTATCGCTTGTACGTGTGGTAGTCCATGAAGTTGTAGTTGTCATGTCGATCACGGACTTGGGGGAGGAGCACAAAACCTCTGTGAGATGAGTCCTCAGCGGTCTCTCGCCTGGTAGCGCTTGCCTAACTCTTTATTGGCAGGTTCCGCGAACCACCAGCTCCTGGCTCGTCCTTTCTGAGAACCATCTCGGCTCCATCCTGACCTTGGGTGAAAATCTCCTTTAAGACTAGCCTCGCCTGTACATGCTTCCCACCTTCAAGCTGGTTCACGGGTCCGAGAAGCACCTGTACGCCTCGCTCCAAGTCATCGGCAGCGATTGCTATCTCCACAGCCCTTCCATGGAATGCAAGGGTATAGGCCCCTTCAGCCCTGGGTAGCCTCCCCCGCTGCCTCCTCCCCGGCAGCCCCTGCTGCCATGCCCCCCTCACCAACCCCTGCCTCACCACCGAAGAGCTCTGCGCCGCTCCACGCTGTTTGCAATCAAGCGCAGCGGCCTGCTCAAACCCGGCCGCCATTTGGTACCCAAGAACGCCGGCTGCCGCCGCTCTCACCTGCTCTGGCATCTGTACCGCTGCGAGCTGGCGCTTTGGAGGTAGCCATGAGGGACTACAAGCCTCAGAGCCAGTTCTGCTGCAGGGCGACGAGGCCCAGCTGGAGCCTCGGATGGGCCGGCTCAGTCTGTCTCAAGTCGATCTCACGCCGGCTTGCAGACGCGTGAAGGATGGCTACAAAAATCCCCTTGAGGAACGTTTTTGAGGAACTTTTTCACCAGACCCTGTGCAGCGCAATGGGTCTGAGCGAAATTCGGATGGCTCTTAACCGATTGGTCCTGAGTTCGAATCTCAGGCGACCCATTCCAGTTCCAATGGCTTTTCGGTTCAGATCCCCCTTAGGGAGCTGGATTTCATGGATCGCCGCTCAGCCATTTCAGAGCCAGATGGATGTCAAGCAGCCGCTGGGTCACGGCAGCGCCTCAAACAGCTCATCCAGGGGCGCATCGAAACCATCGGCCAGCGCGACCTGGCCGTGCATCGCCCCAGGCGCCGCCGTCGGCCGGGCCGGAGCCTGCAAGGCCACCAGTTGCTCAACCTGCACCCCAGAGCGGGCGATCGCCACGCCTTGTGCCTGTTCCACCTTCTTCAGCAGATGGGAGAGAAGGGTCTTGTCCTAGTGCACGTTCAGCCAATGCTGATCGGACAGGGGCCGGTTCATCTGTCGGGGTGGTGATCTTTGCCAAGGCGGTCAAACATTTCTACGCCAAAGTTATGGGAAAGGGGGGCTCTTGCCCCTGATCGGTTCGTCGCCTATCAGCTCCAGCTGCCACGGTGCCTGGCTGTTTCTGCCGCTGATTCCGGCTTTCCCTCACCAGGGCAACAGTTGGCCGTTGGCATGCCAGAAGCTGCCGGTGGTTGCCAGCGTAATAGCGTCGATGCGTTCGATCAGGCCCTGCACCGCTTCCGCGGCCGAGATGCCCTGTGAATTGAAGCGCGTCATGCGGGTGCTTACCAGGCCGGGGTGGAGCAGGGCGACGGCGATACCCCGGGGCTGCAGGTCAATGGTCAGCGATTTGCCGGCCATGCAGAGCGCCACCTTCGACATCCGATAGCCATAGGAGCCGCCAGAGCTGTTGTCGTCGATCGAGCCCATGCGGCTGGTCATCAGAATCACCTTGGAGCCCGGGTGCAGATTTGGCAACAGGGCCCGGGTCAGACGCAGGGGACCGATGGCGTTGACCTCGAACTGACGGCGCACGCTCTCGATGTCGAGGTTCACCAGGTTCGTGGTCTCCAGAATTCCGGCATTGTTGATCAGCACATCGATCGCCAGTCCGCCCAGCCGTTGCACCAGGTTGTTGACGGTTTCATCACTGGTGATGTCGACACCCGCCTCGATCCGCACCCCCAGCGCTTCCAGGAGCTCCGATGGGGTCCGGCATGCAGCGATCACCGTTTCTCCCCGTTCTTGCAGCTGCCGGCAGTATTCGTAGCCGATGCCGCGGTTGGCGCCGGTGATCAGGTACGTGGCCATCGTGAGTGTGGAGGGAACGGCAAGGGGGTGCCTGGCAGTTGCTGGCGCGGCTCAGCCCGTGAACTCGGTGTTGTAGGCCTCTTCGCCGTGGGCGCTGATGTCCAGTCCCTGGCGCTCCTCCGTGTCGCTGACCCGCAAGGGCAGCCAGGTGCGAATGATCTGCAGCACCGCATAGGTGCCGACACCGACCCACAGCATCGTGAAACCTGCGGCCTGCAGTTGCAGCCAGAGCTGGCGGCCCTGGCCAGCAATCAGGCCATCGGCGCCGGCGGGGTTGAGGCTGCGCAGGGCGAAGACCCCGGTCAGCAGGGTGCCGAGCAGGCCGGCGATACCGTGCACGGGCAACACGTCCAGGGTGTCGTCCAGGTGCAGCCGGGACTTGACCTGCAGGGCCCAGCTGCAGACCCCGGCGGCGATGGCGCCGATCAGCAGCGCCGAAAGCGGAGAGACAAAGCCGGCGGCCGGGGTGATCGCCACCAGCCCGGTCACGGCTCCGGTGGCCACCCCCACTGCCGTCGGCTTGCCCCGTTGCCAGGTCTCGATCGCCATCCAGGTGAGGGCAGCGGCGGCGCCGGCGCTGTTGGTGGTCAGGCAGGCCAGGGAGGCCAGGTTGCCGGCCACCAGGCCGCTGCCACCGTTAAAGCCGAACCAGCCGAACCACAGCAGGCCAGCGCCCAGCAGGATCAGGGGCACGTTGTGGGGCGGAGCCCCATGCAGCGGATAGGTGCGTCGGGGGCCCACCACCAGGGTGATCACCAAGGCTCCGATCCCCGAGGCCAGTTCCACCACCAGGCCGCCGGCAAAATCGAGGGCACCCAGGCCACCGCTGCCGAGGAAGCCCCCGGGCGCCCAGACCATGTGGGCCAGCGGTATGTACACCAGCGTGCTCCACAGCACCAGGAACACCAGCCAGGCCCGGAAGTTGAGGCGCTCGACCACGGCACCGGAGATCAGGGCCGGCGTGATGATCGCGAAAGTGGCCTGGAACAGGGCGACGGCCCCCTGGCTGAGGCTGCCATCGGCCGTCGTTTCCATCCAGTTGCTGATCCCGGCCCAGCGCAGATCGCCGATGAAGGGCGCCAGCGGACCGCTGCCGGGGGCGAAGGCCAGGCTCCAGCCGTACAGCACCCAGAGCACACTCACCACGGCCATGGCGGCGAAGCTCATCGCCATCGTGTTGAGCACGTTGCGGCTGCGCACGAAGCCGCCGTAGAAGATCGCCAGCGCCGGCGTCATCATCAGCACCAAGGCCGCGCTCTGCAGTACAAAGCCGTTGTTGGCACTGCGCAGTGCCAGGTCAGGGGCGGCGGCGACGAGGGCCAGCTCCAAAGGCGATCTCCCGAGTAAAGGTTCACGATGAACTTTCACGCGGGATCAGTTGGTAGTCGTTGTTACGGATCTGGGTGGACCCGGGCTGGGGTCATCGCCGGGCCAGTGGCGAGCTGCGGCTGAAGCTGCGAGCCACCAGAAGCTCTTCGAGCAGGAGCACCAGGGGCACCAGCAACACGTATTGATTGTTGAACCAGCTGAACAACAGTTCCATGGCGCCCAGCGACACCAGGGCGGCAAAGCCGATCGCCTGGGCCTTGATCGCCGTCGTCAGTTCCTGGTGCGTGTGGCTCGCCCTCGGGCCGTGGCCGCGCAAGCTGAGGGCGAACAGCAGGCAGAGGCCATCAAACAGAAACAGGGCGCCAAGAAACACCACGTTGACCTCCTGGGATGGGGTCCAAGCGTTGAGATTTCCAGAGCCGCCGCCGTAGATCAGGGCCAGAGCTGAGAGCTTGGGTAACACCACGATCGTCAGCATGCTGGCGAAGCCCAGAACCATCTGGAACGGGTTCAGCCGTCGGGCGATCACCAGCAGTCGCCTCAACTTGAACCAATACAGCAGGACAGCGACGCCATTGAGCAGGAAGCTTGCGATCGCCAGCAGCAGGCTGCCAATACCATGGATCCCCATCACCAGCTGCTCGGGCACACTGGATGCGAGCAGGGTGAAGCCCACCGCGAAGACCGCATCGAACAGCGGCAGCACCTCCTGGCTGCGCAGGCCCCGGTGGTTCGGAGAGGGCCGCCCGCTCATCGGGGCAGCGGCGGTGAGTGGCGGTAGACCACCCGAAGCACGCTGATTTCCTCAGCCACCAGGATCAGGGGTAGCAGGAACATGTACTGGTTATCGAACCAGGTGAAACACAGCTCCAGTACCACCAACGCCGCCATCGCCATCAGCCCCAACAGTTGGGTGTTGATCACGCCCTGCAGCAGCCGGTCACTGCGGCGTCGATGGCTGCGGCGGGCCTGCAGGCTCAGGGCGTAGACCAGGCAGACCACGTTGAACAGCAACAGAAAACCAAGGCAGGTGGTGTTCACCACCTGGGCCAGGGTCCATTGCAGCAGGGTGCCCGTGCCGACGCCGTGACGCAGCACCAGGCTGGCCAGCTTGGGCACCAGCACCACCGTCAGCAGCCCGAGGGCGATCAGCCCCAGCTGGGGTAGCTGTAGGAACCGATCCAGCAGCACCAGCCGCCGCAGCTTGAGCCAGTACAGGAACACCGCCACCGCGCTGAGCCCGTACCACCCGAGGATATCGAGCAGCTGGGGCGACCCAGTCGCGGCACCGAGACGATCCGGAAGATTGAAGGCCAGCAGGGTGAAGGCCACCGCGAAGACGCTGTCATAAAAAGGCAGCACCTCCCTGGCCTTCAGGCTGTGATGACGGAGGCTGCGGTTGAAGCCCATCAGCGGCAGGGAGCCCGGGAGTTCGGGGTTGTCGAACCGCCCCAATCATCCCGTCTGGCGGGTTGGCCCGTCGGCTGCGAGTTGGACGTCACAACAACGGGATCAGCCGAAACGTGTTCTTCGTCCGGCCGGATTGATCCTGGTCAGCCTGGGAATGGCTGGGCGGCTCCCATGATCGGAACCCGCCTATCTTCCTTTCCCTTGTCGCCAAAGCGCGCTGCCCTCAACGGATGAACAGCATCTCCTGGTAGGTGGGCAAGGGCCAGAGATTGTCATCCACCAGGGCCTCCAGGCCATCCACCGCCGCCCGCAGCTGATCCATCAACGGCACCACGGTGTCGGCGCTGTAGCGCAGGTGGGCATCGGTGCTGTGGGGGGCGGAATCCAAGGCAGCCTGGAGCTGGCCGCAGAGGCTATCTAGCCGTTGCACGAAAGCAGCCACCTGCTGGGAGGTTTCCGGCGACATCGCCAGGCCCATGGAGCTCTGCAGCTGCAGCGAACCGGCCAGTTCCCCCAGATAGCGCAGGGCGGCGGGATAGATCTGGGTGCGGGCGATCTGCACGGCCAGTTTGGCCTCCACCTCGATGGCCAGGATGTACTGCTCAGCGCAGACCTCGTAGCGGCTTTCCAGTTCCACCGGTGTGAGCACGCCGGTGCGGGAGAAGAGGTCGCGGATGTTGTCGCGCTTCAGCACCGGCAGGGCGTCGGCGCTGGTGCGCAGGTTCTCCAGACCGCGCTGTTCAACCGCTTCACGGTGCCACTCCTCGGAATAGCCGTTGCCGCCGAACACCACGGCGCCGTGCTGTTGCATCACCTCCTGCAGAACCGCCAGGGCGCCGCTCTCGATCGAGCTGCCGCCGGCGATCTTGCCTTCCAGCTGCCCCGCCACCCAATCGAGGGAGTCGGCCAGCACGGTGTTCAGGGTCACCAGTGGCCCGGCCACGGTCTGGCCGGAGCCGACGGCGCGGAACTCAAAACGGTTGCCGGTGAAGGCGAAGGGGGAGGTGCGGTTGCGATCGCCCGCGTCCTTGGGGAACTCGGGCAGGGTGTCGACGCCGAAGTCCATGATGCCGCCGATGGTGGAGTCGGTGAGGCGCCCCTCGCGGATCTGGTTGAAGACATCCTCCAGCTGGCTGCCCAGGTAGACGGAGATGATCGCCGGCGGTGCCTCGTTGGCTCCGAGGCGGTGATCGTTGCTGGCGGTGGCGATCGCCGCCCGCAGCAGTGGTCCGTAGAGGTGAATGCCGCGGATCACGGCGCCGCAGAACAGCAGGAACTGCAGGTTCTCGTGGGGGGTGTGGCCGGGATCGAGCAGGTTGCCCTGGGTGGCGTTCCCGATCGACCAGTTGACGTGCTTGCCGGAGCCGTTGATGCCGGCGAAGGGCTTTTCATGCAGCAGGCAGGTGAGGCCATGCTTCTTCGCGGTGCTGCGAAGAATAGTCATCGTCAGCTGTTGGTGATCGGTGGCCACGTTGGCCGCCTCGAAGAACGGCGCAATCTCGAACTGACCTGGGGCCACTTCGTTGTGGCGGGTCTTGGCAGGAATGCCCAGCTTGTAGAGCTGGCGCTCCACGTCTTGCATGAACACCTGCACCCGCTCGGGAATGGCGCCGAAGTAGTGGTCATCGAACTGCTGTCCCTTGGCGGAGGGGCGCCCGAACAGGGTGCGTCCGGCCAGCAACAGATCGGAGCGCAGCGGCACATAGGCGCTGTCGATCAGGAAATACTCCTGTTCGGCGCCGCAGCTGGAGTTCACCGGGGCGATATCCACCTCGCCCATCACACGCAGCAGCCGCTGGGCCTGTTTGTTGACGGCGGCGATCGAACGCAGCAGCGGTGTCTTGTGGTCAAGGGCCTCCCCAGTCCAGGAGACGAACACCGTCGGGATGCAGAGGGTGACACCGTTGGGTGTCTCCATCAGATAGGCGGGACTGGTGACATCCCGGCCGTGTAGCCGCGGGCCTCGAAGGTGGAGCGGATGCCGCCGTTGGGGAACGAGGAACCGTCCGGTTCGCCCTGCACCAGCAGCTTGCCGGTGAACTCAGCGATGGCGCTGCCGTCGCCCTGGGGGGCGATGAAGCCGTCGTGCTTCTCGGCCGTGAGGTTGGTGAGCGGATAAAAAACGTGGGAGTAATAGAGGGCTCCCCGGGCGGTGGCCCACTCCTTCATCGCCTGGGCGACCACATTGGCCACCGAGACATCCAGCTTGCTGCCCTCCTTGATCGTGCGCTGCACGGACTTGTAGATGTCCTTCGGCAGCGCCGCCTTCATGCGGTCGAGGGTGAACACATCGCTGGCCCAGAGCTCATCGAGCTTCTGGATCGGGGGCGTGGCCACGGGCTGGCGTTGCTGGATCCTTTGCAGCACGGCGAGGCGTTGGGGGCTGGGCACGGAGAACATCTCTGCGTAGTCACCCATCCAAAGTGCCCGAGATGCCCCCCTGATGGCGCCATTGCTACAAAATGAACCGGGGTCGCCTCCGAGGGGCTGGCTGCTCAGCGCAGATAGCGGCGCACCGTCGGCCGGCACCAGAACACCAGCACGGCCACATTCAGGCTCCACAGCACGGTCGCCAGGATCGCCACCAAGGGGCGGTCGCCGGGGATCAGCACGAGCCGCACGATGCCGTAGGGCAGGCTGATCGCCAGGCTGATCGAGAGGGCGACGATCGCCACCACCTGGCCCCAATGCCGCCATTGCAGCAGGGCAATGCAGGCGACGATGCCTACGGCCGCGCAGGGCAGCACCGCCCCGGCTCCCAGGGCGATATGGGTGATGCGCCAGGTGGGATCCACCAGGATCACCGCCAGCGCCAGGAGGATGGTCAGCCCGTTGGCGATCAGGCCCAGCCAGGCCAGGGGGCGATAGCCCCGCGGCGGAATCAGCTGGGCAGGGGTGGAGAGGGAGCCGAGGCTCCGAACGCTGATCGGTGTCATCGGTTCAGCCTCGATCTGGCAGGGGGCCATCCCGGTCGGACCGGAACACCAGATCCAGACCGGGCATGGTGTCGGCAGCCACCTCCACCAGGTGGACGAACCGTTGCAGGGTGTGGGGAGCGCCCCGGCCCATCGGTTCGCGGCTCATCAGCACCAGCTCCAGCACCGGCCCCTGGGCCTTGGCCTGCACATCGGCGAACAGCTGCAGCCGCAGGTTGTCACCGGTGTCGCGCAGCATGGCGCTGAGATGGGCCGGGGTGCGGTGGTCCACCTGGGCCCCCAACTGGTTCACCAGAGGGTCCATAGCACTGATCAGATCCCGAGATGGGACGGATTCGCGCGGTTTTAGCACCACCAGGAAGCGGGCCATGGCATCGGCTTCGACCCACCCATCCTGCTGTGTGGCGCTCCCCCTGCCGCAGCTGGTCCCTGCTGGTGGTCGATGACGACTCCACGAACGGCACCGCAGAGCTGGCCGTGCAGGCGGCCGCCGGCGATCCACGTTTTGCGTTGCTCGCGGCGGGTCCGCGGCCATCCCGTTCATGCTGTTCCGGAGCGCGGCCTACGAAGCCGTGGGGGGGCATCGGGCGGTGGCCGGTGAGGTGGTGGTGGATCTGGCCCTGGCCCGGGCGATCAAGGGCCGGGGGTTGCGCCTGCGGTGCCTGCTGGCCACCGGAGCCTTGGTGGTGCAGCTGTTCACGCTGCCCTGGCTCTGGCTTGCCTGGCCATGGTTGCTGCCGGCCGCTCACCCACTGGTGGCTGGCGGGGACGCTCCCTGGCTCCTTAGGTGGTTGCCCCAGGCAGGGGCTCAGAGCTGGATGGGCTCCAGCTGGCGCAGACGATCGACCAGATCCTCGATGCTTTCGTCCCGGGCCGGCCGGCTGCTGTTGCTGATGAGCTGGCGTCCGACCACATGGGCGCCGAGATGGGCCAGCTGGATGCGCATGGCCGTGAGCACGGCAAAGCCACCCCCACCCGAATGGCTGGCGATCACGATCGGTCGGCCATTGAACAGACTGCGGAAGTCCTCCCCCTGCACCGACAGCCAGGCGATCGCGTTGGTGAGCACCGGCGGAATCGAGCCGTTGTATTCGGGGGCGCAGATCACCCAGCGGGGGGCTGCCAGGAGCCGGTCCGCCAGGGCAGCGATCGTCACCGGCACTCCGGCGGCGGCCAGCTGGCGGGGGGTGAACAACGGCAGGGACTCCTCGGTGAGATCGAGCACCTCGGTCGTCAGCCCCCGGGAGCGGCCGCAGGCGGCGAAGCGTCCGGCCAGTTTCAGATTTTCGCCGTTGCTGGCGCTGATCACGAGCAGGTCGGGGGGCGTCGGGGTCATGGAACGGCAGGCAGGGTGGAGGCCCTGGGGGGCTTCAGCACCGTTGTAGGCCGGATCCGGCACTGCTGATTGCTGCGCCCTACCCTCTCGCCCATGATCAGCACCCTTGCCCGCGCGCCCTTCCCGGCCATCCGCCGCGGCCCCCTCGCCACCCTGCAGGTAAACCTGGGCTACCGCTGCAACCAGAGCTGCAGCCACTGCCACGTGGGAGCCGGGCCGAGCCGGGTCGAGATGATGGAGCCAGCCACCCTGGAGCTGATTCCCAGGGTGCTGCAGGCCAGGGGCATCGGTTGCCTGGACATCACCGGTGGCGCCCCCGAACTTCATCCCGGTTTCCGGGCCCTGGTCGAGGCCGGGCGCGAAGCCGGCGCCGCCGTGATCGATCGCTGCAATCTCACGATCCTCAGCGAGCCGGGCCAGGCGGATCTGGCCGCGTTCCTGGCCCGGCAGCGGGTGACGGTGGTGGCCTCGCTGCCCTGCTACCTCGAGGACAACGTCGATCGTCAGCGCGGGGAGGGCGTGTTCGGACGCAGCATCGCCGCGCGGCGCCAGCCCAATGCGCTCGGCTACGGGCAGGCCGGCTCACCCCTGGAGCTCTATCTGGTGTTCAACCCCCAGGGGCCCGTGCTGCCTCCGCCCCAGGCGGCCCTGGAAGCCGACTACCGGCGGGTGCTTCTCCGCGACCACGGCGTGGTGTTCAGCGGTCTCTATGCCCTGGCCAACATGCCGATCCAGCGGTTCAAGGCCGTGCTGCAGGCCACGGGTCAGCTCGATGACTACCTGGAGCTGCTACGCCAGCAGCACCGGCCGGCCAATCTCGAAGCCGTGATGTGTCGCGAGTTGATCAGTGTCGACTGGCAGGGCCATCTGCACGACTGTGACTTCAACCAGATGCTGGAGCTTGGCCTCAGCCGGATCGAGCTTGGTGCCCCTGAGAGTGCCTGCGCCAGCGACCGGGCCCATCTCAGGGATCTGCTCACGCTGGATCCCGCCGGGGCTGCGGTGCGGGTCGCGGAGCATTGCTGGGGTTGCACTGCCGGTGGTGGCTCCAGCTGCGGCGGCTCTCTCAGCTGATCAGGCAGCTGAATCAGGCCATTGATCAGGCCATTGATCAAGCCATTGATCAAGACATTGTCTTGCCGAGCATGCGGCAACCGATCTGCAGTTGGCCTCCATCGAGAAGGCGACCGATCTGCAGTGCTTTCGCCTCTTCTTCGCGGCTGAAGTTCACCTGATTGATGGTCAGCCAATCGATCTCCGCCTGGGTGACGATGCCCGTGGACATTGCCTCAAGAAAGACCTCCCCAATCAGCATGACAATCCGGAAAAACGTTATGAGCTTAACCCCAAAAATAAAGCCCGACTCCTGAAGGGGGCCGGGCCTGGGAACGGTTCAATGAGTTGATTCGGACGAATGGCTGCTCAGGGCCGGGCTGGGATCAGACCGTCATGCGTTCGCCATCGGAATGTCGTCAACGGTTGCGTTGATCAAACGTTCGGTTTGGTGCGGAGTTGCCGAAGGTGGCACCTGGGGCCGGGGATCCATGGGATCGGTTTCCGTGAACTCGGGGGCACCTGCTGCGGTCTGCCATGCGAGGACTCCTTGAGGGAGGTGGCAGGCCGCTGTGAACGGCGCATCGGGTGATTCGCGAGGAATCGGGAAACCGCAGATCGGAACAAGACTGTTGGAGCAGGGGCCTGCGCTCAGCGCACTCCTGAAGGCCGATTGGGTGGCGTGTCTTCCATCTCTGGACCTCCCGTGTTGATGTCACCATTTTTGCCCTGAACGAAGGGGGTGGCCATGGGTATTCATGCCTGTTCTGTCGGCATCAGCTGACAGAGACGGCCTTTAGGCCCCGATCCGTATCAGGTGATCGCGACCCCAATCATGGCGTTACCTTCCGCTGCCGCCGATTCCCAGGAGCCTTTCGTCGATCGACCCGGCGTCGCCCGCGGCTGAGCTGGCCTGGCTGCAACCGTTCCAGCTGCTGGGGCCTGACAAGCTCAACGCCGGCAATCATCAGGAGTTGGATCCTGTGGCAAAGGGCTATTCGCCGCTTTCGATCGGCAGGTAGCTGGCGCGGATCTCACCCGCAGGGACGCCAGGGCTGAACAGAAAACCTTGAAAATGGCGAATGCCATGGCGTTGCAGCAGCTCGAAGCTCTGGCTGTTGCTGACGCCTTCGGCGACCAGTTCCAGGCCCATCGACGGTGCCATCTGACTGAGCAGCATCACGATCTGACTGGCGTAGTTGTCGCGGCTCATCGCCTCGACAAACGAGCGATCGATCTTGACTTCATCCGGCTGCAAGCTGTTGAGCAGATTGAGGGAGGAGTAACCGGTGCCGAAGTCGTCCAGCGAAAGGCGACTCCCTTTTTGGCGCAACGTTCTGATGTTGCGGGTCACAACCGAGCTGGCCTCAATCACCCCCTGTTCCGTCAATTCGATCGTGAGGGAGGTGGCCGGTACCCCGACTCTGCGCAGCTGCTCCTCGATCCGTTCAGCGAGGTTGGGATCCTGCAGCTGCGACGGGCTGATGTTCACCGATAGCCGAATATCTGGGCTGGTACTGCTGACGATTCTGGCGTAATCATCCAGTGCCAACCGCAGCAGTTCTTCGCCCAGTAGGTTGATTTTTCGATAGCGTTCGGCCAGGCCCACGAAAAGTTCTGGGTTGATCCAGCCTTGCTGGGGATGATGCCAGCGGGCCAGGGCTTCAACGGCATGGAGCTGGCGATGCACGTCGACGATCGGCTGAAACACCACGGTGAGCTGCCGATCGCGGATCGCTTGCAGCAGATCGGTGTAGAGCTCATAATCGGCTGACTCGGCGGCGTTTTCTAACAGGGTGAAGATCGAAATCCGGCTGTATTTGTTACGCTTAGCCTCGGCCATGGCCAGGTCGCAATTGCGCAGAGCCGAGGTTTTGTCAAGGCTGTTCGGATCCAGAATGCTGATGCCGATGCTGAGGCTGATTTCAATCAGGCTGCCGTCAACCAGCGTGGGTCGTTCAAATTGCTTGCCGATCTCGTGGGCCAGCTGCCACAGCTGATTGTTGACGTTGATTGGTTCGAGACCATGCCAGACTTCTAGGTCGATGAGAATGGCAAACTCATCGCCACCGTAGCGGGCCAGAAAACCCTGATCACCTATG
>JAPLID010000045.1 GCA_026389285.1 Cyanobacteriota bacterium
CGGGTTCCAGGGACGGAAAGTCTTGGGCTTGCGCATAGGCCAGTTTATCACCCAAAACCGTTGCAGTCACAGGGATCTGGGCAGATTTAAGGGCGTCTGCGGAGAGGTTGTGGGTGGGTTATGTGCGACAGGCTCCTAGGCGTTGTATCGGAGGCGTAGCACCGAAACCGTTGCAGCGAAGCAGGGGCGTTGGCAGCGGCAAAGGGGGCCTAGCCCAGGATCCAGGCGGCGCCAGGCCAGCCATATTTGTCAAGCTGTACTCCTTTATTGATAGATAATGCATCCACATCGCGCTAATAGACTCTTGATCGAGTGAGCCAAAAAGTGCCGTCATCTGCCGAGGAGTGCAGTGACGCGGCAGCAGTAAGGGCAACAAACATCCCACCATAGTGATGGGATATAGTGCAAGCGGCTGCGCGGCCGATGGGGCAAAGCTTCTGAAACGAATCAGGATTCAACAATATGAGCTGTTTTTACTCTGGTACGGCGCCAGTGCTGTCCTGAGTGGGTGCTGGGGCCGTATGACGCGAGCGTGTCACTTACGGTTCTTGGAACAATCCGGAGGGGAATACCCTGGGAGACTCGATAGTCAGTTGCAGCACTCACAACACCGATCAATTAGCTATCAACGACCGACCAGTGTCATAGCCGGAGACCAATTTTCTTCAACCACCGGGCCAAAAACTTGCCAGGTCTAAACCGGAGCCAAGGAGGCATCCATCGGGGCGCCCGTCTTCGTCGCGGCGTGTTAACGGTCGCAACGGTGCTTTCTTCTTGCCCTTTGGAAAGTTGGGGGCTGCGGGCCTTCACCAGGCGTCTTAGGAGAGTTGGCTGGCCAGTTTTGCTGTAACCCATGCCAGCAAAGCCGATGGCGAAACCCAGGGCAATGACCGCATCACGGATGAGTGGTGGGATTGTGTCTTGTATGGCTTTGCTTCGAGCCGCTTTCAACTGGTTTTGCAGGCGGTTAGTGGATTCACGTAACCTGTCCAGAAGAGATGTTTTGATTGTTTGCACATCGGCGCCAAGGGGGCGGTTGGCCAACTCCTCTGCCCCAGGGATGGCACGAATGGCATCTCGCAGCTGTTGTTCGTTGCTGGCACTTTGCACCAGCTTGCCGGCTGAGATGAAGCCAGCCAGCTGGGCTTGGCCCTGTTTAAATTGGGTGCGGATGCCCCCGACTGTTCCATAGGTTTGCAGGGGGATCAATAGCAAAAAGCCAATGGCGGCTAAGGTCGCGATGCGCCTGAACAATCCGAGATAATGTTGGGATGGCATCACCTTGGCGTCAAACATATTTGCCAACATGATCAGGGCGAGGGCCATCATCGGCAGGCTGGCTGTCTCCCGCAGGGCGCCGCTCACCCGCACCATCCATTCAGGTTGCAACAGGGCAATCGGGAACAGCGCGGTGATGACTTGAGCCACAAACACCAGGATCAAAGCGAAGGACAGCCACTGCAGGCTGTCCGCCATCTGGCTGGTGCTCACCTTTCTGGACATTTAAATCCCTGCGTTCTTAGTACGTATTATTGCTAGCCGAGGTAGATCCGTCCTCTTTTTGGGTGCAGTTTGGCAAATGCACTATGCGGAGGATTGGCTGCGAGCCAGCGGGGGTTGGGGGTCTCCACTGGGCATACCCAGTACAGGACCTGCCAAGGGGTTCAGGCGGGCTTGGACTCCTATGAAATCATGGGTGCCTTTTTGGTCTGCCGGTCATGCTGCTGGTCCCCGTGATCACGCTGAACAGGCAACAGCAGCAGAAGCGTCCGTCGCTGAGGCGAGTGAACCTGAGGAGCAGGAGGAGCTCCGCAAGATGGCGGGCAAGGAACAGAAGCAAGCAGAGGTCGTCAGGGAACTGGCGCTGGAGAAGACCGAGCAGGCAGGCAGGGATCCACCCGATCTTGTTTCCCTACCGGCGCAGATGCGATGCTTCAACGCGGTCTGGCCCATCAGGCCAATGTCAGCTTCTATCGCCCAGGCCCAGAGAAACTTCTCGGATCCATATAGCCACATCATGAAAAGCGACGACAGCTGGCTGCAGGGCTACAAATGACAGGTGAAGGGTTGATGGTGTCCACCAGGTGATCATGGCCGTGGGGGTGAGGAACCAGCCACTGGATATCGAGCATCTGAAGTCCATGCTGTAGTCCATCAACCTCAACCTCAATCCGGCGAGCAGGATATACAACGACGATGCGGGCTGAGGTTGACAAAATCATGGCAAGCCACCACCACCACCAATGGACTGCACGATCCGCTTGCCAGAAACATCGACAAGAGAGAAAAGAGAGCCTGCACACTGCGCAACAAGAAAGGAGGGGAGACTGACCTCAGGTCTATGACGCTCGAAGAACTCCATGCCGTCGGTCGTCAGACCTCTTGCTCGCCCCATTCCGAGGCAAAAAACTCCTCCTCCAACCGCTCCAATTCGGCCCGGTTGCGATGCAACAAAACTTGGGGTGGGTTACCACAGATCACAACTCCTTCGGGCAAGGATTTACGCACGAGGGTCAAGGCACCCGCTACGCTTCCAAAACCCATTTCTACTCCAGGCAAAACAACGGAACCACAGCCCAGACAGCTGTGCTTTCTAAGGATCACGGGACCCTGGCTCATGGAGCGAAAGGCCTCTGGAAGAGTGGGATTGGGTATGAAACTATTTACAAGTAAACGCCCGCTCATGCTAGAAGTATAGGCTGATGACCTGCCTGAGAGGCATGAAAAATCTTCGAGTACAACCGCCCCTCCGCCACCAAAGATCTGACACGAGGCCCCTAGGTGCACATAGCGGCCGATTTGAATTCCTTCGGGACCAGCACTGATCAAGCTGAAGGCATCAATGCGGCAGTGGTCGCCCAGGGACACCGTGTCGGGGTTGATGAACACGGCCTGGCGGTCGATTTTCACATCGGCGCCAAGGCTTGCAAATCCCATGGCCTCCATTTGTGGGCGGGAGAGAAAACGGGTCATGGGTTCAGGGCAACAGCACAAGTAGGGCAATGAGGGCTGTTCAAGCGGAGGCACTTGTTTGGAGGCGCTCCCGCACATCGCCATGTTGCTGGAGCGCCTGTCGAATCCGCTGACTGATCAGCACAACATCCTGCGGAGAAACGGCGGAACTGGCGGGCAACACAAGCACGCTGGCGGCCACCGCTTCCGTCGCCGGCAGGTGTGGCTGCCAGGACGCTGGACGGCTCGCGTAGGGCTCCATGCGGTGGCAACCCGGATAGAAATAGCGCCTGGCAAGGACGTTTTCAGCCCATAGCGTCAACATCAGTTCATCCCGAGTGAGCGGGCAATCTGTAGGATCAACCATCAGCACAGCGTAATGGTGGTTTGCTGTTGGCGATGTGGGTGGATCGTGGAATGACACCCCTGGAAGATCCGCCAGGCTTTCCTGGTACATTAGCCGAATGTTTCTGTTGTGTTGGATGATGTTATCCAGGCATTCCAGCCCTCTGATAGCAAATGCTGCAGAAAACTCGTTGAGCTTGGCATTAGTACCTAGAGACACCACCGTGTCGTAGCCGGCGAAGCCGAAGTTTCTCAGACGCCGAAGCTCTTCAGCAAGCGCTTCGTCGTTGGTGAGAATCGCACCGCCTTCAAGGCTGCTGACCACTTTTGTGGCATGCAAACTGATCACCGAAGCCACTGCGCCAACAGCTGTTGGCTGCTCTCTGGAAAGGTGCTTTATTTGGCATCCCAATGCCTGGGCCGCGTCAAGCACCAGGGGGATTCCTGCGTCGTTCGCGATCTGGCCCAACCTCGCTACGTCGCAGGGTTGCCCCCATAGATTCACCCCAACCAGCGCGGCGGTCTTCGTACTGATAGCCGCGGCGGCCGCCGCGGGATCGATGCAATGCGTTTCGGGAGAGATCTCAACAAAGCGTGGCTCCAGTTTCTCCCATATTGCGGCGTGGGCCGTCGCAATAAAGGTGAATGAGGGCACGATGATCTCCCCTTTCAGCCCCAGGGCGCGAAATAAAAGTTGCAACGCGATGGTTGCGTTGCACATGGCCACGGCATAGCTCACGCCATGCCTGGTGGCCAGCAGTTGCTCCAGCTTGTGCACGAACGAGCCGTTGTTCGTAAGCCAGCGGGCGTCAAGAATGTCGTCGAGAGAGGCATGCAGCAACTCTCTGGGTGGAATGAACGGCGTGCCGACGTGCCGAGGCTCGGCAAAGGCAGGATTACCGCCGAGGATCGCCAGAGGGGGTGGAGGCACTGCTGTGATCTGGCTGCTTCAGGCAAGATCACACACTATAGGCTTGAAGGTGGATAGGGAGCGACTCGAACCAATCAACCAACTTGCCCCGGCTCAGATCAGGGGTCACTGTAGGGATTGACTCCTGGCTTTTGACGGAATTTTCAGGCTAAGCAGCTTATGCTTCACCCCTGAGAGGGTTTTTCTGTTCCCGGAGTACATGCAACCACGAAGCCCTGAATTCATCGGCATTGGTGCCCAGAAGTCTGGCACCTATTGGTTGCGCACCAATCTGGCCAGGCATTCAGGTGTATGGATGCCGCCCGTGCCTGAAGTACACTATTTTGATCGCAATTTACCTGGATCTAATTATCCCCATATTCTGGCTACGCAGCGGGCGCTTGACGAGGAGTGGCGCTTTCGAGTTTTCAAAGAAGTGCAGATGCACGTGACCAAAGGTGAATACTCCAGGGCACTATGTTCTGCCATGACTAATTTTATCGATCATGATGATGACTGGTACCGGCTTCTCTTCTCCTGGGCACCGCCCGCCGCATTGGTTGGTGAAATCACTCCCCGTTACGCGATCTGCGGCGACGAAGATATCGCCCACATGCGCGCCCTTGCACCTGAAGTAAAACTCATTGTTCTGCTCCGCCATCCTGTCGATCGCTTTTGGTCGCAATGCCAGATGAAGTTCGCCGACGGAAGCCTTGCTGAGGGCGATGCTTCATCGATGCGGTTGTTCGACTCCTCGAATGGCCGGCCTCGGGGTGAGTATTCCAAGACGATCCTTCGTTATTGCCAGCATTTCGATCCCACTCAGATCCTGATCGTCTTCATGGAGGGAATTCAGAACACGCCTGCGGCGGTTCTCCGCGACATCCACGCCTTTCTTGGTTTGCCCCCCATCCCCATCGATCCGATGGAGGTGGCGCGGCGTGTGAATAGCGCACTGAGCCCCTCTCCGATGCCTTTGTCCTTGCGTTCGCGGATTAACGCCGCCTACCAATCAGAGATGGAAATCCTCGCTGAGGTGCTCGGAGGCCCTGCGGTTGGTTGGCTGGATGGTTCTGCCACGACCGTCTCCACAGACCCTGTGCTTCGCCTCAACGCTAACCATGTTGACGAGCTGAAGCGCCGTCAACGCCAACCCCTTGGGCTAAGGCCAAGACGTCCCGACCCTTTGTTCTGCTTATCGATGCAACGCAACGGCACAACCACTTTGGGGGATTGGCTGGAATCCCATGGCTTGGAACGGGCTGGTTACCCGACATCTGCACGCCTTGGCTGGACGATGCTCTGGATGCAAGGAGAGTATGAAGCTATTTTTCGCAGTTCTGAGTTCCAGTCCGCCGAGATTTTTGAAGACGACCCTTGGTGGTGCCCCGACTTCTATAGGGTTCTGGCGGAGCGGTTCCCCACGGCGCGTTACATTCTCTTGAGTCGGGATGTCAATGATTGGTTTGACTCCCTCTGTCATCACAGCGGGGGCTTGAACCCAGGGCCCACCAAGATCCATGCAAGGATCTACAAGAGAGAGCACCATGTGCAGGCCTTAATTGACAAGGATCCGCATTGCGATCCAATGCAACCTGGCCTGTTGTCCGTTCTCGGCCATGAATCCCATTACAAATCAGTCTATCTTCAACACAATCAGTCGATTCGCGATTTTTTTGCTGAAACGCCAGGGCGATTGTTTGACGGCTGCTTGGATAATCCGCAAACATTGATCGATTTGTGTCAGTTTGCCGGTATTAAGCATAATCCAGCCATTCCCGTTCCGAGGTCCAACGCCCGCACAGCCGAGATGGCCCAACGCCTCGCCAAGAACAAGCAAGCTGGACTCAATCCATGAATGATCTTACACCAAACTTCGATGTCTCAAGGGATTCATCCTGGCTGGATGAGGAGCCGGTGGTTATTTTTCTGACCTCGTTTGGTCGACCCCTCTATCTCTGGCAGTGCCTCGATGCTTTGTGGCGCCAAACGCTTTTCCCCGCCCGTGTCATTCTGCTTGATAATGCCCACCCTTCTCCCTTGGTGGGAGAAGTGATCGAGGCTTTTGATCGGCGTGGGCTTTTTTTCGAGGTGGTTCGATTTTCAACAAACAGTTTTGCAAATTTCCAGGTTGCTTATCAAGAGCGTCTGCCTGGACTGGGTCCCCTGCATGTGTTTATGGAGAGTGATGTTGTCATTCAGGAGCACCCTGGCTGTTGGCTTGCTACGATGGTGAAAATCATGGTGGCTAATCCTCTGATTGGCATGCTGGGAAGCCTCATTGATGGGCGAGATTTTGTAACTAAAGAGCAGGCACTTGTCCTCACCGGTGGTGATCTGGATGCTGCCACCTTTCTTGCCAAACTTCAGAGTCCGGAGCGGGGTTTTATTGATGCGCCGCTATGGGCTGATCCTGCTCGCGAGTTTTTCCCAACGGAGCCACCTTGTCCCATCGGCAATCCTCCAGGTCGGTTGCAGATGTTGCGTACGGATGTCATGAGGGAGACCGGTCTGTTAGCCGATGGCGAACTTGCTGGGGCCTTCCGTCACCATGGCATGTGTCCTGCCGTCACCCCTCTGGTGAGGCATCGGCACCTGAGCTTGTTGAACATCTATGACTACAGGGAGTATTCAGGAACCCGCAGAGATGCTTTTTTCTTTCCCGAATCCCACGGTTGTGCCAAACTACCAAATCCCGCTTGTCAGGCTGGAGATGGGTTGAGTTGAAAAGAAAAGGTTGTCACCAGTTGCTGATAAACTTTAAAAAACCTTTATTACGGACATTTGCAGTCTTGCAGATCTGTTGAAACTACAGTATCTCCTCTGTATTTTAGACGCTTTTTTAAAGCCCATCTTTTCCAAAGCAACGCGATGAAGGCCCAAAACTCATAAGAATCCCTTATAGGTTTTTGTGAAGAGCTTAATGGTTCCTTATGCTATTCTTTCGGGGATGTCTCCAAGAGCGTTTAGGTGCTAACCTTTGAAAGAACAAGTTTTTTTAAAATGAAAATCTCCCAACGATTTGCAGTAACTGCATTGATGGGTACTGGAATAGCATTAAGTCAGCTTGTCTCCCCTGCTGGGGCGGCTACTTTCAACTTAACCAGCGGTCCATCTGGCAATCAATCTATTAAGTCATATCTTGATAATAGTAGTACTATAACTTTAGAAGCTTTTGGTTCGAACAGCACTGGTAACAATGCTTTGACAATCAATGGGCCTGGTAATTTCGCGCCTTTAGGCCTTTGTGCCTTTGCTGTTGTTGCAGGTTCGATTGGACGTTGTGGCTACGGCAACGTAAGTGGTAACGGAGTCTCAAGTTTTCAACTGAAGTTTGACAAAGCAGTGTCCATAAAAGCTTTTGATGTCAGCGCTTTTTCTGGTATCTCTGTTGGATCTGTCGATTTCTCTTTAAACAATTCCACTTTCATTACTACTAACTTTGTTGCTGCTGGTAGTCAAACATTGGCAAGTAAGTTTAGTGTTGGTGCTAATCAACCAGTTTTTGTGCGAACTTCTGGTATTCTTGATAGTATTGGGGAAGGACAAGGCGCATTGGTTCGCCTTGGATCCCTTACTACTACTGAACAAGTTCCAGCTCCTCTGCCCATCTTGGGTGCTGCCATCGGCTTCCGTTTCAGCCGTCGTATCCGCAAGCGCATTGGTGCTACCTCTCTCCAAGCATGAAGCAAACAGCTTCCGTTTGATTGCTTCCGTTTGATTCCTGTTCTTTCTTCTCATCGCCCCTTGTGGGGCGATTTTTTTTTCGATGTCCAGAGCGGCGGCCTCCCGCCGGCTTTGATGCTGCTCTGCGGGAACATCAGCCTGGTTCAAGGCTTTGGTTAGGCGCGTACGATCCCTCCGATTTCCTCGGCATGCTGGGAAATGAAAAGCTCCTGGGTATGCCGCGCCTATGCCTGAGGTGAGCGGCCAAGACAATAGGAGAGAGGATCTCGATGGTCCGCCGGATCCGCACTTGCCCTCTGCCAGCATCCCCTAAGGGGGGCTCAAGCTGCTCTGATCTGGCCCACACTTCAGGCATTGTTGATGTTCCAGATTGATTGCTGCGCTCTAAATCCGGGTGAGCTAGTCAGTCGAGATCGGCTCAGTTTTAGCTCGGTGCGGTTCTGGATTGAATCCCTTTGGCACCGGATTGAATCGTGGTAGCTGCGGAATCGTCCCCAATCTCTGTTCGTGGATCGACTGCTACACGCTGCTGGTTTAAAGCTTGCACGGATTTTGAGGTCAAGCCAGCGCAGGGATCGGCCGATGTCTTGGAATCAACCAGCTAAGGAAACGGCTTTTTAGGGGCGGTAAAACTATCAGTCTCAGCGTTGTATCTCCAAGCTCTGTTGTTGAAATTTCACATTCAGTTTCTAGATCTCGCCCCTGCGCGAGCGTCGCCCGATCCAGGCGGCGATCCTCTTGTCGGCAGCGGCGGTCCGCACCGCAGGGTTGAGACGGGATGGGTTGAACATTCCACCCCTGGAAAGTCTCCGGGGAACCTGCCTCGGCGCAATATTAAGCAGAGCCAGCGATCCCAGGCTCAGCGACCGATCAAGTTTGAGCAGCCCCTGACCTGCAACGGGGCCCGTCCGCCCCTAAGTTGCGGCAAACCTGAACCGGGGATGGAATGCAGTCGAGCCTGATTCTTCAGAACCTTGTGTCAGCGCCGGTTCTGTTCTTTTTCCTCGGTGTTCTAGCCGTGATCGTCGGCTCGGATCTTGAGATCCCATCGCCGCTGCCCAAGCTGTTTTCGTTGTATCTGCTGCTGGCGATCGGCTTCAAGGGGGGCCTCGAACTGGCCCACAGCGGGCTAGGCAGCCAGGTGCTGCTGACGATCGGAGCTGCCGTGCTGATGTCGCTGCTGGTGCCGATCAGCAGCTTTCTGATCCTTCGTACGCGTATGGACGTGTACAACGCAGCGGCCCTGGCCGCCTCGTATGGCTCGATCAGTGCCGTGACCTTCATCACGGCCCAAAGCTTTCTGAATGTCCTCCATCTGGATTTCGACGGCTTCATGGTGGCCGCCCTGGCCCTGATGGAATCGCCGGCGATCGTTGTCGGTGTGCTGCTGGCCAAACTGGGGATGCCGGCCATCGATGCCCATGCTGGAGCTCAGCCAGGGGCGAAGGCCGGTGGTCTGCGCTGGCGGGAGGTGCTCCAGGAGGCTTTTCTCAATGGTTCGGTGTTTTTGCTGATCGGTAGCCTGGTGATCGGCTTTCTCGTCACCACCTTCTCGCCGGCCGGACTGGTGAAGATGGAACCCTTCACCGACAAGCTCTTCTACGGAGCCCTCTGCTTCTTTCTGCTCGACATGGGCATCGTCGCGGCCCAGCGCCTGCGGGATCTGCGACGGGCCGGCCCCTTCCTGATCGGCTTCGCCGTGCTGGCCCCCCTGCTGCACGCCGCTGTCGGGCTTGGAATCTCCAGACTGCTTGGCCTCAATCAGGGCAACAGCCTGCTGTTCATGGTGCTCTGCGCCAGCGCCTCTTACATCGCCGTACCGGCGGCCATGCGCATGACCCTGCCCCAGGCGAATCCCAGCCTCTACATCTCCTCTGCCCTGGGAGTGACCTTCCCGTTCAATGTGGTCGTTGGTATCCCGCTGTACATGGCCCTGATCCAGCGCTTCGTTCCGATCAGCTGAGCTGACAACCGGCCACCGGAGCCTGTTTTCGGTGTTCGGACATCCCGCTCCACCCCGTTCCACCCCGCCCCACCCGCCGTCCCTGACCGATGAAAAGGATCGACCTGTTCCTGAGCGAGCGAGAAGTTAACAAGGTCTGCAAGGCGATCAGCGAAGCCGGGGTGCCCGGCTACTCAGTGATCCGCCATGTCACCGGCAAGGGGCTGGCCGGAGAAATCTCTGAATCGATGGACTTCAGCGGCCTGGGCGCCAATGCCCATGTGATCGTCTTCTGCGACCCCGGGCTGTTGTCGGCCGTGCGAGCCGCCCTCCGGCCACTGTTCGAGGTCTACGGAGGCGTGGGCTTCATCTCCGAGGCAGAGCCCCTCTGAGGCGCCCTGAAGCCCGACAGAAGGTCGACAGAAGCTCGACCGCCATAGGCCGAAACTTGTTGCGCTGACTGTTATGTGCGCAGTCGCCGACCAAGCATTGCTTACGTTTTGTGTCCGACACATCAGCCGCGCTTATCGCTAAGCGCTGAAACCTTGATGGTGACGATCGCCAAAATGGCTTGACGGGAGGTCAGGCGGCCAATCAGGGTTGCGAGCGAACATTCCACCCCCTCCTCCAGGAGCAGGTAATGGCAAACGAAACCATGGGCATCGCCCTCGGCATGATCGAGACCCGCGGCCTTGTCCCCGCGATCGAAGCCGCTGATGCCATGACGAAGGCCGCCGAAGTGCGTCTGATCGGTCGTGAATTCGTCGGTGGCGGTTACGTGACCGTCCTCGTCCGTGGCGAAACCGGCGCCGTCAACGCCGCCGTGCGCGCCGGTGCTGATGCCTGCGAACGCGTCGGTGACGGCCTCGTCGCTGCACACATCATCGCCCGCCCGCACCGCGAAGTCGAACCTGCTCTGAACAGCAGCTTCGGCCTCGGGTCCAAGGACTGAGCGGTTCGCGCCAGCAGCGCCCAACCCTCTGACTTCCCCACTGACCCAATCACTGATTCCCCATGAGCAAGAAGTACGACGCCGGGGTCAAGGAGTACCGCGACACGTATTGGACTCCTGATTACGTCCCCCTCGACACCGACCTGCTGGCGTGCTTCAAGTGCACCGGCCAGGAAGGCGTTCCCAAGGAAGAAGTGGCCGCCGCTGTGGCTGCTGAATCCTCGACCGGCACCTGGTCCACTGTGTGGTCCGAGCTCCTAACCGACCTCGACTTCTACAAAGGCCGTTGCTACCGCATCGAAGACGTTCCTGGTGACAAGGAGGCGTTCTATGCCTTCATCGCCTATCCCCTCGACCTGTTCGAAGAAGGCTCGATCACCAATGTGCTGACCTCCCTGGTCGGCAACGTGTTCGGCTTCAAGGCCCTGCGCCACCTGCGCCTGGAAGACATCCGCTTCCCGATGGCGTTCATCAAGACCTGCATGGGTCCCCCGAACGGCATCGTCGTGGAGCGCGACCGGATGAACAAGTACGGCCGTCCCCTGCTGGGTTGCACCATCAAGCCGAAGCTCGGCCTGAGCGGTAAGAACTACGGCCGTGTGGTGTACGAGTGCCTGCGTGGTGGTCTCGACTTCACCAAGGACGACGAGAACATCAACTCCCAGCCTTTCCAGCGCTGGCAGAACCGTTTCGAGTTCGTTGCCGAAGCTGTGCAGCTCGCCCAGGAAGAAACCGGCGAGAAGAAAGGTCACTACCTCAACTGCACCGCCAACACTCCCGAAGAGATGTACGAGCGGGCTGAGTTCGCCAAGGAACTCAGGCAGCCGATCATCATGCACGACTACATCACCGGTGGCTTCACGGCCAACACCGGTCTGTCGAAGTGGTGCCGCAAGAACGGCATGCTGCTCCACATCCACCGCGCCATGCACGCGGTAATCG
>JAPLID010000021.1 GCA_026389285.1 Cyanobacteriota bacterium
ACCGCGGTGGTGTGATGCCCTCACTACTGCCAGATCCCTGAGCCGGTTGTTAACGATCGTGGTGTCTGTGGTCGCTCGTTGATTAACAATCAGGGGTGGAATGCTGCGCTGCTGCGTTACGGCCCCTGAACGGGTACAAAGCATCAATAAGACACTTGTATTGACATATCCGTATCAATACAATGGTGTCAATATATTGATTTCAAATCGGTCGCATTCAAAGACGGCTACGCCAAGCCGTCATTGTTCAGCCGGGTATAAAGGCCAGGGCGACGCCGTTGTTGCAATAGCGCTTGCCCGTCGGTCTGGGGCCGTCGTTGAACACATGCCCCTGATGGCCGCCGCAGCGCCGGCAGTGGTACTCACTGCGCGGCACGATCAGCTTGAAGTCCACCTTGGTGACGACGGCATTGCTGAGGGGCTGATAGAAGCTGGGCCAGCCGGTGCCGCTGTCGAACTTGGCCTTGGAGCTGAACAGGGGCAACCGGCAGCCGGCGCAGACGAAGGTGCCCTTGCGATGCTCCTCATTGAGAGGGCTGGAAAACGGGCGCTCCGTACCTTCTCGCCTCAGCACGGCGAACGCGGCCGGGCTCAACCGTTTTTTCCATTCGGCTTCGCTCAGGTTCCAGGCGGGATCGACCGCCTTGGAGGCTGCATCGGCCTGCTGGGCCCTGAGGAAGGGAATCAGCGCTGCCACGGGAGCGATCAGGCGCTGCAGCAGCTGTTTCATCACCGTTCGGCGCGACTGGAGCGGCATCGTGGTTTCAGTTCACCCAGCCGGCGCTCAGCACCACGGCCAAGCCCATGAAGATCGCCAGCAGCGTCCAGCTGATGCGGTTGAGGGTGTTCTCGGCGCTGCGGGCGCTGGTGAACATGGAGCCGCCGCTGGAGGCCAATCCGCCCATGCCATCCCCTTTGGGGCTGTGCAGCAGCACGCTGATGATCATCAGGACGCCGCTGAGCATCCAGATGACCGATAGGATGGTTTTGAGCATGTTCTGAATGTTACTCTATAATGCTAGCTCATGGCCTTCGCTTGCAATATCGCCTGAAGCAGCTCATTGATTTCTCTTCAAGTGATCCGCTCGTTCGATTGAGTCATCGCTAGGCGTTTTGCTTGAAAGTCTGCGTGGATCATTGCTCCAAAGATTGATGCTCCTTGATCAAGATCATGCTTGATCTGATCCAGCCTGACAAGATCGGGCCGAAGCAATATCCCAAGCGACAACTTTTGCAAAATACTATATACCTCTATCGTCAAGGCTTCCAGGCCGCTTCCATGGTCGTTTTTGTTATCCTTAATTTTGTGGTGCCGAAGTTCGGTCGACAGAAAGTTGTCAATTTCCGTCGCTATTGATTCTTGGGAACTTTTTGGCTCGCACCTTGCCTGAAGAAAATTCGATGCAAAACCGAGATCTTCATAGATTTTTACGATTGCCAAGTGTCGGTCATTCAGGAGTTGATTGTAGCTCAGCGCTGAGCGATCGAGTTTTCTGCTGTCTTTTTCTGACTCAAGTACATATTGCAGCCAAAGTAGTCGACAGTAATCGACGTCAAATGAATAGCGATCTTGGAGCGATTTCGCGACCTCGTCTGGATGCCGATAAATCACCAAAGCCAGTGTCCTATAGCCGCAGAAATCTAGGACTTGCTGCCAGAATGGCAGAAGTCTTGAAATTCGTGGATCTTTTAGGACTATCAGGGAGGCATTGGAGAATTCGTCCTTCAGAATTTCACTAGCTCTACTTTTTAGTTGCTCGCCATGATCGCTTTTTAACCAATCCCAGTTCAAGGGAAGAAAGTTAGACCAATCACTTTTGGCAAGGGCTAAGATTTCATTATTGAGTTGGCAAATTAAATGAGATTCAAAAAACCCCTTCTTGTTGCTTTCATGTGGATCCATTGCATTGGCAGGGGTTTCGCAGCCCATGATCTTCAGGCATCCCGCCAGGGCTGAAGTTCCTGATCGATGCATGCCGAGTACGAGCATGCATGCCTTGCTCTGCTTAAAGTTGCTGTTCTCAGATTTTTTTTGCTGTGATAAGCCTGAAACCGCAACTTGATTGGATGACGAGGATACGAGCTGGGCTCTCCCTCGAAGTTTTTTGAGTAAGCTTTGGGTCTCACTCCATTGCTCTGCCAGTATTGAGGGTCTTTGCTTGAGAGCAGTAAGACTATAAAAGTTAATAGCCTCTTGGCTAATTAAGTCCCAGCCCGTCTTGACAAATACTACTTCGTAAGGATGCAGGGTAAGCCCAAAATATTCCTTATCGGATAGAGGATGTCCAGTCTTTGAGGTGGTATTTGGATCCTCGTGGGGCTGGGTGTAGTCGATCCAGTTATATGGGGCTAGGAAGCATTTCATGTTCCATCCACATTTTTTGACTTCTTGGCTGATTCTTAGCTCTACATTTACAATCGCTTCCGTTTTGTCCATGTATCTGCACTTCTCCCACGCTCCTAGCTCTAGCAGGCGGCGAAAACACTCTTGCGTCATTGCATATGCGCCTGTTTGTACGTGAGAATAAGGTGGAATGTGGTCGAACTTATTTTGATATAGCTTGTGGTAGGCACTGCTGCTCCTGAGTATATTGATAGAAGCTCCGCATAGATGAGTTCTGCCTTGAAGGTGATCAGTGAATAAATAAGTCCAGCTTCCGTGGTAGTAGGGTGCTAGGTATGGTCCCCTGACTGATGAATTGATAAAAATAATTTGATCATAGCCTCCAAGATCAAGGCCGTGATCCAGCGCGATATCAAACGAGCCGAAGTCGTGACCGTGGTTCTCTGTATGAATATAAGTGATGTTTCCTTTTTGGGGTAGATTGAGATCGGTGTGGCCAGCGATCATGCAGATGAAGTCGATGTCCTGTCGATAGGCGACTGACAGAAAAAAAACAAAGTTTTCGCGGTATTGCTCGCCCAGGTCAAAAAAATGAACGAGAACAGCGATGCTATTGCCTTTCATTGTGGTGTGCACTCGATGATGTGGGTGTAGTCAGTTTCCTCGCAGTCAAAATTGGTTCTGTTCTGTATTGTTTGTTTCTTCGCGTCCTGAGTGAAGTGAGGTTTGAAGCACTTTAGCGATTGTTTGCAGCTGGTTTGGGACAATAGACAACTCACAAGCCATCTGCAGCAGGTCCTGATAGTGCTCTTTGAGACTGACATCAGGAGGCAGCTGGATGGATCCATTGTCGATATGTTCGATGTAGCCCTTGAGCATGTGGGGCTGAGCAGCTTCGAAGCTGCGGGCCTGCAGCATGGTGGCCTCCAGGATCGCACGGGGTAGCTGAGAGGCTGAGATCGTGGCCTCATGGCGGCGGGTCTGGGCTTGGACCACATCGATGTGACCAATACGCTCGGGGAACGACTGAAAAGCACGGATCCAGTATTCAAAGTCGAACGCCGTTTGGAGTGTTGGATCAAAGCCTCCCAGCATCAATCCCATGGTTCGCCGCCAGAACACCGTCGGCTGGCAGAGGAAGCAGTAATCACGGAATCCATCGAGTCCTACTTCAGGCCGGCGTGTGGGGTAGCGATCCAGTACGCCTCCCTGCTCATCGATGTGTTCTCCCTCTCCGTACACCATCAGCCACTCTGGGTGCTTCTCGAGGGCCTCTCGTGCTCGTGCCATCGCCCCAGGGAGGTAGCGATCATCGGCATTGAGCCAGCCGAGCAAGGTGCCACGGGCGTGAGCGGCGGCTCGGTTCAGGGCATCGGCAGGGCCATGGTCCTGCCGGGACACCAGCCGCAACTTGGAATCCTTGGCGGCCCGCTGTTCCAGGATTGCCAGGGTGCCATCGCTGGAAGCACCATCGGCCACCAAGACCTCCAGCACCTCCGGTTCAGCCAGCACACTGTCGAGGGCCTCGTCGAGAAAGCGTGCCGCATTACGGCACGGCATCAGCACGGAAATGAGCGGTGGGCGGATCAGCTCCTTCATGCCCTGTCTGGCTGAGCCACTGCCACCAGCTGTTCGAGATCTGGGGAATGGCTGCTCAGCTCCCAGGCGATGGCGTGCGGCCGCAACAGTTCGCTGCAGAGACGCACGGCGCTGCCCCAGCGCAGCTCCTGCAGGGCCAAGGGGCGAGGGTCCTGCAGTTGCAGCAGCAATCGTGAAGCTCTTCCCGTTGAGTGCAGCCACCGCCTCACCTGCAAGGGCAGTTCGGTCGGGTCATTTTGAGTCATCAGATCCAGAGATTGCTCCTCAATGCCAGGACCTGTCCCAGCGCTGCGCATCAACAGCCGTTGTCGGGCCTGGGCCAGCAGAAAGCGATCGCTATCGGCGAGGTAATCGATCACGTCGCTGACAAAGCCTGGGAGCCCGTAGCGCTGCCAGAGCTCTTGACCAGCAGCCTGCATCGCTGACAGCCTTTCTGAATTACAGCGCAGCTGCTGGAGCTGGGCCGGCAAGGCCTCAACGGCAGCCTGGTCTTCTTCGATGAACAGGGCCGCCCGTCGCCAGAGCGCCATCGGACCCGGCAAGCGCAGCTTGTCGGAAAGAATCACCGGAATGGCGCCGAAGCCCAGGGCCTCCCATAGCCGGATCGAGTTCGGTCCGGCTCCGGACGGACAGAGTGCAAAACAACTCTGCTGCAGAGCCAAGGCGTAGTCCCTGCCTTCCTGTTGGCGTTCCTGCAGACAGAGCGGATCGGGATGCTGCCCATGCACCTGCTGGCGATAGACCTGTTGCTCGAAGTGCCATTCCCGCCTTGCCGTGACCAGGGCATCGTCCCTGGCGGGCAGCTCCAGGATCCAGAGGCGGGTGTCGCGGCCGTAGAGCACGGGCTGATGGAAACCGATGTAGCTGTAAAGCAGCGGCCGCTGCCCTGCCGGCAAGGGCTGGGAGCTGAGGGGCTGGTCACTGCAGCGCACCGGAAACAGCGGGAACGGATGCAGGCGGAGACCGGGGAGGTGGTGTTCCGTGGTGATGCAGTGGCTCCAGAACAGATCGGTGATGCCAGCGGCCTGGAAGATGGGGAGATGCTCCAGGGCTCGGATGTGCTGGCAGACCGTTGCCCTCGGCGTCTGGCGGTCCGCCCGCACGGGTGGTGCAGTCGGGAGCAGCCCGCGATCCACAGCATCAATCCAGCTGGCCCATGGGAAGGGCAGATAAGCAGCTGGGGCCTGTTCAAACTGCGCTTGGATGAACGCCCAGGCTGTGCCTTCGGTGTTGTTGGGTTGCTGCCAGGGCAGGAGGGTGTTCATGAGCCAGGGAGCTGCGGTTCAATCAGGTCTGCAGAGACTGACGCATCAGATGCTGAATTCGACGGAGCCTGGTGCGATCCACCGTGTCCAGGAGCTGACTGTGCAGAAATAGATGGCGGCATTCCTGGGTGAGGCCTTCCAGTTCGCTCTGGAGGCTGTCATGCTGCTGTTGCAACTTCAGGACATTCTCTTCAAGTTGGCGGTTATTGCTTTGGTAGCTTTGCAATGTTTGAAAGGTGTGCCCCAGCTCATCCTGCACCTGCTTGAGCTGTAACAGAATCAGTTCTTTTTCTTGCTCAGAATCTTGAAGCTGGGCCACAGCTTCGGCAGCATTCTCGGCGGAGCGGCTGATCTCGGCGGCAAGTTGGCTCTTGGAGAGGCGCAGGGCCTCCACCAGTTCAGTGGTGCGGTCGTTGAGGCTGTCGGCCTGTCGCCTGGCCTCCTGCTGCTCCGATTCCAGCTGGCTACTGTGCATTCTTAATTGCTTGCTCTCCAGCTGGGATCCTTGCAATAAGGAGCGCAGATGGTTCAGTTGGTCGTTCTGGAGCAGGGCGTGCTGGGCTGCCAGGCGCTGCTGCTGTTGCCACTCCAGCAGCAGCTCTGCTCCCAGCCCAGGATCACTCACCGAGGGCGAGTTGAGCTCGAACTCGGGTTCACGGCCGAGCAGATCGGCTTGCGCCTCAAGATCGGCGTACAACTGGATCAGATCGCGACGCTGGCTGATGACGAACTTCACCAGGGCAGTCGGCTCGACAGTCCATAGACTGTCGGTCTG
>JAPLID010000181.1 GCA_026389285.1 Cyanobacteriota bacterium
CTCGATTTCACCTTCGTCTGCCCCACCGAGATCACCGCTTTTAGTGATCGCTACGTTGACTTCTCCAGCAGGAACACCGAAGTTCTCGGTATTTCAGTAGACAGCCAGTTCAGCCATCTGGCCTGGATTCAGACCGAGCGCAAGAGCGGTGGCATCGGTGATATCGCCTACCCCCTGGTGGCCGACCTCAAGAAAGAGATTGCCCGGGCCTATGAAGTGCTGGACGAAGAAGGTGGTATCGCCCTTCGCGGTCTGTTCATCATCGATCCTGATGGTGTGATCATGCACAGCACGATCAACAATCTGCCCGTCGGCCGCAGTGTCGACGAAACCCTGCGGGTGCTGCAGGCCTTCCAGTACGTCCAGTCCCACCCCGACGAGGTTTGCCCCGCAAACTGGCAGCCCGGTGATAAGACGATGAATCCCGACCCGGTCAAGTCCAAGGACTTTTTTGCTGCTGTCAACTGATCCAGCTTGATCAAACAATGCATTTCAAGGGGGCCGATGGCCCCCTTTTTTTGTTGGCGCCTTTCTGGTTGGATAGCCCCGGAGGATCTCTGTCTCTGGTCTTCTCAGCCGCAGGCCATCGCCAGTAGCCGTCGTCCATCCGTGCCGCCGATGGCCGGGTCACAGGCCCGCTCCGGATGGGGCATCAGTCCGAGCACATTGCCGCGCTGATTGCTGAGACCGGCCACATCTCCGAGCGATCCATTGGGATTGGAGACATAGCGCAACACGATCTGGTCGCCGTCCTCCAGTCGTTTGAGTTCCTCAGGATCGACCTGATAACGGCCCTCGCCATGGGCGATCGGCAAGCTGATGCGCTCGCCGCTGCTGTAGGAGCGCAACCACTGGCTGGCACCGGGCTCCACCCGCAGCGCCGTGGCTTCACAGAGGAAGTGCAGGCTGCGATTGCGGGTCAAGGCACCAGGCAGCAGACCCATCTCGGTCAGCACCTGAAAGCCATTGCAGATGCCGAGTACCCGCCCGCCTTGCTCGGCAAAGCGGTTGACCTCCTGCAGCACAGGGGCGAAACGGGCGATGGCACCACAGCGCAGATAATCGCCATAGCTGAAGCCACCGGGGATAACCACGGCATCCAGGCCGCCCAGATCCCGGTCTTCATGCCAGAGGAAACGGGTGGGCTGGCCCAGGCAGCCCTCCAGAGCCCAACGCACATCCCGGTCGCAATTGGATCCGGGAAACACCACGATGCCGATGGTCATGCTCGGGGTCCTGTGGTCATGGTGTACTAACTCCGGTGTTGGTGGTATGGCTCGGATCGTGCTGCGGTCGTTCAGTCGGCTTCGGCCAGTTCCAGGCTCCAGTCCTCGATCACAGGATTGGCCAGCAGGCGGTCGCTGAGCAACGCAAGCTGGGCCTGGGCCGTTGCCCGATCAGGGGCCTCCAGAGCCACATCGATCGACTTGCCGATCCTCAGCCGCTGCACCCCGTGCACCCCGAGCCGAGCGGCAGCTGCCCGGGTGGCTTCGCCGGCCGGATCCAGCACCGACGGCCGCAGCGACACCTGAACACGGGCATGGAAGAGAGGCACCGGTGGCATTCGCATTTGTTAAATCTTGCCAGCCCGTCCACCCCTGCCTGGAGCGTGTGTCCAGTTTGGATGCCTATCCCTGAGCGTACGGGCCGTGGCTGTGCCCCGCTGGCTGAAGTATTCCATCGCCGTTCCCCTGGGATGCTGGTTGTCCCTGGCTACCCAGGCCCACGCTGGTGGCTATGCAGTGCCCCTGCAATGCCGGATTGATCAGGGTGACTGGCGAGGCTGTCGGATGCTTATTGAGCAGGTCGGCCGGCACTGGTATCTGGAGCTGGACAGCCAGCGGATCGAATTCCGCCACACAGGTGATGGCCGCATTCAGATGCTGCGGACGGACAGCAGCTGGCAGGAGGTCGATAGCCGCTGGGAGGAGGGCAGCCTCTGCTGGGACCAGGTCTGCGCCAGGGGGGAGATCCCCCTGGATTGAAGCCACCGATCCAGCCAGTCTTCCAAACCGCGAGCCCGGAGCCTCCAGGCAGGGGCACAGGGTGTAGCACCGGGTTCAGTCGCTGGCTGGGCTCAGACCCTGCAGAGCCATCGTCACCTGTGCTCTGTGAACAGCAGCGGTCAGCAGCACCAGTTCCAGGTCGCTGCCGCCGGCCTCTGCAGCCGTCGCGTCCTCAGCGGATGCCGCAGCTTTGTCGTACCAGCAATCCAGCCTTGGGCCCACCGCCTGAATCTGCAGGGGCAGGCGCCGTTCGGGCTGCCGCAGACGGCCCTTGAGACGCAACACCGGCTGGGCAACGATCAACGCTGCGAGCTGTCGCTCCAGGTCATCGCGCTGCCAGGGTCCCGGGTGCCGGTGCACGATCGACGCCACCTCGACGTGGGTGTGATCGTGGTGATCGTGATCAGGCTCGTGCTGTTGGTCGTGGTGGTCATGGTCATGGTCGTGAGCGTGTTCAGGCTCCTGCCGCTCTGAGGGGAGCGGCGTGGCGTCCAGGATCAGAGCAGGATCGATCAGGCCATGGGACATCGGCAGCAGGGCCGTGCCTGGACGCAGCCGACTCTCCAGCTGCGCGCCGAGATCGGCCAGAGCCTGTGGGGAGATCCGATCAGCCCGGCTGATCAGTACCAGATCAGCGGCCTGCAGCTGATCCTCAAACAGATCCTCGATCGCGCTGAGGTGGTCGAGGCTGGGATCGGCCAGGCGCTGGGCCTCGACCGAGGCCGGGTCTCCGACCACATGACCCGCCGCCAGAGCCTCACCGTCGACAACCGTCACCACGGCGTTAACACGGGTGCGCGTCCGGATCTCCGGCCAATTGAAGGCGGCCACCAGCGGCTCGGGAAGGGCCAGACCGCTGGTTTCGACGACGATGCCATCGAGGCGATCGGCCTGCTCCAGCAAGCGCGTCATGGTGGGCAGGAACTCGTCTTGAACCGTGCAGCAGAGGCAGCCATTGGCCAGTTCGATCAGACGGCCCTCCAGTTCCTCTTCGGGGCAGAAGCCGCAACTGGCGATCAGATCGCCGTCGATGCCGACCTCACCGAACTCATTCACCAGGACTGCCAGCCTCTGGCCGCTGTGCAGCAGCAGATGACGCAACAGGGTCGTCTTGCCGGCGCCAAGGAAGCCGGTCACCACGGTGACCGGCAGGCGCGCTGAATTGGTGGATGCCATCTCAGCCGACCAGGGCTGACCAGGTCCAGGCGCCGCCGCAACCGATCAGGGCCGCCGCCAGCCATTGCTGCACCGGAGTCCGCAGACGAGCGGCTAAGGGGCGCAGCAGGTTAAGCGACAGCAGCAGCAAGGCACCCTGGCTCAGCAACAGCCCGAGCAGGTAGAAGGAGACCGGCATCGTTGTCCAGCCGATCACCGATCCGCTCAGCACATAGCCATGCACGGCAAAGGCGGGGAACAGCACCGCCATCGGCAGGCGGCCCATCAACACCAGCGCCATGACCACCAGGGTGAAGGACACCAGGGCTTCGGCACCGGGCAGGCCGGGGACCACCAGGCCGAAGGCACTGCCCGCCAAGCCGGTCGCCAGCAATCCGAGCATCCAGGCCGCGCGATGGCGCAGCCCCACCAGGGACAGTGTCAACAGGAAGAGCAGATGGTCAGGTCCAAGCACAGGGTGGGCCAGGCCGCTGAAGAAACCAGCCATCGGCGATGGTTTCAGATGCAGAAGACTGAGGAGATGGTGGGCCTGGGCCGCTGGAGCGAGCAGCAGAGCGACGGAAATCAACAGCAGCGGCGCCAGCCAGGCAGCCGCAGCGGGCCTCAGGCCCTGGTGAAAGGTGTTCATGGTGAAACGCCGGTCCTCGCCGGGTGTGTTGGGGTCTTGGATCGGCGGGCGTTCTGACTGGATCACCGGAGGTGACCTTCACAGCTGCGGGACAGTGCCGGATTGGTGGCCCCGAAGAACCACGCACCGAACTTTCCCCGTTACCTCCGTGGGCTGTTCCCCCACGGAACCGATTGACCCTGACTCTATGGGGCCTGGAGCGATTGGCCTTGAACGGAAGGGGGCACCGGCACAATCGGGCCGTGAGGGCTGAGTGTTTCTTCGCGGACGATCGCCACAGAAGTGGCATCAAGCCTCTAAAAGCTCGGCGTCGCTGCATGGGCTGGAACTCCTGTGAGCTGGCGTCGCCACCGTCACTTCACCAGACCAGGCTGAACCGGGGCAAGCAGGGCTCCAGCTATTGGGCAGGCTTTAGCGGCAGGCCAGGCTCTCCCTGGTGGTGATGCCGGTGCGACTGTTGGTGCCGCTGGCCCTGGCACAGAGGGCCTTCTGCTCGGGCAGATCCAGCACCGCATCACTGAAGTCGGCGCCCTCAATCCGAGCATCACGGAAATGGCTCTGCATCAGCATCGCGTTGCGGAAAACCGTATCGCGCAGATCGGCGGCATCAAAGCGGCTGGCGAAGGCCACCACATCCTCCAGATCCGCACCGCTGAGATCGCTGGAGCGCAGATCCGTGCCATTGAAGACGGCCCCGCGCAGATCGGAGCCGGCGAAGTTGAAGCCGTGCAGATCGGCTTTGAGAAACTCCTGCTGCTGCAGATTGCGGCCGCTCATATCCTGCTGCAGATCCTGCATCGAGCGCTGGGCCCGCAACTCCGGAGCGGTGATCGCCCAGGCGGGTGCTCCGTTCATGGTCAGGGGCAACAGCAGCATGGCCAGAGAGAGAACAGCCCCCCACAACAAGGCCAAACGGGTGCGGGACTGAGTTGCCATGGCCACACCGTTACGCTGCAGCCCCTAGTTATGGCAGGCATGAGCATGTCCCTGCGGGTGGTGGTTCCCCCCCATCCCCTGATTGCCCACTGGCTCACCGTGCTGCGCGACCGCGAGACACCGCCGCCGCTGTTTGCCACCGCCATGACCGAACTGGGTCGCTGGCTCACCTATGAGGCGCTCAGGGACTGGTTGCCGGATCGCCCCGTGTCGCTGCTGACACCCCAGGCGCCCTGCGAGGGTCGGGTCGTCGATGCCAGCGTTCCGGTGCTCGCAATTCCGGTGTTGCGAGGGGGACTTGGGTTGTGGCAGGGGGCCCAGACCGTCCTGCCGTCCTGCCATGTCGCCCATGTGGGTGTGGAGGTGATCGGCGGAGTGCCTGAGGCGGGAGCTGCGATCAGTTGCCATTGGTATCTGGACGATCTGCCCGAGGCGGTGGGCGAGAGGGTGGGTGTGCTGGTGTTTCTGCCGGTGCTCGCCCGTGGTGCCACCCTGCTGGCCCTGTTGGAGCGGCTCTCTGGTCTCGGTATCCAGGGGCGCCGGCTGCGGATCATCACCAGCCTGGCGTCGGCGCCGGGCCTGAAGGCCGTTGGCGAGCGCTTCGAGGACGTGACGATCTACTGCGCCTGTATCGATCAGGAAGTGGACGAAGCCGGGCTGGTCCTCCCCGGTTTCGGTGACGCGGCCCTACGTCTTTATGGAACGGGGACACCGGGCTGCCTAGGCTGAAACGATCGTGTGACACCGCTTCAGGCTGGTTTGTGATGGCCGAATCCAGGGACCAATCCTCAGGCTCAGGTGGTGGCGGCATCGTGCTGGCCAGTGCCATGGCGGGGGCGATGCTCGGCGCCGCGGGGCTGGCCTGGTGGCTGCTGTCGGAAGCCGATCGGCGCCGCCAGGCCCAGCGCCATCTGCGGGTGTTGCGGCAATCAGGGCTGCAGGGTCTGCAATCGGGCCTGCAGGGTTTGCAGGGGGCACAGGCCCAGCCTCTCGCCGATCCCCTGCACGACCGGGTGCAGCAGCTCAATCAGGCCATTGACGATGTGCGGCGCCAACTGGAGCAAATGCAGACCCAGCCCTGACAGGGACTGAAGCCCTCGGCCCGACCGATCCAGCTCCCTCTTCCGGTCGTGACGAGCGAAACCGCCAATCGGAACAGCTGCTTGCTTAAGTTGCTTGAATACACCGCGCTGGCCATGCTTCGTTCTGACGCCATTACCAAGGGCATCCAACGCTCCCCTAACCGGGCCATGCTGCGGGCGGTGGGTTTCAGAGATGAGGATTTCGGCAAGCCGATCATCGGCATTGCCAATGGCTACAGCACCATCACCCCCTGCAACATCGGGCTCAACGACCTGACCGCGCGGGCTGAAAAGGCTGCTCTGGCGGCGGGGGCGATGCCCCAGACCTTCGGCACCATCACCGTCAGCGACGGCATTTCGATGGGCACCGAAGGTATGAAGTATTCGTTGGTCAGCCGGGAGGTGATTGCCGATGCCATCGAGACCGCCTGCAACGGCGAATCGATGGACGGGGTGCTCGCTGTCGGTGGCTGCGACAAGAACATGCCCGGTGCCATGCTGGCCATGGCCCGCATGAATATTCCAGCGATCTTTGTCTACGGCGGCACGATCAAACCTGGCAAACTCGGTGGTTCTGATCTCACTGTTGTCAGCGCTTTTGAGGCGGTGGGCCAATACACCGCCGGCAAGATCGACGAAGAGCGGCTGACCGCGGTCGAAAAGAATGCCTGCCCCGGTGCTGGCAGCTGTGGCGGCATGTTCACGGCCAACACCATGAGTTCAGCAATTGAGGCGATGGGCATGAGCCTGCCCGGCAGCTCCACCATGGCGGCCGAAGACCCGGAAAAAGCCGACAGTGCCGCCCGCTCCGCGGAAGTGTTGGTGGCGGCGATCGCCAGCAATATCCGACCGCTGGATCTGCTTACCCGCGAGGCCTTCGAGAATGCCATCGCCGTGATCATGGCGGTCGGTGGCTCTACTAACGCCGTTCTGCACCTACTGGCGATCGCGCGCACCGCTGGCGTGCCCCTGAGCATCGATGACTTCGAGGCCATCCGTCAGAAGGTGCCTGTGATCTGTGATCTCAAGCCCAGTGGTCGCTACGTAACCACCGACCTGCACGCCGCCGGAGGCATTCCCCAGGTGATGAAGCTGCTGCTCGATGCCGGCCTGCTGCATGGGGAGTGCCGCACGATTGAAGGGAAGACCATCAAGGAGTTGCTGGCCGATAGGCCTTCGACCCCCGCGGCAGATCAGGACGTGATCCGGCCACTTTCGAATCCTCTTTACGCCAAGGGCCACCTGGCGATCCTCAAGGGCAACCTGGCCACCGAGGGCAGTGTCGCCAAGATCAGCGGGGTCAAGACGCCGGTGCTCACCGGTCCGGCGAGGGTGTTCGAATGCGAGGAGAGCTGCCTGGCCTCGATTCTGGCTGGCGGCATCAAAGCCGGGGATGTGGTGGTGATCCGCTATGAGGGGCCCGTGGGCGGGCCGGGGATGCGCGAGATGCTGGCGCCCACCTCGGCGATCGTCGGCCTGGGACTTGGCGAATCCGTTGCCCTGATCACCGACGGACGGTTCTCCGGCGGTACCTATGGGCTGGTCGTGGGTCACGTGGCCCCCGAGGCGGCCGTGGGCGGCACGATCGCCCTGGTGCAGGAAGGGGACAGCATCACCGTCGACGCCCATCAGCTGCTGATTCAGCTCAATGTGGACGCCGCTGAACTGGAGTGCCGCCGTGCTGGCTGGATCAGGCCGGAACCGCGCTACCGCACAGGTGTGCTGGGCAAATATGCGCGCCTGGTGAGCAGCAGCAGCCTCGGAGCTGTCACCGATCAGGTCTGAACCCTGGCCCTCAGAACCGGATGGAGCCCGACAGCCTGCCGTCAGGCCAGCAGGGCACGCAGGCGTCGGGCCAGGGATTCCAGGGGCAGACCATCAAGCGGCGCCTGACAGCGTTGGCCTGTGGCGGCATCCATCCAGACAGGGTGACTACCGTGCCAGAGGAGCGGGCGATCATCACACCAGCCCAGGGTGAGATTGAGCTCGCGACCGCTGCGATACAGCTCCAGTTCAAGATCCTGTTCAAACAGCCGTTCACCCTCCGGGCTGCGAACTTCAAGCCGCAACACACAATCCAGTTCCTCGCCAGCGTCGTTGGTGGCGGTGCCCGGCTCTGAGGTTTGCCAGATCACCGCATGACGCCATGGCTTACGGCAGAGATCGGCGGCAGCCGCCACCAATTGACAGAGGTCGGTGTTGGCGCTGACGTCTGTTGAAAAGCGGCCACGGGCCTGAAACTCAGGGTCAGGTGATGGCATGGATCGCGTGCAGTTCCAGATGCAGGGAGCCTGGCCGGAAGCCTGGATTGAGGCCACCATCGTCGCCGAATTTGGAATGCAACACCTGCAGACGGGTGATGCGGCTGGCGTCAAAGTGCAGTGGCAATCCAAGGGGTAGCCCCTGGATCGGCTTGGCCCGCACCGATGGGCTCAGTTGAGCAAAGGGGATCTGAACCAGGGTGAGCCCCTCCTTTTCGGTGGCGAATTCATGCACCCAGCGCAGGCCACCGGGAATCAGTTCGGTCAGGCCTGCCACCCCATCGGCGCAGGCCACGGCCAGCTTGAAACGCCTGCCAGCCCCGACGACCGCCAGTTCCAGGCCGGTGTTAGCGGAAAGATCCAGAGGTGGTGAAAACAGCGGCGATCGGACGCTGATGAAGCCCCCCCCCTCTTCAACCAGCTGGCCGTCGAAGCAGAGGCCCTGACGATCCACCTGACAGGCTCCGCTGCTGCGGCCGCCCATGATCGTGTCGTTGAGGGCATGCCAGCCCGTAAAGCCAGCACCCTCAACCACCGCCAGGGAGTGCACCGCACTCCTATCCCCTTGATCTGCACTCACACGGCTGCTCCAGTCGAGATCCAGTCGAGATCCAGTCTGGCGTGGTCAGGCCAGAGCGTCGGCAGCCGCCGCATCAGCCAGGATCACCACCTCCAGCTCTGGTTGGACCAGCCGGGCGGGGGTGCGTTGCGGCGATTCATCGGGGTCGAGCAGCCGGCGCAGGGCCTCCTGCTTGGCGGCTCCACTCACCAGGAAAATCACCTGGCGGGCAGCGCTTAGCACGGGAGCCGTCAGGGTGATGCGGGGCAGCCCCTTGCCCTCACCCACGGTCACGAACCGGTCGGTGACGGTGGGGGCTGCTGTGCCAGGAAACAGGGAGGCGGTGTGGCCATCATCCCCGAGCCCCAGCAAAACCAGATCGAAGCGGGGCGGATCGCCGGCACAGACCTGGCTGAGAACATCGGCATAGGCCTCGGAGCTCAGCTCCGGTGTGGAGCGATCTGTTGGCACCGGATGGAAGCAGGCCTGGAGTCCAGGCCCCTCGGACAGCAACGTTTCCTGCAGCATGCGGGCGTTGCTGGCCGGATCGGCCGCATCCACCCAGCGCTCATCCCCCAGCAGCACATCCACCCGATTCCAGGGCAGATGCTCCTGGCCAAGACGACGGTAGGCCGCCTTCGGTGTTTCACCCCCGGCCAGAGCAATCTGGGCCCGATCGCGCTGGGCCAGGGCCAGATCGATTGCCGAGGCCACCTGTTCAGCCACCTGGCGGGCCAGATCCTCAGGCGAGCTGGCCACGGTCAGGCGATAGCGAGTCATGTCAGCCATTCGGTGTGGAAGCTGCCGGCGCGGTCGGTGCGCTCGTAGGTGTGCGAGCCGAAGCAGTCGCGCATGGCCTGCACCAGATTCTGGGGCAGGCGGCCAGTGGCGTAACTGCTGATGTAATCGAGGGTGCTGCTGTAACAGGGCACCGGAATACCGGCCAGGGCGGCACCGGCGACCACCTGGCGCAGGCCGGGCAGACGACGGTTGATCTGCTCGGCGAACCAGGGATCCACCATCAGGTTGGGGAGCTCCTGGTTAGCGGTGTAGGCGTCCTGAATGCGCTGCAGCAGGCGGGCCCGGATGATGCACCCACCCTTCCAGATCTGACCGATCGCGGCGAAGTCGAGATGGTAGTCATGCAGTTTTGAGGCCTCCTGCAGCAGCGCCATGCCCTGGGCGTAGCTGGCAATGCAGGCCAGAATTGTGGCGTCGCGGAGCGGCTCCATACCGCTCTCGGGTGAGCCCAGATCAAAGCTGTGGGTCGGGATCGATCCGGGGCGACCGGCCGGCAGCACGGCTTCTGCAGAGATCCGTTCGTGGCGCAGCGAACTCAGCACCCGGGCATTGAGAGCGGCGTAGATGGTCGGCACCGGCACCCCCATTTCCAGGGCACTGACCACTGTCCACAGACCGGTGCCCTTCTGACCGGCTGCATCGACGATCTTCTCGACGAGGTCTTCGCCGCTTTCCGGATCCTTGGTGGCCAGGCAGACCTCTGTGATCTCCACCAGGAAAGACGCGAGTTCCTCAGTCTGGTTCCAGTCGCCGAGCACCTTGGCCATCGCATCGCCGTTGAGACCGGCGACCCGCTTCATCAGGTCGTAGGACTCAGCCAGGATCTGCTCGATGCCGTACTCGATGCCGTTGTGGACGGTCTTGACGAAGTGGCCGGCGCCACCTGGGCCGATGTAGGTGACACAAGGACCGTCTTCGACCTGGGCCGCCATCTTGGTTACCAGGCCTTCGATGGCGTCGTAGGCGGAGCGGGTGCCGCCGGGCATCATGCTCGGACCCTCGAGGGCACCTTTGGCACCACCGGACACACCCATGCCGATGAAGCCGAAGCTGAGGCTCTCGAGCTGGGCGACTCGGCGCTCGGTGTCGGTGTAGAGCGAGTTACCGCCGTCGATTAGCAGATCGCCTTCCTCAAGCAGCGGGGCGAGGGTGGTGATCATGTCGTCGACGGGCTGGCCCGCCTTGACCATCATCAGGATCCGCCGGGGACGCTCCAGAGCAGCCACGAATTCCGGCAGGGTTTCGGCGCCGATGATGTCCTTGCCGGCCCCGCGACCAGCCAGAAACTCCTGGGTCTTGGCGTAGGTGCGGTTGTAGACGACGCTGGAAAAGCCATTCCGCTCCGCATTGAGGACGAGGTTCTCGCCCATGACGCCGAGGCCGATCAGACCGAAGTGAGCCTTGCTCATGGGGCCGTGTTGAACTGGAAATCTCTGCCATTGTGGCCAGGGATCAGGGCGAAAACAGGCTTCCGATCGTCCTTGTCAGCAACTGCTGTCGCCCCATGTGCATCCTGGCCGGGCATCGGCGCGCTCAGGGGCAAGGGACTTCAGATGACAGAACCATCGGCAATGGTGCCGTTCTTGACCACAACGACGATGCCGTTGCGGATGTAGAAGTTGAGCTCGGGACGATCGGCCTCTTCGACATGATCCTTGTTGACGATCGTGACGTTCTCGCCGATGCGGACGTTCTTATCCAGAATCGCTCGCTTCACCGTTGTGCCACGGCCTACACCGATCGGAGTGCCGCCACGCTCCCTTAGTACGGCCCGCTCTTCCATCGATTCGAAGTAATCAGCACCCATCACCAGGGTGTCCTGCAGCACCACCTCATCTTCTACACGCGTTCGTACTCCGAGCACGCAGTGGTGGATGCTGCAGGCTTTGAGCAGAGACCCTTCGCCGATGATCGAGGCAGTGACTTGGGCATCCTGGAGTTTACTGGGGGGTAGATAGCGGGGGCGGGTGTAGATCGGGAACTTTTCGTCGTAGAAGGAGAAAGCTGGATTGGGTTGATCGGTGAGGGCGAGATTGGCCTCATAAAAGGCGCCGATCGTACCGATGTCCTCCCAGTAGTCGTTGAACAGGAAACTCTGCAGATTGTCGCCGCGCTCAAGGGACACGGGGATGATTTCCTTGCCGAAGTCCGTAGCGGAAGGATTGGTCGCCAGCAAATCAAACAGGGTGTCACGGCTGAAGACATAGATCCCCATCGACGCCAGGTAGGGCTTCTGGCGAGCTTCCTCCGCCGTTAGGCCCAGTTTCTCAGTATCGACCTGCATGGCCTCAAGCTCTGCGCCTTTGGGTTTCTCCCTGAACTCGCGGATGCGGCCGTCCGGCGTGGTGCGCATCAGCCCGAAACCTTCGGCTTGGGCCGCATCGACGGGAAGGGCACCAACGGAAAGCTGGGCACCGGTATCGATGTGATGCTGGACGAATTGGCTGTAGTCCATCCGGTACAGCTGATCACCGGAAAGGATCAGGTAATGATCGACATCCCACTCCTGGAAGAGCCACTGATACTTGCGCACGGCATCGGCCGTTCCCTCAAACCAGCTGGGGCTGTCGGGCGTCTGCTGGGCCGCGAGAACCTCAACGAAACCCTGGCCAAAGCCAGCGGAGAGGTTATAGCTCATCGTCAGGTGACGATTAAGTGAAGCACTGTTGAATTGGGTCAACACATAAATCTTATTGATCTCTGAATTAATGCAATTGCTGACTGGAATATCAATCAACCGATATTTTCCTGCCAGTGGTACGGCTGGCTTGGCGCGGGTCTTGGTAAGGGGATAAAGGCGGGTGCCGGCGCCGCCGCCGAGGATGATGGCAAGAACACGTTTCATGGAGTCTCTTCCTTTCTTTTTAGTGGGCTGACCGTACAAGGGCGGGGGGCACGTCTGAGGGTGCCGGGAACACTTTGATGCAAGCGCATCTCAGCCATCAAACGGCCCCTCATGCAGTTCAAACAGATCCTGAAGAACCTTCATCGCCAGATGGCGTTGCTGGCGTGGCTGGGGAGCTCGCAGACGGGTCACGGGCGTGTGCAGGATCTTGTTGATGATGCCTTTGCTGAGGGCCTCCACCACCTTGCGCTCCCGCGCTGAGAGGTCGGGACCCATGCGGCTCAAGGCTTTCTGAAGCTCCTGCTCGCGGATCTCCTCAAGCTGATTGCGCAGCCGGTTGGCTAGGGGCACGGCCTCCAGCCCCTCCCACCATTCCAGGAACAGACGCGACTCCTCCGCCAGCAGCCCTTCGGCCTCGGCGGCCATCTCGCGCCGGTTCTCCTGATTGCGGGCCACCACCTCCTGCAGGTCGTCGACATTGAAGGCCTCGACACCGCTCAGCTCGCCGGCATCGGCACTGATGTTGCGGGGCACACCGATGTCGATCAGCATCAGGCTGAGGCGCCGGTTGAGGCCCCGCAGCCGGTCGGCGGTGATGATCGGCTCCTCCGCAGCCGTGCTGGTGAACACCAGGGAGCAGGTGCTCAGGCAGTGGTCGAGATCGTCGAGGGGACGGCATTGCACCGGCAGGGCAGGGAAGTCAGCGGCCAGGACTTCAGCCCTGGCGACGGTGCGGTTCAACAGGACGGCACCGCGGCATCCTTTCGACTGGAGATGCTGCAACAACAGACGGGACATGCGTCCCGCGCCGACCACCGCCACCTGCTCCTGCTCAAGCGAGACGAGCTGATCGAGACCGCGGGCCTGACCCACCTTGAGCTGGGCCAGCTCGACAGCTGCCGAACTGATCGAGACGGCACCAGTACCCAGATTGGTTTCGGTGCGGACCCGCTTGCCGGTACTCACCGCCTGATTAAGCAGACGATTGAGAATCGGGCCGACGGAACGGTACTCCTGGCCTAGGCGCACCATTTTCTTGACCTGGGAGAGGATCTGACCCTCCCCCAGAACCAAGCTGTCCA
>JAPLID010000108.1 GCA_026389285.1 Cyanobacteriota bacterium
ACCGGAGCAGGGGGGCAGATTTCGTATCACCTGCGGTGGCTCACTTTTCGCTGTCGCCTCCCCCTGCCATGGCAGGGGGAGGACACGGGGTAACCCGCCTACGTAATTGACGCGACCCGCCTACGTAGTTGACACCGGGCAGCTCCAGCAGCGCCGCCTGTGGACGATCGCCGCGATGGCGGATCAGCTCGACCCCACGACGCAATTCGCCGATCGTGACCGCTGCCAGAACGATCGGGATGTCGTTGCTTGCGGCCTGCTGCCAGAAGGCGATCACACCGGGATCGGCCCGCTCTCCCTTGCGGGCCTCACTGATGACGTTGGTGTCAACTAAAAACATCAGCTGCTGCGGCGCTGTCGTCCTGTCGTTCGAAGTCGGCATCCAACCCCACATCCGGCATCGCAGCCAGCAGTTCGGCCAGATTGCGGCGGTGTGGGGTCAGCAAGGCAGCCGCAAGGATGGCCCGATGCTCCGCTTCAGCACTGCGCCCATGGGCCCCTGCCCGCTTCTTGAGCTCCTGCACGATTCCATCCTCAACACCACGCACCAGCAGGTCCGCCATCAGCCCCTCCATCTGATCTGCTATCAATGCTATCTACGGTTGGGCTCCGCCCTGGCGCCGTTGCTTCGGGGGGAGTCCGGCGAGCCAGCCTTGGTGCTCTCCACCGATGCCATCCGCGTCGAGCTGTTCGGCGATGCGGGCGTTCAGGGGCCATGGGACGAGATCCGCTCGCAACTGCTCAGGGGCCTCAAGGAAGGGGTAGCCGCTGGGTGGCCGGTGATCGTTCTGCTGCCACCCATGCCCGCCGGCCCTGGCGGCTGCCGCAGGCGCAGTGGTCTGTGGCAGAGAAGCTTTTAGGCTGAAAAATCAGGCTCTGACTGAAACGCCCCCTGAGTGATTCGAACACTCGACCGGCTGCTTAGAAGGCAGCTGCTCTATCCAGCTGAGCTAAGGGAGCTGGGGTGCTATTCCGGCCCGGGGCGCGGAAGCTGGCGCAGATGATTCTGCTCCGTACTACCCATGATGCCTGTTTGCGGGATGTGCGGGGTCGGCGATCGGCTTGGAGTCGGTGCTGCGACACAGCCCGTACAGTGATTAACCGTGCAGCGATCGCCCAATGGCGGCCACCCGGCTCAGCGACAGCCAGAAAACCGAGCTGGTGAGCGGCTTCCAAGCAGGGGAAAGCACCCAGGCCCTGGCTGATCGTTTCGGCTGCAGCGCCAATACGGTGACTCGGGTGGCCAGGACGCTCCTGGGTGCCCTGGCCTACGAGCAACTCAAACGTCAGCGGCTCCGGGGTGCATCCGAAGCTGCGCAGGTTGAGCTGCTGGAGCTGCCGTTGGCCGACCCCACCGGCGCTGACCTTGATCCAGCCCCTGCTCTCGCCGCTGATCTCCCAGATGTCAGTGACTCTGCTGAGCAGGGCGATGACACTGCGGATTGTGGAGCAGTTTTTGATGATCAGGTGGCGGCTGCCCCGGTTGTTTCTGATACGCAAGCCAGCGTGGAGGAGCACGAACCTGAAACGGATGACCTTCTTGCCGTAGCCATCGATGAGGAGGTCGTTGATCCTGGTGTTGTTGCAGAAATTGATGCCGAAGTCGATAGCGACCTGGATTCCGAATACGGCGACGACGAAGACGACATCACTGATTCAGATGAGGATGATGAAGTCGTCGACGTTGATCAGAATGTTGACGATGATCAAGCTGCTTTCCTGCCGATCGCGGTGCTTGGTTTCGGCGGCGATGACCATCGATCACCTGCGGAGCTCCGTCCCCTGGCCAGTGCCCAGTTGCCAGCCAGTGTTTACATGCTCGTCGACAAGACCGTGGAATTGCAGGCCCGGCCTTTGAGCGAAATGGTGGAACTCGGCCAACTGCCGCCAGGTGAGCACGAACGTCGGGCTCTGGTGGTGTTCACCAATCCCCGCCAGGCCAAGCGCTTGTGTGGTCGCACCCAGCGAGTGATCAAGCTGCCGGATACGCGCGTCATTGAACGCACCGCCCCTTATCTGCTCAACCAGGGGATCAGCCGGGTGGTGATTGAAGGGGCGCTTTATGCGTTGCCGGGTTCCTGAGGCACCGTCGCTCCTGTTTGCCACTGGACAACCCTTGCAATCCCAGCTCTGGGATGTCAGCCAACGGCTCAATGTGCTGATTTCCGCTGACACGCCTCCAGGCAGTCGATGAGTTCCGGACGCTCACTCAGGGTGAGTGGAGCCCATGGGCTCTCGGGATCCTGCCGATCTTCGTGGGGGCTCGTTTCAGTCGTCGTCTTCGGGGCTCCGGCCCACCAGCAGGGCAACGGCCGTACCGCCGCTGGCCACGCCACAGGCCAGGGCGATGCCGAGCAGAAAGCCTGTGGGCAGAGGCGCACTGCTACCGACACCCAGGTTGAGGCGCGGCCGGTTCTCGAGGTTCTGAGCCCCCAGGCAGACGGTCAAGAGCAACAGGGCGCCGCCCACCAGGCTGCCGACGAGAAGACGCAGGCGCAGCAGCATGGCATTGAGTCCCCAGGGAGCTTCACTCTGCCGCATTAGATCAGGCCGATCAGCACGGACTGACCCGGCTACACCAACTCGGTCGGCCTGCTCGGTGTCAGGGGGCTCCCTCGCGCGCGCTTGCCGCTTTCAGTCCTGATGATGCAACAGGGCGTAGAGATCCCGTTTGGGGTGGCCGCTGCTGCGGGCCAGCTCCCGGGCCGCCTCCCGGTTGCTGAGGCCGCTGGCCACCAGGGCCGCCAACTGCTGCCGCAGGCTCTCTTCCTCCCAGAGCGGCGCCTCGGCGGCGGGCGCTCCTCCCAGCACCAGCGTGCATTCCCCCAGCGGTGGTGTGCGGCGGAAATGGGCCAGGGCCGCGGATACCGTGGGCCCCACCTGCTGTTCATGGCGCTTGGTCAGCTCCCGCGCCACCTGCAGCGGCCGGTCCCCGAGCACCGATAGCAAATCCTCCAGCAAGGCCAGCAGCCGGTGTGGTGATTCGTAGAGCACGATCGTGCGGCGTTCCAGCGCCAGTTCGGCCAGCTGCTGCCGCCGCGCCGCAGGCTTGGCGGCCAGAAAACCTTCGAAGCAGAAGCGTCCCGTGGGCAGGCCACTACTCACCAGGGCCGTGGTCACCGCCGAGGGCCCCGGGATGCAGACCACCGCCAGGCCGGCCTGGCGGGCGGCCGCCACCAGCTCTTCGCCGGGATCGGAAATGCCGGGCAAGCCGGCATCGCTGATCAGGGCCACCGCCTCGCCGCCGACCAGGGCCGCCAGCAGCTGGGGGATGCGGCCGCTCTGGTTGTGGGCATGGAAGCTGGTCAGCCGGCGGGCGCGGATACCGAGCCGCTGCAGCAGCAGGCCGCTGTGGCGCGTGTCTTCGCAGGCGATGCGATCGACGCCGGCCAGCACTCGGTGGGCCCGGGGGGAGAGGTCGTCGAGGTTGCCGATCGGTGTGCCCACCAGATAGAGCACACCGGAACTCGGTTCGCCCGTGGGCAGGCGGGGTGAACCGGCAACGCGCTCATCGCTGCCCTCAGCCGCCTTTTCACTGGTGATGTCCGCCGCGTGGGCGCCAGCTGTGCTGCTGAAACCTGAGATTGCGGCGGGGATCGGCGGCTCCTGCACAATGCTGCCTGACCAGGCTGTTTGTTGAGTCCATGATGGCGGCCTTCCCTGTCCTCCCCAGCGGTGTCACCCTCGATGCCCTGCTGGACGTGCTGCGGCGCCTCAGCTGGGGGGCGGCGGACATCCTGCGGGCCTACGCCCGCGGCCAGCAGCCTCCCTTCGGGTTTCCGCCGGTTCTGAACGTGGAGGATGGCGGATCCGGGCCTGTCACAGGTGCCGATCTGGCGGTGAACCAATGGTTGATCGACGGCCTGGCGCAGGCTTTTGCCGCTGCCGATTGGATCGTGCTCAGCGAGGAGACCGCCAGTGAGCAGCTCAAACCCGGTGAGCCGCTGATCGCTGAATGGCTCTGGATCCTTGATCCCTTGGACGGCACCAAGGACTTTCTGCAGGGCACCGGCGAGTACGCCGTCCATCTGGCCCTGGTGCGCGCCGGCCGGCCGGTGCTGGGAGTGGTGCTGTTGCCGGAGCTGGAGGAGCTGTGGTTTGGTCTGGTTGGGGCCGATGGCGGGGCGGGCGAGGCCTGGTGCGAGGATCGGACTGGAGAGCGTTTTGCGGCGGCCCTGAGTGACCGCCAGCCCCTGAGCGAGCTGGTGCTGGTGGCGAGCCGCAACCACCGCGATCAGCGGCTGGAGCAGTTGCTTGCGGCGCTGCCCCTGGCGGATCGCCGTTCGATGGGCAGCGTCGGCGGCAAGGTGGCCACGATCCTGCGGGGCGAAACGGATCTCTATGTGTCGCTGTCGGGGCGATCGGCTCCGAAGGACTGGGATCTGGCGGCTCCAGAAGCGGTGCTGCTGGCCGCCGGCGGTGCCATCAGCCATGCCGATGGCAGGCCGCTGCGTTACAACGATGGTGACATTGAGCAGGCCGGTTGCCTGGTCGCCAGTCATGGGCCGGCCCATCTGGAGTTGTGTCAGCGGATGACCGCGGCCCTGCAGATCATTGACCCTGATTTTGTTGTCTGAACGCAGGCCAGCCTGACGATGTTTACGTCGGGCCCGGGCACCAGGCCTGGGCCTGAGGCACGATGATGGTGATGATCGAGATGCTTAACGGCGAAGGCGCCGCGGTGTTGTAGGAAACCAGAATCCGACTTTTATCGCTGTCCTGGCTGATGGTGCGGGTGATGCGGATGGCGCTGATCGCTTTTGGAATCGACATGCCAGCCGGTGCATCGGGCGTCCAGATCAGGGTGGCGGGGGTGTTGAAGATGGAGGCCTGATCGGCCAACATTTTCTGGGCTAGGCTGTTACTTAGGCAAGAGGAATAATAAGGAGAGCTCGCGCTGGTTGCCGAGGCTGTGTAATATTGTAGGCAATCTCCGGAGCTACTGTCGAAAGAGGCGCAGGCATAGTCGATGGCGACCTTGCGTAATTTTTCAGTATCTTCGTTGATACTGGTGTAGATCGAGTCGATGAGGTTGGCATTGCGGACCGCCACCTGGGCATTGGTGGTGATGCGGGTGATCCAGGACAAACTCAGCAGAACCACCACAATCGCCAGCATCAGTTCGATCAGGCTGAAGCCTGAACTCTGCCCACTTTTTTTGCGGTGAATCAGGGCTGCTGCACGCTGGGCTGCCCCACGCTGAGAAGTGGCAGGTTTGGGAACCATTTCAGGGCACCGCATAGCGGCCATCCGTGAACACGAGTTCCTCGACATTGGTCATCGTCACACTCTTGGTAAGGCCCCCGCTGGTGGCACTGACAGTGCAGGAAGCCTGACTGCAGATGCCGATCGTGAAGTTCTGCGCCTTGGTGCCAGGGAAAAAGACCAGATCATCACCTGCACCGCCGGTAATGACGGTGCTGCTGTTGCCGGAGACGACGGCTTCGGTCCAGGGATAGAGGATGTCATCCCCGCCGCCGCCGGCGAGGGTGTCATTGCCGTTGCGCCCCACCAGGATGTCGCTCAGATCGCCACCGGAAATACTGTCGTTGCCGGCGCCGCCGTAGAGCACATCCTTGCCACCGCCGCCGCTGATGGTGGCTGAGGCTGTGCGCCCCGGGTCGATGGCTTGATCAGAGCTGGATCCGGTGATGCGATCGCCACCGCCCCTGCCGCAGACGAGCGTGTTGCCGCCGACCTGGGCCGCTGTGATCGTGTCGGCAGCGAGAGTGCCGGCCAGCATGCCTGTTTTGGCGGTGCAGGTGCTGAGGGTGCAGGCCTCGTCGCAGCCCGAATAGGAGGAGGGATAGGGCAGGGGCGGATTGGTATGGGAGCTGCCACCGGCCTGGGCCATGTAGGTGGACGGCGTGCCTTTGGAGACACTGAGTCCATCGAGCGCCAACAGGAAACTCACTGATTTCAGTAAAATAATTGTATTGCTGTTGGATCCCGGCAGGGAGAAGCCGCCGCCTGGCGCTGAGGCCGTGAGGTTGTCGACGATCACAGAGCGGGAGTCAGCTGTCGTTGCCGGTGCCTGGTAGGTGCCGTCGAGGGCGATGTCAGGTCCGCAGCGGGTCAGCAGGTTGGAGCCGTTCCAGTCATTGGCAGAGCCGTAATTGGTACTGCTGATTGAGGTTCGGGCCTTGACGCCATAGATCACCGACTGAAGTCCAGATGGCATCTTCAGGGCCAGCCTGAACTCACTGGCACTGAGTCCACAACTCGCCAGATCAAGCCCTGTGGCGCTTGTGATCACCCCCTGGCTGTGGGCAATTTCCGACTCGATCAGACTGGTGGAGCGGGAGGCGGATTCCCGTTGGCGCTGCAGTGATTCGCTGGTGGCCATCGCGCTGACATGGAAGATCAAGGCATCGCTGGCCGCCGCGATCACGAAGGCACCAGCAACGGCGGCAACCAGCAGTTCCAGCAGCGAGAATCCTCCCGTCTCGGTGCGCCTGGGGGCGAGCCGGTTGCGTTGTTGATGGCCGAAGTCAGTCATCGTCACATCCCCGAGTAAGTGCAGCTGGTGGAGCCGCTTTTCACCAGGCCCATGCGAATCAGGCCCAGCGGGCGTGTGACCCACAGGCAGCGGCTGCTTCCCTGAAGACTGATCTGAACCTGCGTGCCATTGGGGCTCAGACCGCGGACGCTGAAATACAGCGGGCTGGTGCTGCCGCCCAGCAGTGTCAACGTCAGCGTATTGGTGCCGCTTTCGAGATTGCGAAGCTTGAGCATGGGGTCGCGAGCCTGGTTGGCGGTGGAGCCACAGATATCGTTGCTGATGCCGGCCTCATTGACAGAAGCATCGAACATGGCCTGGCTGGTGTTGATGCTGATGGCGCAGTTACCCGACTGCTGCATCGCCAGCCTGCGATGTTCATCCAGCCAGTTGGCCAGACGCATTGTGATCGCCTGCAGCTTGTACTCGCTGATCCGCTGGTTGTAACGGGGAACGGCGATCGCTAGAAGGAGGCCCATGATCCCCACGACGACCATCAACTCGACGAGTGTGAAAGCCGCCTGGGCTCCTGAATCCGGGCGGCCTGTGGAGGGCTGGGAGAGCATCGCCATCAGTTCGTCACCTCACGCCAGCTGGTGATGCCAGTGGCGGCATATTCAAACTTATAGTTTGCTGTAACGTAAAACTCATTACCGAATTGATCAACCACTCCGCCAGCCATGCTGGAGGGCACATTGAGGGTGGCGGGGCTGTTGTCTTTGGCCTTGTAATAAAGGAGCCAGTAGGCGCCGCTCTGGGTGGTGTTGTCGAGATCGGAGTAGGAGCAGGGAAAGTAGAAGAAGCCCTCAATCGTGGAGCCGTGGATTTCCAGTCGGGTTGATTTTTTGAAATTCGTGCCCGAGCCACTGGGATCAAACCAGAGGCGACAGGCTGTCATCGGATCGGTGCCTGCCACCGTCGCATTGGCCAGGGTTGGCGTGATGCCCAGATAGGAGACCAAGTCTTCACGCTTGGCATCGGCGGGGATATTGGTGATCGCATTAGGCCGGGTTGTGTACGCCCCTCGCGCATAGAGGCCTGAGGTATCCATGACGTGGAATTGGCGATCTGTTCCCATCGTGTCTCTGCTGATATTCGCATCACAGGTTGAGGTCGATGCTGTTCGTGCCTTGTCGCAGGTGAGCCAGATTCGCACATACTTATTGCTGCCATTTTCTCCGTACACCACCAGATTGTTGTAAGCCCCTGAGGGGAAAGCGATTCGCCATAGGGCGCAGTCGGTGATGCCCGTATTGGTAGTTTCGCAGATCTTTGTCTTGGCTGCTGTGCCAGATCCCGCTACGTCGGGCCCCATTGGATCGCAGGTGGAATTCTTCATATTGTTGATGCATTGATATAGCTTGCCGGCAACAATCACACTGTCATCGTAGATGGTCCAGCCCAGCCCCTGATTGTTTGCTGTAGTTTTGCTGCATCCTGTTGGTGAGCTCTTGATGCATTCGATTTCCTGATTCAGGCTGCTCGGCATCGTTGGAAAGTCGGGAAATCTCAAGCTGGAGCCCTTGCCGCCGGTGAGCTGCAGGTTGGTGGTCACGGCCGTATTGGAGAGGCTCACAGCATTTTTGAGAGCTGCGTTATTGACAGCCAGGTTGGAGCTGCAATCGCTGTAGGGGGATTGGGCACCTTTCCACAGGCAGGTGGCATTGCCGTTGACGGTGTCGTCGTAGAGCTGCATGTAGCTGGCGGCTAGGCCGGCAAAGTATTGGCCGCCGGTGGTACCGACGGCGCCGCCGCAGGGCTTGGTGGAGATCCAAACCTGCGTTTCCACGATTGAATTGGCCCTGCCATTGGCAGACCAGCCGCGCATGCGGATCGTTGCCGGCCCGCCCAAACGCGTTAGCTCGCCACTGAAGTCGTAGCTGATCAGCTGATAGCGAGCCGGCGTGCTGCTGGCCACCGCATTGGTGGTGAGTTCTTTCGGCGGTGCGCTCTTGAGCCGGATGTTGATAGGGGCCGGTGAAGTGCCATCGCCGCAGACCTTCGCCGGCAGATTACTGGTCCATTCCGGCGGCGCGGCGGCGGCGGTGGCGCTGCCCGTGGCAGCATCGCGAACTAGTAGATGCGGATATTTTTGGTTGAGCTGGTTGAGAAGTTGCGCCGTGCCAGCCTGGCCCGCTTCGAGTGCCTGCCGGCGATCACCCTGACGCACTGAACTCACCAAGCCCCCAGAGGCCCGGTACAGCACACCAAATGTGTTGGCGCCGAGGATCACGGCGATGGCCAAGACCACGAACAGAGAGAAGCCCTCATCCCCGTCTTTGAACGCTCCACGTCGAGGCCGAAATCGCTTCATATCCGTACCTCGGCTCGATGCGCAGAGGTAAACGCTGGCTTTAGCCACCACGATTTTATGGCAATTCGTGAGAGAAGTCGGGCATTGAGATGCTTCCCCGGCTCGGAAACCTGATGATTGTACCGTGCTGCTAGGCCTCCAGATCGTTTGATCTGATACAGCCTCTGGCGTGTCGAGTAAATGTGTTTACGCCAGCGGCTATTGAGCAAGTAATGGATCATATATTTTCGTGACTCATTGCTTCTTGGCCGATTCTACTCTACGGATAACGGATGTCTACTGGGCTTATTGGCGGCAGGCTCTGGGATTGCCTGAGGCCCTTCCCCGCTGCGGGGGGAAGGGCCTCAGGCCGTGGCCGATCGTGGATCAGGCGGGGGTCGGTTCGGCCTGAGGAACGCCGCGCAGACTGAGGTTGATGCGGCCGCGGTTGTCGATCTCGCGCACCCGCACCGTGACCTGATCGCCGACGTTGACCACATCTTCCACCTTTTCGACCCGGGCTTCCGACAGCTGGGAGATGTGGATCATCCCCTCCTTGCCGGGCAGGATCTCGACGAAGGCACCGATCGGGATCACCCGGGTGATGGCACCGGTGAAGGTTTCGCCCTCGCTGACGCGGCGGGTGAGGCCTTCGATGATGCNNNNCCGCCATCCTCGATGTCGATCTTGGTGTTGGTGCGCTCGGTGATGCCCTTGATCGTGCGGCCGCCGGGGCCGATCACGGTGCCGATCAGTTCCGGGTCGATGCGGAAGCTGAGCAGGCGCGGAGCATGGGGCGACAGGGTGTCGCGGGGGGCATCGATCGCCTCCAGCATCTTGCCGAGAATGTGCAGGCGGGCCGGCCGGGCTTGATTGATCGCCTCGGCGACTGTCTTGACCGCGAGGCCGGTGATCTTCATGTCCATCTGCAAGGCGGTGATGCCCTTTTCGCTGCCGGCCACCTTGAAGTCCATGTCACCGAGGAAGTCCTCGATGCCCTGGATGTCGGTGAGGATGCGCACCTCCTCGCCTTCCTTGATCAATCCCATGGCGGCACCGCCCACCGGCGCCTTCAGGGGAACCCCCGCATCCATCAGGGCCAGGGTGCTGCCGCAGACCGAACCCATCGAGGTGGAGCCATTGGAGCTGAGGCACTCCGAGACCACCCGCAGCACGTACGGGAAGCTCTCCTTGCTGGGGAGTACGGGCAGGATCGCCCGCTCGGCGAGGGCGCCGTGACCGATTTCGCGGCGGCCGGGGGAGCGCATCGGCCGGGTTTCACCCACCGAATAGGGGGGGAAGTTGTAGTGATGCAGGTAGGTTTTCTCGCTGGCCGGATTGAGATCATCCATCTCCTGCGCATCACTCGGGGTGCCGAGGGTGGCAGTGGAGAGCACCTGGGTGAGGCCCCGGTTGAACAGCCCCGAGCCGTGCACGCGCTTGGGCAGCACGCCCACGGCGGCGCTGATCGGGCGCACCTCGTCGAGGCCACGGCCATCAACCCGTTTGCCATCGGTGATGATCTGCTGGCGCATCAGCTTCTTGGTCAGGCCTTTGTAGGTGTTGCCCAGGGCCTTGCTGTTGCTGCTGACAGCCACCCGGATCGGGTCGCTGTCCTTGAGGGCGGCGATCTTCGCGCTTACCTCGGCCTTGATCACGTCGAGTTTGGCGTCCCGTTCCGGCTTGGTCTGGGAGAACTGCTTGAGAACATCGCCGATCGCGGCGGCGCATTCTTTTTCCAGGAAGGTGGGCAGGGTGGGATCCTCCGCCTTGTCCTGGGGGATCACCTGCTCGATGCCGAGCTCCTTGAGCAGGGCCAGCTGGGATTTGATCAGCTCACCCACGGCCTCGTAGCCGAAGTCGATCGCTTCGATCACATCCTGTTCGGGCAGCTGGTTGGCGCCCGCTTCCACCATCACCACCCCGGCCGGGGTGCCCGCCAACACCAGATCGAGATCGCTGCGCTCGATCTCCCGGAAGCTGGGGTTCAGCACGAAGTCGTCGCCCAGCAGGCCCACCCGTACAGCCGCCATCGGGCCGTAGAAGGGCATGCCGGCCAGCAGGGCGGCCATTGAGGCGCCGGTCACGGCGAGCACATCGGGGGGAACCCGCTCGTCTAGCGACATGCAGGTGGCGACTATCTGCAGGTCGTCGCGCAGCCAGCTGGGGAACAGGGGCCGCATCGGCCGATCGATCAGGCGGCAGGTGAGGATCGCCCGCTCGGGGGGCCTGGCCTCACGGCGGAAGAAGCTGCCCGGGATGCGACCG
>JAPLID010000204.1 GCA_026389285.1 Cyanobacteriota bacterium
CACCTCTGGTGTACCAGTTATCGTGCCAACGGTAAACGCTGGGTAGCCATGTGCGGAGAGGATAACCGCTGAAAGCATCTAAGTGGGAAGCCCACCTCAAGATGAGTATTCCCATGGCGTAAGCCAGTAAGGTCACGGGCAGAACACCCGTTGATAGGCTCTACGTGGAAGCGCAGTAATGCGTGAAGCGGAGGAGTACTAATAGACCGAGGGCTTGACCAACACTCGAGCTCTAAAGGCTTGATTTCCAGACGGTTGATCGGACTACAGTTTTTGATTAGTTGCTTGATGCAGCTTTCAGAGATTGTTTTTTGATCTAGCCTAGCCTATGCAGTTCTCAGGGTTCACCTGAGGAAGTTTCTATCCTGGTGTCCATGGCGCTGTGGACCCACCCCGATCCATCTCGAACTCGGGCGTGAAACGCAGCAGCGGCAACGATAGTTGGGGGGCAGCCCCCTGCGAAAATAGCTCGATGCCAGGTAAAACTTTCTACAGTCTGCAGTTGTTTGAGTTGCTGAGCGGCTCCTACTGTTTGTTTTAAGCCACCCGAAAGGGTGGTTTTTTTGTGCATAACATCAGGAGATCGATTTTCTATCCCGCTCCCTAAGGCGGCGGGTGCCTGCAAAATAACGTGATGTCAGGTGAAACTTTTTTATCTGTCGCTTGTCCGAGTCGTAAGCTTGTTTCATGGCAGCTTGAAATCCGGCTTCCGCATGCTTCGCCGTGTGGGAACTCTTGTCGCAATGGCCGACTCTATCCTTGTTGATATTGAGCTGGCTGGGGCCGCTCTTTCGCCGCGGATCACTCAGCTGTTGATTCGATGCCTCGGGTCTCTGCGGTGTTGTCTGCGGAAAAATCTATCTTGGCTTCGTTTTTTGGGGGAGAGTGAATTCCTGTTGCTGTGGGTGTGGTTGTTAATATCTGTCTTGTCGATTCGAGAGTGATTTGCTTTCGGCCTGTTAGCAAGCACGGTAAGTTTTTATTGGCTTCCAGGCCCTGTGCGTATTCGTTGTCTCTTGCTCTGTGGGGTGAATCCTTGATCTCTTGTTGCTATGTCGCTGTTGATTGTTGGTGCCCTTCATGTACTGTCTGGAATCCCAGCTTCTGCTCCTTCATCTGGTGCTCTGTTCCCTATGCGGGCCGGGATTTTTCAACACTAAGCAGGTGGTCCTGTTAGCGATGCTTGCCTTGTTGGTAATGGGTTGCGTCCTTTGTAAGCAGCTCAATCTGATCCAGCCTGCTGACCTGGCGCGGAGTGCCTGCTATCGAGGTCGTTGGCTTCTGTGGATTTGGATTGTTGCTCACCGGTTGGTCGTTATCTCGGTCGCTGAGGATAACCTGGAGATTACTCTGTACCTCAGCCTCTAGCTCTGCTTCGCAATCACTGATGAAAAGCACCTGCTGGGGATTGACCTGCATGACTTCGCAGATATGCCGGTAGCTGTCCACTTCATGTTTGCTCCCTATATGGGTATCGAACCAGTATTGGAACAGGGGTCGCAGATCTCCGGCCTGGCTATGTCCATAGAGCAGTTTCTGGGCGGCTATGGATCCGGAGGAGTAGACACCCAGCACCAGTCCTTGCTCATGCCAGCGCTGTAGTGTATCGGCGACCTCGTCAAACAGGGTGCTCTTCAACTCGCCCCGTCCATAGCCTTCGTTCCATACCATTCCCTGCAGTTCCTTGAGTGGTGTGTACTTGAGGTCCACGCTGATTAGCCACTGCAGATAGGGAACGATCAGCTTGTGCTTACCGACATTGTCTGATCTTGAGTCCTTGCTCTCTTCCTCCTCCCCTCGGATCTCCTGTCCGGCAGCGTTGTGGAAGAGTTGCTGGGCGATGGGATCGGGATCCTGCTGCCAGTCTTGGAAAATGGTTGCCACCAGCTCTTGGACCTTGACCTCTTGTTGATGTCGTTCCAGAAAGGGGCCCAACTCGCGGGCTGCATACGGGAACAGGGTGCCACTGACGAAGCTCACCGGGCAGGTGGTGCCTTCGATGTCGAGCAGGATGTGGCTGATCAACGTCGTCATGACAAGGCTCCGATTGCGGTGGTTGCCGTCAGCAGTAAGTGGCGCCAATGCTGCTCCAGCAAGAACTCCAGGATCTCCAGATGGCGTCGTGCGCTCCCCAGATCCCTGCCCCAGGCGTACAGTCCATGGCCGCTGATCAGCAGTCCGTAGGGGGCTTCTGCCAGATGGGGGTGGGCGCGTTCACTCAGTCTTTGCAGATTCTGGTCATTAGCCAGCACCGGGATGGCGATCTGCTGCCGGTGGCTCGTGATTCCCTCCAGGCCCTTGAGCATTTCCAGCCCTTCCAGCTGCACATGCCGGGCCGGTGCAGCTGGTGCGTCGGTTTCTTCTGCTGTCGTTTCAGGGCGCCTGCTGGATTTGTGTCCGTCACTATCGCGGGATAACAAGGTGGCGGCCTGGGAGTGGGTGTGGAGCACGGCGCCGGCGCCGGTGACCTCGACGATCTTCAGATGCAGCAGAGTCTCTGCGCTGGCCTTGCCGCCCCCCGCCACCACAGCAGCCTGTGCATCGACCTCGATCAGCTCGCCTGGTTGCACTTGGCCCTTGTCAACCCCGCTCGGGGCCATCAGCAGCCGCAGGGGCTTGCGGCTGCTCACACAGCTGAAGTTGCCGCCGGTGCCATCACACCAGCCGCGCCGATGGATGTCCGCCATGGTTTGGCAGAGGCTTGCAGCCAGTTCGCCGGCGGCCACGCTGTCGTCGCAGGTGTTCATGGGAGCAGTCTGAGTGTTCGTGGTTCAGGACTGGCAGGTGGGGCACCAGTGGCTGCTGCGTCCTCCCAGCCGTTCGCGCTGGATCGGCGTGCCGCAGCGCCGGCAGGGCTGGCCGGAGCGGCGGTAGACCCAGGCCACGCCGCCGTAGTTGCCATTGCTGCCGGTGAGATCGCGGAAGTCACTGAAGGTGGTACCCCCCGCGCCGATGCTGATCTCCAGGACCTCCACCACGGCCTGCCGCAACCTGTTCAGCTGCTCGATATTCAGCTGTTGGCTGGGGGTTTGGGGGCGGATCCCCGCTGCATACAGGGATTCATCGGCATAGATGTTGCCGATGCCGGCCACCAGGCTCTGGTCCAGTAGGGCTGCCTTGATCGGCCGTTTTGATGCCTGCAATCGCTGCTGCAGATACTCCGCCGTGAACGCCTCGCTGAAGGGCTCCGGCCCGAGCCTCGCCAGACCGGTGATCACGGCTTCGGTGGCGCTGCCCTGGGGGATCCACCACATCTGTCCGAAGCTGCGGGTGTCGACGAAGCGCAGCTCCGGGCCCTGGCTGGACCAGATCCTCACCCGGGTGTGTCTGCAGGGAGGTTGTTCGCTCTCCAACCAGAGGAACTGACCGGTCATGCGCAGATGCACCCCCCACTGGCCGGCAGCTTCTCCCTCGGCCCCATGCTCCAGATCAGCCAGCAGATACTTGCCGCGCCGCCGCCAGCGGCTGATCCGGGTGTCCCGGAGTGCCAAAGCGAACAGTTCGGAATCTGCCGGGGCTGCGATCGCCCGCTGGCGCAGCACTTCCACACGGGCGATGGTCATGCCGCTGGTGCGCTGCTCCAGACCCCGTCGCACCGTTTCGACTTCCGGGAGTTCAGGCACAGCAATCAGGGCAGACACAATGACAAGCCCCTGCTCCCGACGAGGGGAGCAAGGGGCTTGTGTGGTCGGCCTCCTTCACCGGATGGGCTGAGCGGCGGCCGACGGTTTCAATGGGCTTCAGGCCTTCTCGAGCTCGGCTTCGGCGAAGTTGTTCGTGTTGATGCCGCCTTCGGAGCCGCTGTAGCCGTTGTAGTTGACCTTTTCAAAGCGTACGACAACCGGATAACGAATGCCGGAGCTGTCAACGGTGGCCACAGTGCCGACTTCGTTGAACCAGTAGGACTCGGGACGCTTGATGCGCACTTTGTCGCCGCGGGAGATGGCCATCGCTGCTGGAAGGGAATCTGGTGGCTTTCGCTGCGACCTTACCTGCGGCGACGGGGTCAGATTCGACCGGCGTCACGATTCGTCGCCGCTGGATCGGAGGAGACCGCGTGGCAGCATCGCCAGATTGCTGTTGCCTTCGCCTCCGGCGTCGCCCCCATGAGCCAGTACGAGGCGCCCGTGCTCGACCTCGAGCTCCCCGATCCCGACAGCGACACGATCAGCTCCATGGAGTTCCTGGCTCGGCTGGAGGAGGCCTGGGCCGTCTGCGATCGCTTCGACCTGCAGACTGAAATCTGGCGGGGACGCATCCTGCGGGCCGTGCGCGATCGCGAGAAGCGTGGCGGTGAAGGCCGCGGTACCGGCTTTCTGCAGTGGCTGCGCGAACGCGAGATCAGCAAGACCCGTGCCTACACCTTGGTTCAGCTGGCTGAATCGGCCGATCGCATGCTCGGCGACGGGGTCCTGGAGGAAGACAGCGTCAATCTGTTCTCCAAACGGGCCTTCCTCGAGACGGCGCAAGCCGAGCCGGAGGTGCAGCAGATGATCGGTGAGGCGGCCAATGAGGGCCAGCAGATCACCCGCAAGCAGGTGCGGCGCCTCTCGGACGAGTTCACTGCCGCCACCAGTCCGTTGTTGCCCGAGGAGATCCGTCAGCGCACGGCGGACAACCTGCTGCCGCCCCGGGTCGTGGCCCCCCTGGTGAAGGAGCTCGCCAAGCTGCCCGAGGGCCAGCAGGAGGATCTGCGCCGGGTTCTGCGCGATGAGCCGGAGCTTGAGCGCATCAAGGATGTGACCATGACCGCTCGCTGGTTGAGCAAGACCAGTGAATCGGGTCTGGCGGTGCGCGCCTTCCAGCAGGGGGACCTGGATCTCAATAAGGCGATTCAGGAGGCCCAGCGCATCGATGCCCTCGGGATCCTCTCGGATGCGGTGTACCAGGCCCAGCAGGTGGAGAGTGCGGTACTCAAGCTCCACACCAGCTGGCGCCGCCTCGGTGGGCTGCAGGAGCGGCTCTGGGTGGAGAGCGGCAGCAGCACGCCCCATCTGCGCGCTGTGCTCCAGGCCCTGCAGACGCTCAGCGGCACCACCATGCGGGTCTCCCTTGGGGAGCTCGCCGGCGGCAAGCGGGTGCGGCTGCAGATCGTGGAGGAGGCCCCGGATCAGCTGGAGCCCCCGGCGCTGCCCTGAGCCTGGCCCGGGTTCCGCCAGGCTTCACCCCCTACATCTGGTGCGGGCTATGGTCGGTCGACGCCAGCGATGGGGGGAGGTTGGCTTCGGATCCACTAGCCGCCGCCCTCCAGCGTCATTTCGGTTGGGATGAGTTCCGCCCCGGCCAGCGGCCCGTGGTCGAGGCCCTGCTGGCTGGCCGGGATTGCCTGGCGGTGCTGCCCACCGGCGCCGGTAAATCGCTCTGCTATCAGCTGCCTGCCCTGGTGCGCGAAGGCTTGGTGCTGGTGATCTCGCCGTTGGTGGCCCTGATGCAGGATCAGGTGAGCCAGCTGCAGGCCAGGGGCATCGCTGCCGCTTGCCTGCATCAGGGGCTTGCGTTCGCCGAGCGCCGTGCCCTGCTGGAGCGCCTGCGGCAGAACCGGCTCAGGCTGCTGTACCTGGCTCCCGAGCGGCTGCAGGCGGAGGCCACCCGTCAGCTGTTGGAGGACGTGCTGGAGGCAGGGCAGGTGGTGGCTCTCGCCGTTGATGAGGCCCATTGCATCAGCGCCTGGGGCCATGATTTCCGCCCCGATTACCGGCGCCTGGGCCAGTTGCGCAGCCTCTGTCCCGGCGTGCCGCTGGTGGCTCTCAGCGCCACCGCCGCCCCCCGGGTGCGGGCCGATGTGATCCGGCTGCTGCAGCTGCGTCGCCCCCTGGTGCAGGTGCGTTCCGCCCGGCGCCGGAACCTTGAGTACACCATGCGCCTGCGGCCTGTAGATCCCCTGGACGAGGTGCTGGAGGCCGTGTCCGGGGCGAGAGGGGCGGTGCTGATCTATGCCCGTACCCGCCGGTCGGTGGAGCAGTGGGCGGCGCGCCTCGATCAGGCCGGAGTGGCGGCGATCGCTTATCACGCCGGCATGGATCCCCCCAGCCGCCAGCTGGCCCTGGAGCATTTCCAGACCCATCCCGCCCCAGTGCTGGTGGCGACCGTGGCCTTCGGCATGGGTGTGGATCGGGCTGATGTCGGTCTGGTGCTGCACCTTGATCTGCCCGCCAGCCCGGAGGGATACCTGCAGGAGTCGGGCCGGGCTGGGCGGGATGGCCAGCCCGCCAGTTGCCTGGTGCTGTTTGATCCGGCCGATCGGGTCAGCCTGGGCTGGGCGATGCGTTCGGCGGTGCAGCAGCTCAGCGAGGAGCAGCGCCGCCAGGAGCAGCAGCGGCTCGAGCTGGCCCAGCGGCAACTGCGGCGCATGGAGGCGGTGGCCGAGGGGGACGGCTGCCGCGAGCAGGCGCTGCTGCTGTCGGTGGGGGAAATGGAGGCCCCCTGTGGTCGCTGTGACAACTGCCTCGCCTCCCGTCAGCGGCGCGACTGGTCAGATCAGGTGGCGGTGGTACTGGCTGCGCTGGAGGAACGCAGCGGTCGGGACCTGCGGGCTCTGGTGGACGAGCTCTCCACGGCCCATCGCCCGGAGGAGGAGCCCTGGGGTTGGCTGGCCCGACGCCTGGTACAGGAGGAACTGATCAGTGAGAGCGATGACGGCGCCCAGCGGCTCTGGTTGCGCTCCACGGGCCGTCACTATCTCCGTGATCCCTGGCCCCTGCGCTGGGCGGCCTGAGTCAGCGCCACCCAGACCCAGCTGCGCTCCAGCTCAGCTGTGCTCCAGTGGAGCTGTGCTCCAGTTCAGCTGCGGCTACGGCAGTAGTCGTTCACCAGTTGCAGCTCGAAGTCGGAGCTGGGGTTGTCCCAGGTCTTCCAGTCCCCCGTCTGGGTGGTGGCATTGAGCTTGCGGGCGCCGCAGTTGATCGCCAGGTACAGGGACTGGCCCTGAGCGTTGAGGGTGGGCGCCACCATGCTGCCGCCCATCGGCTGCCAACCGGTCCAGTCCACCTGGAGAGGGCCGTAGGGGCGCCAGTCAGGCTTGCCGGAGGCCGCTGTCCTGGCGGTGGTGGCGGTCCGCGGCGCGGTGGCCACCGTGGCCACGGGCTTGGTGCTGCTGACCGTTCGGGTGACGTTGTTGGCACTGACCGGGCGGACCGCAGGGGTACTGGCAGGACTGGTGGCGCCGCCGGTTGCCCCGGTGGTGGTGGCGTTGAAGGCCTGACCGCTGCTGAGCGATGGTTGGCTCTTACTGGCCGAGGCGATCGTGGTGGCGGTTGCCGTGGTCGGGGCAGCAGCGGTGAGGCGGGTGCTGCGGCTGCTCAGGGGCGTGGCCGTGATCGGGGTCGCGCTGGCGATGGGTCGGGATTGAATCACGGGCACCGCTGCGCTGGCGGTGGTCGTGGCCGCCCGGGCTGGTGCGGTGGCGATGGTTGGAGCCTGGGCGGCCGTGCTCTTGACCGGTGCTGTCGCCACGGGCTTGGCGACGGCGGCCTGGCTGGCCGCAGGCGTGGAGCTGGCCGGTTTGAGCACCGGCGGGTTGCCTTTCAGTTTCAGGCGGGTGCCGGCCTCCACATGGTCCGGATCGCTGATGCCGTTGACGGCGATCAGCTTGCTCAGGCCGATGCCGTAGCCGTCGGCGATCACCGAGAGGCTTTCGCCTGAGCGCACCACATGTTCATTGGCCCCCCTGCGGAAGCCGCTGGCGGTGGTGGGGGACTTGCTGCGTCCGCTGACCAGCAGCGTCTGGCCCGATTCCACGTGATCGGCATTGCTCAGGCCGTTGAGCTTCATCAGCTGCTGGACGCTCATGCCTTGACGCTCAGCGATCTCCGAGAGGGTTTCCCCGTCCTGGACGGTCACTCGGCCCGAGCCGCTGACGCTCCCGGAGCTGGTTCCGTTTCTCCCTGGCACGGAGAGGGTCTGTCCCGATTCCACGTGATCGGCATTGCTGAGGCCGTTGAGCTTCATCAACTGGTTGGTGCTCATGCCGTAGCGATCGGCGATCTCCGAGAGCGTTTCACCCTCCTTCACGGTGATCTGGCCCGCCATGACCGGCAGGGGCAACACCAGGGCCAGGGCCAGGGCGACGAGAGAGCGACGCATGGGCGCTAGGGATAGGACTCTGCCGGCACCTTACGGAGCATTCCGGCCGTGATCCAGTCCCCTTGAGGATTCCTTTGCGGGAATGGCATCAACCGGGCTCAGCCCAGCAGGCGCTGGATCATGGCCAGCTTGCCCGCATAGGGCGGATAGCGGAACGGCAGATCGAATCGGAAGCTGCGCTCAAGCACGCTGCGTTGATGGGAGAACGTCAGGAAGCCGGCTTCCCCGTGATACGTGCCCATGCCGCTGTCGCCGACGCCGCCGAAGGGCAGGTCCGTCAGCCCCCCCTGCAGGACGACATCGTTGAAGCAGACGCTGCCGGAGCTGGTCTGATCAAGCAGCTGCTCGCGGGCCTGGCGATCGCCGCCGAACAGATAGAGGGTGAGCGGTTTGCTGCTGCTTCGCACCCGCTCCAGGGCCTCCTGCAGATTCGCCACCACGATCACCGGCAGCAGAGGGCCGAACAATTCCTCCTGCATCAGCGGATCCCGTTCGGGGTCATCCACGGCCAGCAGGGTGGGTTCGATGCGGCGCCTGGCCGGGTCACTGCGCCCCCCCGCCAGCACCTGACCCCGCTGCCGGGCCCCCGCCAGCAGCGCCTCAAGCCGCTCGAACTGGGCTGTGTTGACGATGCTGCCGAGATCCTCGCTGGCCAGGGGATTGTCGCCGTGGAACTCTCTCCAGGTCGTGGCGATCGCCTCCACCAGGGGTTGGCGCTGCGCCGGTGTGACCAGCAGATAGTCCGGGGCGATGCAGGTCTGGCCGGCATTGAGGCTCTTGCCCCAGGCCAGGCGCCGGGCGGTGGCGGCGATGTCGGCGCCGTCCAGCACGATCGCCGGACTCTTGCCTCCGAGCTCCAGGGTCACGGGGGTCAGGTGGGGGGCGGCGGCGGCCAGCACCAGTCGCCCCACCCTGGCACCGCCGGTGAAGAAGATGTGGTCGAAGCGCTCCTCCAGCAGCCTGGCGGCAATGGAGCCATCGCCCAATACCACCTGCACCGTCTCGGGTGGGAAGTGCTGCTGCACCAGGCTCCGGATCAGGGCGGAGGTGTGCGGGGTGTGCTCCGATGGCTTGAGCACGGCGTTGTTGCCGGCTGCCAGGGCGCTGACCAGGGGGAGCAGGCAGAGCTGGAATGGGTAGTTCCAGGGGCCGATGATCAGCACACAGCCGAGGGGTTCGGGTCGCAGCATGGCGCTCCCCGGCCAGGCCCAGACCGGCAGGCCGATCGCTTTGGGCCGCATCCAGCGCCGTAGCTGGCGCCGGGCGGTCTGCAGCTCCTGGCTGATGGCGATCCGCTCATAGGTGGCCTCCACCGGCGGTTTGCCCAGATCCAGGGCCAGGGCCTCCAGCAGCGGCTGTTCGGCAGCCTTGAGCAGGGCCTCCAGCCGGTCCAGCTGTTCCAGCCGCCAGGCGAGGCTGCGGGTTGCGCCGCGGCTGACCGGCTCACGCATGGCGGCGATCGACACAGGCAGGGTCGGGCCCGCAGGCGCCTGAAGGCTGGTCATGGGGTTGTCGGATCTGGGTTCACCATGGCGGAACCGCAGGCCTGGTCGTGAATCTCCCGTCGCAGGGCATTGAGCTTCGGGCTGGTGGGGCCGCGGCTGTCGAACAGCAGAGCCAGGGCTTCTGCGGGCCGGGCGGCCTGCAGCGCCGCGTTCACCGCCCGCAGCCAGGCGGCAGGATCGTTGCCGAGGGAGCGGCGCAACCGCGCTTCGCGCGCCATGGTGTCGGCGCGGCCGCCGATCAGTTCGATGCTGGCGAAATCAGCCGGCCCCGAGCCGAGGGGCCTCAGGCGCAGGACCAGCCGTTCGCCGGGGCCCAGGGGCGCCAGTGGCCAGACCTGAGGACCTTCGATCGCTTCGGTGGCGCTGGCCTGCCGGCTCCAGAGCAGCTCTCCGCCCCGTTCCAGCCGGATCTCTTCGAACGGACCGCGGGCAAAGATCGTCGGGCTGGCCGCGGGGGTGACGGCCCGCACCAGCCCGCTGGCTTCCACCCGCGCCACCGGCGTCAGCAGGCACACATCCAGTGTCTTGCCTTGGGGTGGGCCGGCCTGGACAGCTGCAGCAGGTAGCAGCCCAGCCAACAGCACAGCGAGGGAGAGGAGCCGGGCGGCCACGCCAGGGGGCGGAAGATTTAATACTGGGTGGCTGTTCCTGAGCCAAGCAATAGGTGCGGGCTGCCACTGGTGGAGAGAGCAGCCAGCCTGGTACGGCTTGAGACGCCACATCCCCCAGCCAGCGCCAGGCCCCTGAAAACCCTGGGTTTTCAGGGGCCTGGCGCTGAGAATCGAGAAGCCCTTGACGAGATTTGAACTCGTGACCTCTCCCTTACCAAGGGAGTGCTCTACCACTGAGCTACAAGGGCATGTGGAAAGGTGGGCCGGGTTGGATTTGAACCAACGTAGGCAGAGCCAGCGGATTTACAGTCCGCCCGAACCACACCTTCAGAACTTACCAGCCGACCTCCCCCATGCAGTTGCTTGTGCTCCACGGTCCGAATCTGAACCTGCTGGGCCAACGGGAGCCGGGTTTGTACGGCAGCAGCACCCTGGTCGAGATCGACGCCTCCCTGGTCCGCCAGGCCACCGAGCTGGGCGTGGGCCTGGCCTGCTTTCAAAGCAACGATGAAGGCGCGCTGGTGGAGCGCATCCAGCTGGCGGCGCAGGGGGAGGCGGGTCAGCCCGTGGACGGCATCCTGATCAACGCAGCCGCCTACACCCACACGTCGGTGGCGATCCGCGATGCCCTGCTGGCGGTGGCGATCCCGTTCGTGGAGCTGCACCTCAGCAACACCCACGCGCGCGACTCCTTCCGCCATCGCTCCCTGCTGGCGGACAAGGCCCTGGGGGTGATCTGCGGGTTCGGGGCCAGCAGCTACAGCCTTGCTCTTTCGGGGCTGGTTCAGCAGCTGCGGGCGCGGCTTGAATGAAGCGCTAAGGCTGAGTCCGTCATGTCCACCCACTTAACGCAGGCTGATCTGCCCCAGGCTGATGGCCAGCTGCCGTCATTGGGGCTGGCATTGGAGCGGAGCCCGGAGACAGTGCCCACCAGTCCGGTGGCCCGGGTGAAATGGCTGGCGAGCCCCAGTTCGGCCGCCTGGCTGCGCCAGGCCACGGACCATGCCGAGTTGGTGTTGATCGACCACGCCCACTGCGAGCGCAAGGCGGCCGGGGTGGCCCTGCAGCTGATGTTCCGCTATCCCTCGGATCAGGGGCTGGCGGCCGTGCTCAGTCCCCTGGCCCGGGAGGAACTGGAGCATTTCGAGCTGGTGCTGCAGCTGCTGCAGCGGCGTGCCATGGCGCTGCGCCCCCTGGCGGCGCCTCCCTATGGAGCCGGACTGGCCCAGTCGGTGCGGCGCCGGGAGCCCGAGCGGATGCTGGACAGCTTTCTGGTGGCCGGCCTGATTGAGGCCCGTAGCCATGAGCGCATGGCCCTGCTGGCGGCCCACAGCCCGGATCCGGAACTCCGGGCTCTCTACGGCGATCTGCTGGCCAGTGAGGCGCGCCACTTCGGCCTTTACTGGCTGCTGGCCGAGGAGCGGTTTTCGCGGCCGGTGCTGGTGGAGCGTCTGGGGCAGTTGTCGGTGCTGGAAGCGGGGCTGTTGGCGACGCTGTGGGGCGAGGCGCGCTTTCACAGCTGAAGCCGGGTCTGTGTGGCTGCTGATCGGGGATCGGCTGCCGGATCTCTGTCGGGGAGGGGACAGCGGTGTTCTTTCCGTTGCGGTGAGCCCCTTTCGCGTTGGGTTGAGAGCCGGAGCGAAAGGGTTCGGACCCAGTCACTTCAGCTGATCCAGCTTGGGTTAAAGTTATTAACGTTCAGCATCTGGATGTTCAGATCGGATGTGCGGTCACCATTGACGTCCCCCTGGAGTAGGCCATTGCTAAAGCGGAGTTCAGCGGCGGCCCCGCTGAACTGTGCCCGGCCGATATAGGTCCAGCCCTGGTTCTGGAAAGGGTTGTCACCATCGAGCACGGCGTTGATACCGAGTCGATCGCCGTCGTTGCCCTTGAAGTCAGTGATCTTGTCGGTCCAGGCACCATCGGCATCTCTGGCCTCCCAGGCAAAGAAATCGGCGTCAAGGCCTCCCGTCAGCCGATCGGAGCCTTCGCCACCCTGAAGCCAGTCCCTGCCGCGATCACCCAGGAGTCTGTCCTCTCCGCGACCACCATGAAAGACATCGTTGCCCTGGCGACCAATCAGGATGTCATCGCCACCCAGTCCTGAAAGCAGTGTGTTCAAGCGGGTGGCCTGCAGGCGATCTTTCCCCTCACTGCCGATTTTCTGATCCTCCAGCCTGGCGGCTTCGATGGCGGAACGATTGGCCTCCAATGTCAGGCTCATCGCCCTAGCGGTCATGGCCTGGCCGCTAGCGCAGTTGTGGATGTTGTCCAAATAAAGGAAGCCATTGGTTTGTTCCTCGCTGAGGGGTTGAGCAGTGAGCTGGGCGTAGCTGAAGGTTTTGTCGATTCCGTAGTCCCCGAAATTGCCCAGTTTTGATCCGTAGGCTTTCCAACTGGCCCCAAAATCTGGATCGAAATACGTGATCGCTGCGTAGGGGAACTGTTCGTTCAGCTCTGTAAGCATGATCTTGTAGTCGGCCTGGAATTTTTCTAGGCCATCATTCTCTACAAAGCTCTTCCAGTTCTTGATCCAGTCAGGGGCGTCAGGTTGGCTGGCTTGGAGGAGAATGCTGCTGAGAAACGGCATCTCATAGAGCACGCCATCCACCTTGCCGCGAAAGCCTGCCAGGGTGAAGCTCATCAGTTGGCGACTGTCTCCGGCCCGCAATTGCACGGTGAGATTTTCGCGCATGTTCGCCATCACCTGATCCAGAACGCCTTCGATATCGGCGACTTGATTGATATAGGCAATCAGGAGATCGTTGGCTCCTCCCTCAATCAGGCTCAGTTCGTTTGAGGCAGGTTTGACTCCCTCCCGCAGGGCCGCGAGGATCTGGTTCTGTACGCCGGTCTGGGCCAGTTTCGGGAATACGGTTGAGAGAGGTACATTCCCTCCCTGGACCGGGATGGTGATCACGTCGTACAGGCTGACCGTGCTGCTGGTGGCGCCGCCGATGGCAAAGGAGGTGCCTCTAAGGGTTCCCAGGCTGGGGATGGACACATATGGATTTGCCAGGGAATAGAAGGTGCTTGGTAGGCCTAGGCCCTCTGGTGGTGTCACCGAATCGGTCTTGATGCCCAGCTGGTCGCGCAGGCCCAGCTGGCACCCGAAGTTGGCATTGCTGAAGGTGACAGCACTCCAGGCGGGCAGCGCAGTTGACGCCAAGACTGTTTTCTGGAGGTAAGCGGCATAATCCCCATAGGAGATCAGGCTGCTGCCGAAGCAGTACAGCTCCTTATACAGATTGTGAGCGTTGCTGCTGTTTTTGCGAGCCATCGCTGTTCGGTAGGTGGTATGACGAGGACTGTACGGGGCGGGCGCGAACAGGATCAGAGCAGGCACGGTGGTCCTCAGGCCGAGGTGGGTCGGGGGGTGCCTTGGGCCTGAGGGCTCAATCCCGCTTAGAACGGTCCTGAATGCACCGAGTCGCCGTGCCTAGCCCAGGTGAGCTGTTGATCGGGTTGATCCTGGGTTCGATCGGCGCGGGTTATTGCGTCTATGGCCGCAAGAATGGGCGCGTCCTGGCGCTGGCCTGTGGTTTGTTGCTGATGGTCTTTCCCTATGTGGTGGCGGGTTTCTGGCCCCAGCTGGGGATCGGAGTGGTGCTGCTGGCGTTGCCCTGGCTGTTTCGTTGAGGGGCGTGCCGGCTGCACCCAGCGCCTACCGACGCGTCACCTTGCTTCTGCGGTCTCTGCTCACCCAATTACATGCGTGACATGGCACCGATCTTGGCGAGCTTGTCGGCGGAGAGTCCTTCCAGTTCTTCCAGGCTCACCAGACCGTCCTTGACGAAGCTGGCAAAGACGAACAGCAATCCGGACAGACGGAAATCGAATCGCCCTTCGATTTCATGGCGTCGGATGCTCAGATCATCGTGGAACTGCCAGACTTCTTCGGGGCTGCCCAGGCTGAGGCTGCGGCTGCGAAGATCGCCGATCAGGCTCTCCACATCCCTTGCCTTGGCGCAATCAAAGACCGCCTGAGCCAGGCTCTGTTCCTCGATTGTCCAGCCGGCCACTTCGGTTTCCATCGGGCCCCACGCTTATGGAACGAAGCTACCGGTTGACCTGCCGCAGCGCGAGTACAGCCCCACCCTGGACGCGATCTGTGACGAAGTGTCGCTTTTCGGGCAAGCGGAACCAAGGCAGCTGCGGATGTTCATGATGCTCCCAGTGGAATCCGAAGTGATAGCAAGCCAGCAGCGAGAGCCACTGCGGCATGTGCAGGCTGCGGGCGTGGTGCCGATCGCCAGGGGCCGTGCTCCCTTCGCGATGGGGCAGATAGGTGCCGAACACAAACAGCTGCAGGGAGCTCAGCAACAACGGCAGGATCCAGAACAGCAGCAGGTTGATCAGGGGGTGAGGGGTGAGCTGCCACAGCAGCAGGGCGCAGATCAGCCAGCTGCTGAGTAGGCCGGTCATCTGGCTGGGGGTGAGGTATTCCGCCATGAAGCGCAAATACCAGGCTGCTATCCCTCGATTGCGGCCATCGTGATGGTCCGGGTCGCTCTGACTGGCTGGGTCCCGGTGGTGGTGCAGGTGGTTCTGCCGGCAGCTTTCCCAGGGCAGGCAGGCATAGAGCATCAGGGCCAGACGGCCGAGCCGGTCGTTCCAGCGCCGGGAGCCGGGCAGTAGGGAACCATGCATGGCGTCGTGGGCGACGATGAACAGCCCCGTCTGCAGAAACGCCCGCAGCAGCACCGCCAGGGCCAGCAGGCCAGCTGGCAGGGAAGGGCCAGGAAGCGGAAGCAGTAGGGCGGCGCTGGCGGCCCAGGCCAAGATGATTCCCATAGAAAACCACAGCCCCCGAAAGGGGGACTGTGGAGGCAGCTGGACGTCAAGCCGTTGGCGGCGTCCGATCAACGGGAGAACTTGAGCAGCTCAGCGGCTGAGGCCAGCAGATCGATGGCCACGAAGTAGATCTTGCCCTGGGGATCGAGCAGGAAACGCCAGGCGACATTCATGCCGACGCCGGCGCCAAACCAGGGGGTCTGCACTTTGCCGGTCACCTTGATCTGGGTGAAGCCGTCATCGGAGGGCTCGGTGACTCCCCGATCGGGCAAGAGCTGGAGATTCTGGCAATCTTCGCGGAAGAAGCGCAGCACGGCGTCACGGCCCACGATCGGGCGCTGGAATGGGGCTTGCAGGGCGCCATCCGGCAGGAACAGCTCGATCAGGTTGTCGAAGTCGTTGGCATTGAGCAGATTCATGTAGTTGATGACCGTGGCGTTGTCCACGCCTTCAATCACAACGTTGGAGCGCTCCGCAAGAGCGGTGGGGGCCACCATTGGCTCGCTCACCCGCTCGACAGCGGCAGTCTTGCCGGGGTCAAAGCCCATGTCGACGACGAAGTTGCGCAGCACGGTGATCTGCTGACCCTTGTCGACAATCTTGAGCGACTCGAGCACCGAGGCGGCGTTGGCCGACAGCTGGTAGCCGGTGGGAATCGGCGCGACGATCCCCTGCTCCATCCACACGCCCAGCTCGTACCAGAAGCCCAGCTTGATGTTCACCGACCAGGAGGCGTACCAGCGGCCCAGCTCGGTGTCGGCGTGATTGGCCAGGTCGCACATCACCTGGCTCTGCTCGGTGAAGTTCATGCCGCGGATGCGGTTGAGCACGGGCTCGGCAAACTGCATGCGGGCGGCGCCAGGGGCTGCGATCGTGATCGTTTTGCCCATTTCCAGGTACGCGTACCAGATCAGAGCCAGCTGATCTTCAGCGCTGAGCAGGTTGTAGCGGGCCGTCAGGGCTGGAACAACGTCGGCCGACTGAGTTTCTGGAAAAATCCTTGTAGCCCTGTCAAGGGTAAACATTTGGCGCCGCTCCGTGGATTCCGTATCAAATCTAATGCAGGGCTCCTGGCGGCTGCGGGTGGTAAACCGCCAGCAATGTGCTCCAGATCGCCACGGCACGTGCCGGGTGTTGCCGCCCCCCAATGGGCTGCCAGCGCTGCCCCAGACTCGCGGGGCCTGCTCCGGCCCGATGTCAGAACTCCCTATCCCTATGGCTCCTCAGGCTCCGGCGGCTCTGCTGAAGCGGCTGGCAGATAGGGCTGGTATGGGTGCAGGGCGCCGCCGCCTGGTGCTGTTGCTGCCCCAGCTGGGTGATTTTGACAGCCTTGAATACGCCCAGGCTTTGGTTGCTGCCCAACCCCGGATCGAGGCCGTTGATCTGGCGGTGCTGGCGATCGGCATCGGCGCGGAGGCCGGACGGCAGCGGTTCTGCGCCTTCACCGGCTTTCCGGAGGCGTGGCTGCAGGTCGATCGTCAGCCCGATCTGCACCGGGCCCTCGGGCTCTACGGCGGCCTGTGCCAGCCCGGCGGAGCCTGGCCGAATCTGCTGCTGATGTGCGCTGGAATCGGCTCCCCCGGCACCCTGGCCGAAGTGCTGCGCGGCTACACCGGCGATCGCGGAGCTCCCCAGCGGATCGCCGATGACGAAACCATTCAGGCAGGCCCTCTGCCTCCGATCGCGGGAGCGCTGTTCGCCAGGGCCGGTGGGCGGGGATTTCAGCGCCCCTTTGAACTGGCCACCATTCGCCTGCGCAACATGGCTGAGGTGCTGGGCAACTGGCGCACCTACGTGCCCTGCGACGACCACCTGACCCAGAGGGGCGGCACCTTTCTGCTCGATCGCGACGACAGCTTGCTGTACAGCCACCTTGATCGGGGAATTCTCGGGTTCTCCGCCACCATGGCTCACCCCCTCAGCTTCCTTGATCCCTACCTCTCCTGATTCCGGGGGGGTTGGCTTGAGCCGCCATGGGCTCAGGCCCTCGCCTCCTGGCGCCGCTTGAAGCCGTAGGCCACCGCCGCCAGGCCCAGGCCCCCGGTGACGCCCAGGAACACCAGGGTCTGGAGGAGCAACAGCACCAGTCCAAGGGCCGAGAAGGCCTTGATCTGAATTTTGGACTTGATCAACAGGCCCATCAGCAGCAGAACCGTGGCCTGCAGGCCGGCGATCTTGGCGGCGCCCAGGGGACGGAGAGGATTGAGTAACAGCATGAAAACTCGCTTTGAAAAGCATGCTGACGGTCTGGAGTCGTCAGCGTGAAGGGTTGATCAGAGATGTTGGCTGATGGCAGCGAGATCTCCGGCCAGGGCAATACCGGATGGTGGAAGATCGCCATGGAGTCGGCGCAAACTCCTTGATCAGGATGCCTGCTGATAGAGCTGCTCCAGACGTTCCCGGGTCAGGTCGACGTAAAGGACGGACTCACCGTGTTGCGGCGCTTCAGGATGGCTTCTGACCCTTGCCAGGGGACGGTTGGTCCGGGCGGAAAAACCCTGGCTCATCAAGGTGAAGGCGCCGCAGAAAATGACAGCGAAGCTGATCGTGTAGAGGAGAGAGAACAGCACGCTTCCGGCTTGGGCGATGGTTTCAACACCATAGTGTGAAGAACTGTTAACCGTGGTGCGTCTAGGGCGAATTCACGCGTAGCAAATGCTTTCCCTGTCCAGGTTGCCGTTCTGCCGAAGCGTCGGCCACGAGCAGCGCCTGTGATCGGCGCCAAGCGATCCCAGGGCAGCCCTGTTGACCATCCGTTTGCTTTGCAGACTGCATGGATGCCGCTCCGCCAGGCTGCTTCTGATCCCTCGCGCCCCGATCGGCATGACCCCATTGCATCAGGTCGGCGAGGTCGACGGGGCGAAAGAGGTTCAGGCTGCTGCGGAGCTGGATCCGGAAAGTTGCCGCTGCATCCGGGTCGGCACCTCCCCGGCAGCGATCCCGATCAGATCGTGGCCGAGGCTCTGGCTCCGATCCTGGCGATGGGAACGCCCGCCCTGGCGATTTTCTTCTGCTCGCCTGCCCATGATCTGGCCGCGATTTCGAGCCGGGTCAAGCAGTCTCTCGGGGATGTCGAGGTGATCGGTTGCTCCACGGCCGGAGAGCTGCTGGTGCGCGATCAAGCCCCTTCTGGAGGCCTGCTGATCAGGGCCATGGGTGGTGATGGCTTCGCGGTGACCACCGGCTTCGGTCCGGGCGACGCGGACAAGGGCCTGCTGGATGCCGCCTTCGAGGCGGCCCAGTGCATCGAGCGGCTCGAGCGCAAGCAGCACACGATTCTGTGGGATCTTGACGCTGCCGTGCTCCGCGATGCCCGTCTGCAGATCGGGAGCTGATCCGCGGTCGGCGCCGGCCTGTTGCCGCGTCTGTCGGTGAATATTTCTGCCACCAGCCTGGTCGATCCCCTGCTGTCGCTGCGGGTGCGTGAGGTGCTCGCCCGTTCGGGCATGCGGCTCGGCGATTGCAGCCGTTGGGCCTGGTCGGCGAGATAGGACCTGGCGTGCAATCCTGGCAGATCAGTTTCAGCAACTGTTGCTGGGAGAGATTGGAATGCAGGCGATGCAGATGGGAGGCACAGAACCGTTTGATGCTCTGGGTTGAATAGTTCAATTATTGAGACGCTTCTTTGTGCGGGTGCCGATGCTCATTGTAAAAATCTGACAGGGATATTCGCCGGGATTTGTTACTTCTTTATGAAAAAAAATCAGGTGGTAAGGGCTGTCCGGCCCGGTTCAGTTTGCCTGTTCAGCCATGCTGAATATCCGCTCATTTGCGATGTGGCTGCGCTGCCGGTCATTCCCAAATGGGGAGGGTCGGGTTGGGAATGCTTGCGTCATCCAGCTTCCGCTGCCAGAGTAAGAATCTGGTGAGGTCCTGGTTTCGTTGTTCCCACCTTGTTGTGATCACCCTCCAATCCAACTGACATTAAGCGTCTGGCGATTTTTCTTACGGCGGCCTCTGCTCTGGCTCTGGTTCCCAGCCAGGCCAGCTCCATGACCCTTGATGAGGCCTGTGCGCGCTTTGCCTCGAAGCTTCAGACGGCCGTGGCTGCCGGTAACACCAGCCAGGCTCAGATGATCTACAGCCAGGGCAGCCAGATGGTTGCCACCAACTTCAATGGCGCCACCTGCCCGAATGTGAAAGCCCCATGAATCTGCTTTATCCGTTGTCTCGTCTTGCCCCATTGACGCTGGCCCTGATCGGCCTGCCGTGGTTGCCCCTTGCCGCTGATGCCCGCCCCGTTTCCGGTGGCTTCGGCGGTCCGGCCTCCGGCGTCGGTGTTCGCCCAGGTGCCGGTTTCGGTAGGGCGGGTGTCGGTGTCGGTGGTGTCGGTGGCCCTTATTCCGGCGGCGGTGTTCGCCCTGGGGCTGGCTGGGGCGCCCCCGGCCCTGGCCTGACCCGGGCCCCGGCCGCGGCCTATGGCGCCGCCGTCTATCACCCCGGCTGGAGCAATGGCGGCTACTGGGCGGCCCGGCCCTGGAACTATGGCTGGTACGGCGCCACCCCGGCGGCCTGGGCCGTGACGGCCGGAGTGGCCAGCGCGGAGGCGATCACGGCGGCGGTCAACGCCTCGGCGGCGGCCTCCTCGACGGTGATCGTGGTGCCCAGCACCCCCTATCAGCTCAATTACGCCACCGTGGTTGGTCTGCCCAATAGTCAGGTCCGCTTCAGTTACCTCAGCGGTGGCCTCTGGCTCAGCGCCACCGGCGACTGCCAGCTGGGTCTGGTGAATGGGATGGCGGCTACAGGGGTGAGCGCCCAGCTGCTGCAGGCGGCCTGCAGCGTGGCCTACGGCCCGGGCGTCTGAACCACCCTCCTCTGCATCCTGATGGAACGCTTCCAGCAATCCCTGCAGGCCTTGCGCCAGCTGGGCAACGTCGCCGCCGTGGGCCGCAGCGGCGGCTCCCTGGACAAGATCGGCGACCTGGCGGAGAGCTTCCTGGATACCCCCCAGATGGAGCAGTGCATCGCCCGCTTCCGCGCCCTGCCGGGCGGGGCGGCGCTGATGGACGAGCGCTATCAGCCGGTTCATCCGGACCTGGAGGAGCTGGCCCGGATGGCTCCAGGCAGCCTGGGTCATGCGTACGCCAACTTGATCCGCGGCTTTAACTACGACCCGGAGTTTTTCCGCCTCCGGCCCGTCGATGTCGCGCAGCAATGGCTGCTGCGCAGGATTGCTTCCACCCATGACATTCACCATGTTGTCAGTGGTTTCGGCACCGAAAGGGCGGGTGAGAATGGCGTGCTGGCGATCACCGCCTCCCAGGTCGGCTTCCCCCCCTACGTCTCCCTGAACCATGCCGCCCAGCTGTCGATCTATCGCTTCCAGCTGCCGCGCTATCCGGACATCAGCCGGGCCATCAGCCATGGCCACACGATCGCTTTCACCGCTGCCCCCTTCTGCACGGCCCGCTGGGAAGAGGGCTGGGAACTGCCGGTGCAGGAATGGCGCCAGCGGCTGGGGGTGATTTATCCCGCCGATCGGGAGAGCTATGGGCTGGCCCCGGACTGAAGGGGGAGGGGACGCGGCCGCTGAAACGACTGCCGAGGGCAATGGCGCCAGCTCAGCCTGCTTGGACCACTGGATCAGTCCGGTGGTTCGGTTGCTCCAGCCACAGGTCTTGGCCTGGCCGCATCAACAGCGCCGTGCGACTACTTGCCGCTGAGCTGACGTACTAATTCTTACTGCCGATGCGGCTCTTCCAGCCAAAGGCCACACCAAGTTTCTTGCTTCGAGGTAAGGCACCAGAGAGGAAGGCAAAGCCCACCGCATAGAACAGTGCCGAGAGGACGATGCGGGCAGTTTCCTTGAATAGACGATCAGGCTTGAACGAGGATTGGGCAGCAACGATGTTCTGTTGGAGGCGATTGGCCACTTGATCAGCCCGAGCCAAAAGCTCCTGGCGCAGTTGATTGATCGGGGTGCTCAGCTGGGTTGGGGTGAGACCTGCATTGTTGCCCGCCAATTGCTGCAGCCTGGCTTGGACCTCCTGGGTGCTGGTGGCGGTGGCGATGGCTTGGCGCAGTTCGGTCAGTTTGGCGGCTGATTGGCTGCTTTGTTTTTCGGCTTGGCTGGTGACGGTGCGGTAGAGCCTCCAGCCTGCGGACACCTGCAGGGGGATCAGCAGCAGAAAGCCGATTGCGGCGGCCAGGGCCCATTGGCGGAAGGCTTTGTTGCGGGTCCGCAGCCGTTTCCTGCTGGGGTCAAAGGCCAGGGCCAGTGGTGTCAGCAGGGCACCTACCAAAGCCAGCGAACCGTTGCTGATCAGCTCGGCGGTGAGGGCTAAATGCCACTGGGCATCCAGGAGCTTGGGAGGCCAGGCTCTAACTAGAATGGCTGCTAGAAAGATACCCAACAAAGCTAGTGAGAGAGCCTCCAAAACATCGGCCAGGGAAGGATCGGTGCTGATGGGGGTTGGGGATTTGGATTGCATGAATGAAATGATTGATAGTCAGAGGTGAATGAAGGCCGCCTCGCTGGATGGTGGAGCAAAAAAGCCCAACTTCCCGAGGACAATCAGGCTCTGGAAGCCGCAAAAGGTGCCAGGTATCCAATCAGTCTCTGGATGTGCCCACAGCTGAGTTAGTGCTGGCTTTGATGCGTTATCTCAGCTTTCGGCTGAAGCCGAATGCAGCGGCTGCGCCGATGACAGGTAGGGGGCCGGGGACTGATGCGGGGACGAGACTAGCCTGAGCCCAGGCAAGTTTGTCGAAATAAGAAATGGAACCTTGATTGCCTTGATTTATAAAAACGCTGCAGCCGTTGATGCACTCTTCACCTACCTCCCATGCGGCGGACTGAATGTAGGATCCCGCTGTGGTCTGCCACCCAAAAAAAAGGCCCAAGTATTCGGGGTGCGGTCAGGAAGGGGAGAATCCCGGAATTTGGGTAATGCAAACTTCCCTCCACGGCCGTGGCAAACTCCCCTGCCAACGTCGAAGTACCAAACCAAGGCATCTCATCCACATTGAATTTGCCGATGTTGTCATTGTAGCTTCCTTTGAATGTGGTCACGTCCCAATCTTGCCCACCCACATTCACAACAAGAGCCTGGGCCTGACCAGCACTAAGCGCCACCACCGCCACTGCCATCCCAAGGGCTGCTTTCGTCAGCGATGCCCAGCGGGGGCTGCGAGTGGCTGATTGATGCCCCTTGGAGCAGGGTGAAGGGCTCAAGGAGGAGGTGGCTGGCATCTGTAAGGAAGGAGGCGAGGCTATGGCCCCATTTCTGCAGCAACTTTACTGCACTCAACAGCTATACGCCCGCTTTGAGCTGTCCATCAGGGTGGTTCTCCCAAGAATTTCCTGTGTTTAAGCCACTCGGTCAAGGCCCGTTCAACGCAACCTCCGCACTGCGTTGATGGCGGTGAACACCGCCAGGCTGTGGCCCAGGCGCTTCGGGCCGATCAGCATCTGGCGCAGGCCGATCAGGTCGCTGCTGCCCTTGAATAACCAATAAGTCACCAGCCGGCCGCCTTCCTCGCTCAAGGCGCCGAAGTTGTTGCGCCACAGCCGCACCGGCAGGATTCAGGAGGAGCTATTCGCATCCCACTTGATTTCAAACCCACCCCGCCGGCATGGACTCACCGAGTTGTAGTGGCCAGTGCAAGAATCTGATAGCGATATAATCCCAGGTGCTCTCGAATTTCGGATCGCCTCAGCTGGGCGCTGCTTACCCTCCTAACGGCAAATAAAGACTGTTTGGGGTGTCCAGGTATGGCTGGAAGCCGTAGCGGAGGTAGAAGTTTGCGGCCTTCTCTCCTTTGGCATCCACAATCAGGGCATAGCCGCCGACGGACTGGCGAGCCTGCAGAGCGCGTTCGACCGCAAGGCCGATGAGCAACGCGCCGATACCTTCTCCACGCCAACGGAGAGCTCGCGCTAATCGGCCCATCCGAAAACAGGG
>JAPLID010000194.1 GCA_026389285.1 Cyanobacteriota bacterium
CCTGCACTTCTTCCTAGCTGCCTGGCCCGTCGTCGGCATCTGGTTCACCGCCCTAGGCGTGAGCACGATGGCCTTCAACCTCAACGGCTTCAACTTCAACCAGTCGATCCTCGACGGCCAAGGCCGTGTGCTGAACACCTGGGCTGATGTGCTGAACCGCGCTGGTCTGGGCATGGAAGTGATGCACGAGCGCAACGCTCACAACTTCCCCCTCGATCTGGCTGCTGCCACCGCCACCCCCGTGGCACTGACAGCCCCAGCGATCGGCTGACCAGCTGCGCTGGTCTCACATTTTGGAATCCCCCACAAGCTGAGGCTGGAGATAGCCCCCTCTCACGAGGGGGCTTTTTGTTGGGCTAACCAACTGCAATTGGGATCCTCAAGGCATCCGACTGGATTGAGGCGTTCCGATAAAAGCCGTATCGATCAGATTGATGTCTGGTTTTCCACCTCATCCCTTGTCGCCGGTTGGGGACGATTCAAGGCCAGGCGACAAAGCTGACCGGTTCGTATTTGGCGATCGTGATCCGCCAGGTCCTGATGGCCAGGCCCAGCAGACTGCTGAGCAAGGCTTCCGTCTCACCCCTGCCCAGCCAGTTCGCCTTGAGCAGAGGCAGCTGTTCGCTCATCACCTCCAGCGGCAGTTCCACCAGTAGCAGGCTGGCTTCACCTGCGGCCCGCTTCAGGGGGCCCTCGTCGCTGCGCTGCCAGAGGCGCAGCAGCAGTTCCAGCGCCAAGGTGCGACCGTCTTCCCCGGGATCGGCGGCCTCTGCAGCTGCTGCTGACTGTGATTTACCGCGTAAGCGGCAGAGCACGTTTGCCGGAGAACTCCACCAGGGCCAAGGCAACGAGATAGGGAGCGTCGGCCATCGATGGATCCAGCGGAGCCTTACCACCCTGCCCGATCAGCACGCGATCAACGGAACCGGCACCAACAGGCTGAGTAGAAACACTCAGCGACCAGTTGAATCCGGCATCGCTCCTGGATGAAGTCATCGGATCACTGGCTCCGATATGGCTACATTCACCGGGCCGATCCGGGCCTCCACAGGGGGCATGACCCCATGGCCAGCATCAACGACCAGCTTCAGACCTATCGTTCAGGGCTCGTCGAGGCCCAGGCTCGCGGCGATCAGGCGGTTGCGCGCAAGATTGAGCAGCAGATCAAGGAACTGGAGGATTTCCAACAGCGCCATCCCGAGGAGGGCGATGCACCATCCCCCTTCGAAGTGTTCTGCGACCTTAACCCTTCCGACATCAACTGCCGCGTCTACGACGACTGAGGCACGATCCCTTTCTTGACTGGCCGCCCCCTGAGCTTGGCCCATGATCCTTGGATTTTCCATCCAGGTGCACCTCTGGAACGAGGATCAGCAACATTTGCTGGGTTGGCCGACGCAGTAGGCGTACAGAAGCAAGACCACCATCATCCGCGGCTCATAGGCTTTGACCCCATGCGGATCCCGCTGCTGACAGGCCGCGTAGGTAACACCGAGATCCAGATCTGTCGCTAGATCTAGCAAAAAGAACACCAGATGGTGCTCCGGCAGCCAGTCCATCGGTGAAGGCGGCAATAACTGGGTCTACTCAGGGTTCCAGGGACGGAAGGTCTTGGGCATGTTCATGGCTCATTGTCCAACCCACACCAGCCCAGACAAGCAAAAATCAAGCCAATAGGCGGACTACATTTGAAGAAATCAAGCTATACCGACGACTTTGAGCGGAATGTCACCATTTTGGGGTAGTGGGGGGTCGCAGGTTCAAATCCTGTCGCTCCGATTGATTCATTGTCTTGAAACCCAATCGCTGAGCCGCTTTCCCCCGAGAGTGGTTTTTCTGCATGGAACCAACTCGGTGTCCTCGCCGCTGTGGTGCCGATGCCGGCGAATCCCGTTCCTGCCTGCCATAGTCAGTCCTCGCAACCATTGGCCTGATGCAAGTCCGCCTCCGCCGCCATCTGCTGGCCGTCGTCCTGGGGGGAGCTTTCTGCACTCTGAACCCGACCATGGCCCTGGCTCAGCAACCCGCCGGCTCCGCGCCGCAACCGGCGCTGTTCAACACCAAGGCGGAAGCGGAAGCCGCCGCCAAGACCTTTCACTGCACGGGAGCCCATCTGATGGGCCGGCAGTGGATGCCCTGCGCTGGCCATGGCGGGGCCAGCCATGGCAGTGGCAGCAGTGGCAGCAGTGGCAGTGGCAGTAGTGGCAGCAGTGGCAGTGGTCATGGCACGTCAACGTCGGGCGGTCACTGATGAGCTCTGAACTCCCTGTTGCTGGCGGTTCCGACCGCGAGCAGCGCGGCTGTGGCAGCAGGCCCAGGCTGCTGGCGATCGGCATCGCCCCACAGGGCATCATCTCGATCGGCATCGTGCCGATGGGGGTTGTGAGCATCGGCGTGGTGCCCATGGGCGTGTTCTCGATCGGCGCCGTCGGCATGGGCGTGGTCAATGCTTGCATCGTCGGCATGGGCGTCGTCGTGGCTGGCGTCTCGGTGATGGGTGTCTGGTGGTCGGGAATTGAAGGAATGGGGCCTTTTCGATCGGGCGCGACCAGCGCGCAGGCGCAGCATCACCAGACCTCGCAGCGCTCCAACGTTTATGCCTACCCGAGCAGGGCGCTGGCCCTGCAGAAGGCGAGGGAGCTGGGCTGCCAGGGCGCACACCCGATGGGGACGTTCTGGATGCCCTGCGAGCAACATCCCGCCCCCTGAACCGGAAGCACCTCGATCAAATAGCGAATAGGCAGCAGATTCGGAGCCATCACGTCCTGCTTTCTGTCCCCGCAGGCGCTTGTGCGTAGACGATAAATTAATAGGCTATGATTTGTTTCTTCTTGTAAAGAGCCATGCTGACTGCACCCGACTGACTTGTCGGCCAAGGTCAGGGAATTGGCTGAAATCGCGAAATCCGACCTGGTTCGCGCCTGCGGCTATATCAGCATAAAAAGGGATGGGAACGAGCGGATCAACTTCAGGGCGTTCGATCAAGCGCCGCTCGGCGCCAAAGGCGCCAACCTCAAGCTGGGCCGCCGCCAGATCCGGCTGGTTTCTGTCGGCGGCACCGATGAAGAGGATTGAGCCCAGGGGACGCCAGCGAGCGTTGGCCTCAGGGTGGCCGGTGCCGGCGCTCAGGGATTGAGATCCTCCTCGCGCCAGTCCGTCGCCAGTCGCCAGCGGCGGCGGCGATGGGGATGGCCGCTGAGCGCCAGCAGTTCGACCTGCTCCAGAGCGATGCGCAAGAGCACAAAGTGCTCAGGCAACGGCAAAGCAGCCGCCAGTTCCTGGGGGAAAGAGGCGCCACGCTCCAGGGGTGCACCGGGCTCTGGCCAGCCCCACAGGGCCCGTCCGCCTGGGGAGAGGGCCTGCCAATGGCGCTGCCGCTCCTGCTTCAGAAGGGGCTCTGGCACGATCTGCAGCTGACCCCGCAGCCGGAACTGCGCGCGGGCTTTCGGCAGCAGCCAACAGAGCTCCACCGCCGGCTGCAGCCCCAGCTCCGCCGTCTTGGCACTGCGACCATCGGTGAGCAGATCGAGGGCCCGGGGACCGCCCCAGCCGCGGAACACCAGGGTGCGCAGCCGCGGCGTGCCATCGGCGGCCAGGGTGGCCAGCTGCAGCCAGCGGGCAGCGGGCGAGCGGCCCTCCCGCTCGCGGGCGGCGCGTAGCAACGGACGCCAGGGGGGCAGGGTTGCCACAGGCAGCAGGGCTTCTGGAGCGGCCGGATCAAGCGCGCTGCCGGTCATGCCTGCTTCTGGCAGGCGAAGGTCTCCACATCCCCCAGACCGTGCCGCAGCCGGAAGCTGGGATGGTCCGGATCCTCCAGGCTCCACCACCACTTGCCGTCACTGAAGCTGGGGGGGCCAGCGTTGTTGGTGCGTGGCAGCTGCAGGCTGATATCGCGCCACTGCAGCACCAAAAAGGCGCCCGGCACGGTGCCTTCGCTGGTGTTCGGAATCGAGCCGGCGTCAACGGCGCCGGCATTGAGGGCCGTGGTCAGCGGGTCCCCCTCGCAGCGGTAGTGCTTCAGCGGCGGCTGGCTGTCGGCCCTGGCGGCGGCTGGGGCGACGGTCGTGAACACCAGCTCCAGCACGAGCAGAAGCGCCAGGGCAGCGCCGGTTGCCAGCTGTTGGCGCCAGGCTGGCCGACAACTGCGCATGACGGGCTCCGGTCGATCGCCCTTCTCCTGGTTCTGCTCCCGTACCTCCGGCTCAGGCCCCGGCTCAGGCCCCGGCCCCGGCTCAGGCCCGGGCGCCGGTGCTGGTGTTTGACGGCGGCTGCCTGTTCTGCCGCCATTTCGCCGAGCTCAGCGAACTGCGCAGCGGCATCACGGATCTGCAGATCCGCGATGGCCGGGCCGATCGGGAGCTGCGCCGCGAGCTCGAGCGCCGGGGCTACCGCTTGCGGGATGGTGCCATGGTGCTGGCCGGCGATCAAGTGCTGCACGGAGCCGAGGCGATCGCCTGGCTGTGCGCACGCATGCGGCCAAGCGCCGCCCTGCTGCAGGTTCTGGCGCCGCTACTGGCCGGGGGCGGTAGGGCGCGCACGCTTTATCCGTTGCTACTGCTGGCCCGGCGCCTGGCGCTGGCCGCCCGGGGGCTGCCTGTGGATCCGGACGCAACCGTGGCAACGCCGCTTTGATCCTGTTGAGGTCGGAATGCGCCACCATGCACAGGCCCCCGATTTCGGGCCCGTGGCCAGGGATCAGGTCTGGCCCAAGGGCAGCCGCCGGCCGGCGTCCTTCAGTGGCCTGCTGCTGCGTGGCCTGGGAGCCCGACTGGAAATCACGGTCAGCGGCGAGAGCCTGCAGCTCTGCAATGCGGTGAACATCGGGGGACTGGAGCTGCGCTTCTCCGGCTTGGGCCAACTGCTGGGCTCACGGCCGCTGCTGGCGTTCTCGTTCGAGACCCTGGAGCTGTTGCTGGCGGGCCGAGTGCTGCTGCAGCGATCGCTGCCGGCTCCAGCGCCTCGGCGCCAACCCTTCTTCGCCCTGATCGCGCGCGATCCCGCCGGTTGGCTGGCGGCTCGGGGGCGCGGCGGTGGTCTGGCGCTCTGGCAACGGCAACCGGTTCCCTCCGGCGGCTGAGTTCAGGGGTTGAGTCGAGGGGTGTGAGGGGAGCTGATGCGTGGAGCGGCAGCTTCTGCCGGCGGGATCAGCCGAACCCCTCGATCAGCCGGAACCTCTAGTACCGGCAACATCGCCGACTTTGTGCATGAACTCTCCCCACAACTGGGCCGCCAGGGCACCGGAGGCGTAATCCGCCGGTCGATTGTCGTCATTGCCCATCCAGATGCCGGTCAGGATGCCGCTGGCGGGGGAATAGCCAATGAACCAGACATCGACACCGTCGTTGGTGGTGCCGGTCTTACCGCGGGCATCCGCCACCACCGCGGCATTGCGGCCGGTGCCCCTCAGCACCACCCGCCGCAATAGGCCATCCAGGGCGCCGGCGACCTGGGGATCGATCAGCTGCTGAGGCTTCTCGCCGATCGGTGTGGTGATGCCACTGGCGGGACAAGCGGCCAGGTTCAACGCCGACTTGCAGATCCCCAGGTCGTAGATCCGCTCGACGCCATGCATCGGCACACTGCGGCCGCCATTGGCCACCACCGCATAGGCACGGGCCATCTCGTAGAGCAGGGTTTCGCGACCGCCCAGCACCAGGCTGTAGCTCTGCTCCAGCGGTGTGCTGATGCCCAGCTGCCGGGCCCTGCGGATCACCTGATCGAGCCCGGCCTTCTCGGCCAGGCGCAGCGCCACCACATTCTCGGAATAGGCCAAGCCATCGGCCACGCTCATGCGGCCGTCGGCGCCCACCGGGCCATGGCTGCAGCCGGCCACATAGCTGAGCGCTGCGCAGGAGATGGCATCCTGGGGCCCGACACCGGCCTCCAGAGCCGCCAGATAGGTGAACAACTTGAACGTGGAGCCCGGCTGGCGCAGGGCCTGCACCCGGTCAAAACTGGATTGCTTGTAATCACCACCCCCCACATAAGCAAAGATCTTGCCGCTCTGGAAGTCGATGGCGATCAGGGCCGCCTGAGTGATGCCCACAGGGCGGGCTTTGGTATCAAGAAAGGAGCGCAGCTGCTTCTGGGCGAGGGCCTGCAGGCGGGGGTTGATCGTGCTGACCACATGATAATTACCTCCTTCCTGGGCCGCATCAAGGTTCAGGGCAAAGCGGGTGCCGGCCAGTTCAGCCGCGACATAATCACTGAAAAAGGGATAACTGATGAACGAGGACTGACGGCAGGCCGATGGATCGGTGTTCAGCGGTCTGCGTTTGGCATCGATCAACTGTTGATCACTGATGTAACCATCTTCATGCATGCGCTCCAGCACCAGGTCGCGGCGCAGCTTCGGAATCCAGATGCTTTCGTCCGCAGCGGCTTTTTCAAAGCGACCGCTGCGCCGTTGCCGTTCTTCCCGCTCAGCGCGCAGGGTCTGCGGCGAAGGGGCGTAACAAGGGCTATAGCCATTGGGCAGGGGCAGCAGCCCCACCAGGAAGGCGGATTCAGCGAGGTCAAGCTGGCGGGCCGACTTGCGGAAATAAAGCTGGGCACCCTGCTCGAAGCCATCGGCACCCAGGCCAAGATGGGCCCGGTCCAGATACATCTTGAGGATGTCATTCTTGCTGAAACCGGTTTCCAGTTGCCAGGCCATCCACAGCTCCCGCAGCTTGCGCGTGAGGCTGTAGTCGTTGCCCACGGAGGGGTAATAGATGCGTGCTACCTGCTGGGTGAGACCGCTGCCACCGCCGCTGCGGCGCACGAGCGAACGCAGGGTGCCGAACAGGTCGAGGCCGCTGTTCCAGCCAAAGCGGGAATCCTCCGAAGCCAGCAGGGCCTGCCTCAGCTGCAGGGGGTAGTCGTTCAGGCTGGGCAGCGCCGTGGCCGAACCCTCGCGGCCATCGATCTGGCGGCCATCGGCGCTGACGATCTTCACCGGGCCGCCGATCGCCCGGATGTGGGAGCCACCGGCGATGCTGCTGGCCAACAACAATCCCCCCATCGCCAGCCCCGACACCGCCAGCGCGGTGATGCCACCCCAATGCCCGAGACGCTCCAGGCCACTGCGCGGATGGAAATAACGCAGCGTGGGCGCACCGGCCAGCGCCGACCCCAGCCGCACCGCGTCGCCGTGGCGCAGCCTGATCGCCCGGATGCGCTGATCCCTCCAGAACACCCCGTTGGCGGAGTTGAAATCTTCCAGGCAGGGATCGCGGTCACCGGGATGCTCCCGTTCGACGAAACAGTGCACCCGGCTGACGCCTTCGGCCTCCGCCACCAGCTCACAGAGTGGATCGCGACCGATGCGGATGCGCTCCGGTCCCAGCGGCAGTCGCTGCAGGCGACTGCCATCGCGCCAGAGCTCCAGCGAAGCCTCCCGGGCCCGCAGGGCAGCCCAGCTACGGCGCACGACCAACCAGCGATCGGCCCAGCTGCCGCGCTTCCAGGACCTGATCAGCGCGCGAGCGTTAAGGAGGGTGCCATCGCCAGTGGCTGCTGTTTTGCCGGCGGCGACGCTGGTGCCCGGGGGCCTGTCGTCGCCTGAGATGTCTTGCGCCACCGGCCGGGAGATGCCCCTTGCGCCCATACACTACGACCTGTGATTGTCAGGGCCTGGCGGTGGAGCAACGGCGCGACCCCTGGGAATCTTTTCGGCTCTGGGTTGCGCTGACGATCGGCCTCTACGCCATCCGTGCCGCCTATGTGGCCACCTGGCCTGGAGCCATCCCTGGTTTTGTGCTGGCCTTGCTGGTTTTGGTGGCCTTGGTCCTTGCCCTGCGGGCCCTGCTGTTCCCTGGCCGGGTCGTGCCCTGGCGGGAGGTGAAGGAAGGCTTCTGGGCCGAGATCCGCGAGGACTGGGGCCATTGGTGGCGGCGGCGCCAGGGAGGCCGATGAACGGCCCGGCCTCCCTGGTGCTGCGCCAGGACCCGTCCAAAGTGGCCGCTCTGGATCGCAGCCAGCCACTCACCATCGGCAGGGCCGCCAACAACCGCCTCTGCCTGTCGTCCTTTGAGCTGGTGGCCCCGCACCACGCCGTTGTCCGTTTCTCGCGCAGCCATGGCTGGCTGGTCTGCGACTGGGGCAGCCCCCAGGGCACCTGGCTGGAGGGGCGCCGTTTTCAGCAATGCCGCCCGCTCGCCGATGGCGATGAAATCCAGCTGGGGCAGCAGGGGCCGATCCTGATCTTTCGCCAGGCCGCCGCCACCCCGGCCCCAAAGGCCGCTTCAGCGACTGTGGAGGTCGGGGGTCGGGCCCTGGCGCCGGCGCGGGTTCGTTCCGCCTTTGTGCGCAGCCAACGCCGCTATCCCCAGATCTTCAGCTGGTGGGCCCTGCTCTGCCTCGGCGGCCTGCTGCTGCTGCCCTTGCCCTGGCTGTTCTGGCCCTGGCAGATCGCCGCCCTGGTGGGCTGGGTTGTGCTGGGTTCGCGCAAGCAGCACACCCTGGTGGTGACCCTGGGCGATGGCATGGCCTACCGCCAGAACTTTGCCAGCAAGACCACCGCCCTGGCCCATCGCAATGGCATCCGCCAGGCGATCGGTCAGAACCTCGCCTCCTGATTTTCTGCCGCCGTGATCGAGCCCCTAACGCTGTGATTCCACTTCTGCCGGAAGGCGCCACACTTCATTTCCAAGGCATCTCGGGGCCGTTGCGGCTGATCCGCCTGCTTGGCAGCGGCGGCCAGGGCCAGGTGTATGAGGCGGAGTATGCCCTGGAGCCGGTGGCCTTGAAATGGTATTTCCCTGGTTGCATCCAGAAGGACATCGGGCTGGATCAACGGCTGCGGGAGTGCATCAGGGCCACCAGTCCTAATGGCAGTTTTCTGTGGCCGATCGCCCTTCTTTCCCCGCTTGACAACGATCCTACCGGCTCATTGCTACCGCCAGGCACCTATGGCTACATGATGAGTCTGCGGCCTGCTGATTATGTCGGGGCCAGCGAGCATGTGGGCGGCCATCTCAGGATCAGCCTCCGCAACGTGCTGCGCGCCTGCTTTTTCCTGGCCGAAGCTTTTCATGAACTGCATCTCAAGGGGCTTTGCTACAAGGACATTTCACTTGGCAATCTGTTTCTTCAGCCCAGCAGCGGCCGCATCCTGATCTGTGACAACGACAATGTCGACATTGATGGACGTGATCTGGGCAGTGCCGTCGGCACCCCCGGATTCATGGCGCCGGAGGTGTTGCTGGGGCGGACAAAGCCTGGTGCGAGCAGTGATCTGTTTTCCCTGGCGGTGCTGCTGTTCCGCCTGCTGACTCGGCACGATCCACTCAAGGGCGCCCTCGAACTGCAGATCCGTTGCCTGGATGAACCGGCCCGGCGCCGCCTCTACGGCGAAGATCCTGTCTTCATCTTCGATGCGCTCGATGAGCGCAATCGGCCCGATCCGATCGAACATGCCGCCGCCCTGCTCACCTGGCCGATCTATCCGCCCCATCTGCAGCAACTGTTCCAGCAGACCCTCGGTCCGGGCATGAAGCATCCGGGCCGCCGCGCCTACACAGGGCAATGGAAAACAGCGCTGGCCAGGACTCTGGACTGGCGCCGGCTCTGTCCCCATTGCGGCCAGGAAGTGTTCACCGCACCCGATCAACCCAGCCTCTGCTGGGCCTGCGCTGGCCCGCTGAAAACCGCTCCCTATTTTCTCACGGCCCGTGGCCCTGTAGCCGCCACAACAGAGAACGAACTGCATGCTCACCATTTCGATCCCCTGCTCAGTGAGCGCATGGATTCTGCGGTGGCGGTGGTTGAAGCCCATCCTGTGCAGGCCGCGATTCTCGGTCTGAAGAACCTCTCAAGCGAAACCTGGACGGCCGAACTGAAGACGGGTGAATCTTCAGCGGTGGACCCTGGTCAGCGCTGTAATCTCAGCCTGATCACACGGCTGCGAACCAGCCAGGGCTCGATCGAGCTGGTGCGTTGATGCAGCGGGTATTTCTAATCAATCAGCCTGTTTTCTGACATTTGCGATGGCTTTCCCCGACGTTCAGCTCTCCAGGCGCCCCCTGCACTTCATCTACCTCTGTGATTGCTCAGGTTCGATGCAGGCGAACGGCAAGATGCAGGCTCTTAATCAGGCCATCCGCCAATCGCTGCCGGGCATGGCCGAGGTGGCCCGCCAGAACCCGGAAGCCAGGGTTCTGGTGCGGGCCGTCAGCTTCGCCTCTCAGGCCCGCTGGCACCTCGCCGAACCCACGCCCGTCGACCAGCTGCAGAGCAACTGGGTCGATCTGCAGGCTGAGGGGCTGACCGCCATGGGCGAAGCGCTGAAGCTGGTGGCGGCTGCCCTGAGAACGCCGCCGATGGAACAGCGAGCCCTGCCGCCGGTGCTGGTGCTGATCTCCGATGGCGCCCCCACCGACGACTTCGAGGACGGTCTGCGCATCCTGATGCGTGAACCCTGGGCCCAGAAGGCCGTGCGCCTGGCGATCGCAGTCGGACACGATGCGGATCTGGAAATCCTGCAACAGTTCATCGGTCCCGCCCCGCACCGGGCTGCCCCTACGGGGCTTACCCCTACGGGGCTTACCCCTGCGGGGCCTGCCGCTGGGGGTGCCGCCGCTGCGGGGCCTGCCGCCGATCGCCGGCCAGGGGAGCCCGCGCCCCGAACCGGCCGCCGGCCCCTGCAGGCCAGCAACGCCACCTCCCTGGCCCAGTACATCCAGTGGGCCTCGACCGCAGTCGTGGGGGCGGCTTCGATGCCGGTCAGCCAGGTCGGCGCCAGCAGCCAGATGGACACCAACGTGCCCCTGCCCGACCTGCCGCCGACCGTGATCGGTCAGGTTGTCTGGTGAGCAGCTGGCTCGAACCGCTCTGCTGCACCCGCACGGGGGCTGCGCACACGCGCCGGGGCACTCCCTGCCAGGACGCCTGCGGCTGGCTCCGTTTTCAGGACCGGGAGGGGGCACCGGTGCAGGTGATGGTGGTGGCCGACGGCCATGGGGGCGCCCGCTACCTGCACAGCGATGTCGGCAGCTGGCTGGCCTGCCACGTGGCGCTGGGTACGGCACGGCAGCTCCTTAGGGCCGAGGCAAGCGGCGTTGGGGTAGCAACGCTGCGCGCAACGGAGGAGCGCTGGCAACGGCTGCTGGCTCAGGAGCTGCCGCGGGCCTTGCATCGGCGTTGGCTGCGGGCGGTGCACCAGCACTGGCAGTCCTTAGAGCCTGGGGAGGCCGGCGACGGCTTTTCGCCGCTGCTCTACGGGACCACCCTGGGCCTGGTGGTGATGACACCGCGCTGGTGGGGGCAGACCGGACTGGGGGACTGGGATCTGGTGCGGGTCTGGGCGGATGGGGCCCAGTTGCTGAGTGAGGAGTGCGATGACTCCGCCAGTGGCGAGGCGACCTTCAGCCTCTGCCTCCCCGATGCGGCGGCTCACTTCGCCTCCCGCTCGGCCGTCGAGACCCTGGCGCCGATGGCGGCGCCATTCACCTTGCTGCTGAGCACCGATGGCATCCGCAAGTCCTGCAGCACCGACAGCGATTTTTTGGCGCTCGGCTGCTATCTGGGCCAGGCACCTGCGCCGGTGGACGCTGACACCACGATTGACCTCGCTGCCAGCCTGGATCGCATCAGCAGTCAAGGCAGCGGTGATGACGTCAGTGTGGCGATCGCCCTCTGGCGGCCGGGGAGCCCTGATCGCCCCAGCCTGGAGTCCGCCGCTGCCCAGCCGGCGGCCGGCACTGGATCCCAGGTCCATCCCAGCCGGCCCCGAAGCCTCGATCAGCGACGGGGATCAGCAGTGGCGGAGCGCGACATCCCGGCCGGGCATCCGGAGGATGGCGCTGGGGCAGAAGCCTCTTGGGCCGCGGGCGACACGCCCCGGCTCCAGGACAATTCGGCCCCGGCCCAGGAGAAAAAAGCCCAAAGCCGCTCGCTTCCCCGGCACCTGTGGCTGTGGCTGGCGGCACTTGGGATCGGCTGCATCGGCGCCGTTGCGCTGGTGGTGCCGGAGCCGCTGAGCCAGAGGATGCGCCAGCAAGTGGGCCAGCTGTGTGCGACCCCGGCAACGATCCGGCCGTTGCTGGAGCCGAAGCGCCCAACCTTCCACGGCCTGCGCCTGGGAGGGATACGGCAGGGCCAGCTCCTGGCCGCCAGCGACCGGGATCCCCTCAAGGCGCTGATTGCTCTGAGCTACGACCCCGTCCGAGGCACGCTCTCCAGTGGCCCGGAGTTCCAGGGACTGCAGCCCTGCCCGCAGCTGCAGCAGGCCCTCCGCCAGCTGTGGCTCGAGGCCCAGCCGCCTGCCATCAACCCCTTGCCGAAGCCCCAGCCAGCGCCCGGGCGGGCGACGAAATCCCGAGGCTGATGGAGCCGATTGATGGGGAAGGATGCGGATCAGCACAACTGATCGCGACACAGCTGTAAAAAACATCATCGTGAGTCACCGCTTCGGCAAAAGAAGCTTTCAGCTCCTGGAAGCGAGCTGGACAAATACGTTGTACAGATCAAAGCTGAGAATCGGCCGGATCGAATCGGGCGCCTCGTCGCCGGCCCCATCTCGATCCTGCTGCTATTCACTGCAGCCGGGTCAGCACCCGGAATCGTGCATCAGCTGCATCAATCCCCGGGCTGCCAGTTGGTGCAGGGCGTGCACATCCACGAACCAGAGCGCCGCAACCCCGTGACCATCGGCCCCCTGACTGATGCGCTCCGGATTGGCGGCCGGGAGACCATGGACCATCAGAGTGAGCGACAGCATCCACATTGGCTGCGGCTTTTCGAAGCTGGCGCGAAGCCGCTGCTGCGCTGCGGAGATCGGGAGAAAAAGCGAAGAACCGGTTGCGTTCAAGCCGTGCATGGCAACTCCGCCGCCATTGGATCCACCGGTTCCACGGCAAAGGGCAGGGCGCCGACCTCCCGCTCACTTAGCCGCCGGCTCCAGGCGCCTCGCACCGGTTCATTCCAGCGGAAACCCGCCTCCTTGGCGAGCTGGCGCTGGGCATAGCCGAGCTGGGCGCGATAAAGGAGCCGAGGCTCTAATGCAGCCTGCAGTAGCAGCTCCAGGTCGGTGCAACGTTCAAACACCTGGATCAGATAGATGCAGTCGGTGAGGGCGCGATGGGCCGCCCAGACCGGGATGCCGTAGGCCAGGGCCAAATCGCGCACCGAGGGGGTGGCCCGCAGCTTGCGTTCAGGGGGCCAGCGCATGTCCTCCATCGAGCAGATCCAGGGCTTGGACAGGGCCGGCAACGGTCCATGGCCGAACCACTGGCGATCAAAGTTGACGTTGTGGGCGACCACGGCATCGGCCGCCTCCACCATGGCCTCGAAACAGACCAGACCCACCTGCCAGGGCTGAGCTAGGCGACTCACCGGCGCCGGAATGCCATTGATCGCTTCGGCCGGATTGCTGGGGCAGGGCAACAGGAACGACACCTGCATCAACACGGCCCGGCTGGGCACATGGAACAGCACGGCCCCCACCTCGATGCATTGGCCCTGCTCCCGGCTGAGCGCCGTGGTTTCCGTGTCGAGCACCAGCAGCCGTTCCGGGCAGCTGGGCAGGGAGCGGCTGAAGGGGCCAGGCAGGGCCGGCAGGGTCACCACCGGTGGGGACATCGAAGAGGACACCGGTGTGGACATTGGCGCGGACATTGGCGCGGAAGGTATGGCGAAGGCTGGTGCTGCTGAAGAGGGCTCGGCACGGAGTTCACACCGAGTCGGCTCCTCGGTGAGCAAGGCCGCTTGATGAGACGGCACCGCTTGGGTTGGCAGTCTCTCTGCTGGAACGGTGCCCATTGGCACGGTGTCGGATTGAGCGGCAGCCGAGGGTTCAGACTTGGCGGTGATGCTCTCCGGGGCGTGGGGCGCAGCATTCAACGGGGTCCCGTCACTCCCGGCGGTTGCCGTTGCCAATAAAGATCCTGCCGCTGGCGGCGACGGAACCGGCACCTGGGGGGGGCCTTGATCCGCTGCGGGGCTGGCGCCATCGAGCAGGGCCAGCAGATCGCTTTGCTCCCAGAAGCTGGCTTGCTCCGCCATAACCCACCCGCCGACGCTTTCCATAGTCCCAGCCCGCGCAAGTCGCCGGCCGCGCCGGCTTCTTAGAGTTAGGCATCCGGTTTTTCCCCATGCCCTCTCCCCTGGCCAGTGGTGATCGTGCCCCCCTGATCGCCCTGGTCGATGCCACCGGGGTGGAGCGGCGCAGCGACAGCCTCGCCGGCAAGGCTCTGGTGCTGTTCTTCTATCCCAAGGACGACACCCCCGGCTGCACGATGGAAGCCTGCGCTTTTCGTGACAGCTACAGCGATCTGCAGGCTCTGGGGGCCGAGATCTGGGGGGTGAGCGGCGATGACGCCGCCAGCCATCGCCGCTTCGCCAGCAAGCATCAGCTGCCCTTTCCACTGCTGGTGGACAAGGGCAACGGGCTGCGCAAGGCCTTCGGCGTGCCCAGCGTGCTGGGGCTCCTGCCCGGCCGAGTCACCTATGTGATCGACGGCTCCGGTGTGATCCGCCACGTGTTCAACAACCTGCTGGATGGGCCAGCCCATCGCCGCGAGGCCCTGGCGGTGTTGCGGCAGCTGCGCGATGAAGCGGGTACGGATGGCTGAAACCACGGACTGGTTTCAACGGGGTCCGCTCTGGTGTCTTGAACCGCCCAACGCCGACCTCCGGGCCCCCGGCCGTGTCGACCGGCTGGAGTTCATCGGCGGCAGCTACCTCGCCGCCACCCCCCAGCTCAGTTATCGGCGTCTGCTGGAGGCCTTCAGCCAGCAGGGCTGGAGTGTGCGTGCCTGGAGTTACGTTCCAGGTTTTGACCATCAGAGTCAGGCCAACGAAGCCTGGCGCGCCCTGCGCCGCGATCGCCAACCGAGCGAAGGCGCTCAGCCGGCAGGTCAGCGGGTGCTACGGCTCGGCCACAGCCTCGGCTGCAAGCTGCATCTGCTCGCCCCGGACGGTGGCAGGGGCTGCATAGCTTTAGCGGCGCTGAGTTTCAACAACTTCTCCGCCGAGCGTTCGGTGCCGTTGCTGGCCGAGATGGGCCAGCAGTTCGGATTCCGCAGTGAATTCAGTCCGTCGCCGCAGGAAACCCTGCGCCAGGTGAGCTGCGACTACCAGCAACCTCGCAACCTGCTGGTGCGCTTCCGTCGCGATGATCTCGACCAGAGCCCCAGGCTGCTGGAGGCCCTGGTGCGGCGCCGTCAGGACGCCAGTGAACTGCTGGAGTTGCCCGGTGATCACCTGACCCCGGCCAGTGCCGGTCTGCGCCGCCAACTGCTGGGGGCCTGGGCGGATGATCCCTCCAGACAGCGTCAGGTCGAACGGTTGGTGGAGACGGTCAGCCGCTGGACTCGCGAACAACCGCGACAGGACGCGCCTTAGCAGGACGTGCCAGAGTCGGAACAGCGGAAGCCGGAACGGCTGTTTCCGCTGTTCCGGCTTCCAGGCCCATCGTCTTGGTTAAGCGACCTCTTGAGACTGTTGCTTGCTCCGCCTCGAAGACCAAGCCACCCTGGTGTCTTGCAACTCCACAACGGATGGCTGCGGAACCTTCAGGTGGATCAGGCAGCGGCAGGGGAACAGGAGCGGAAAGCAGTCAGCCAGGCGGAAGGACCCAGTAATGATCGACCACAGGGCCCCTGTTTTGGACCGGCCTTCCCTCCATGCCACCGGGCAAGTCGATCTGGGGCATCAGTGTGGATGCAGCCCAGGCCTCGTATTCCGCTTCACTCCGCCACAGGGAAACAACCAGCAGGCCGCCATCAACCTCGGCGACCGATCGCATCAGCTGCTCCTCCGGTTGATGCTTGCCTTCCAGTTCAGCCAGATCCACCTGGAACTGAGCCAGTGTGGCTCCGGGCCAGAAGTTTGCCACCATGTACATCGGCATCTCGCGTTTGAAATGTCAGGGTCTTTCTAAGTCCGCGGCTGCCATCCAAGGCATCGGCCGCTCTGGTGTTCTGCAAGCGCTTCACCCGTTATCCCAATCAGAAGGCTGATCCCCTTCCCTTCGCTTGAAGTCTGACGGGAAGGGGAGGGAGCGGATCACATCCGCAGGCTGTCCAGCGCCGAGCGATCCTCCAGGGTGCTGGTGTCGCCGCTCACTTCCTGGCCCGCCGCCAGGGAGCGCAGGATGCGCCGCATGATCTTGCCGCTGCGGGTCTTGGGCAGGGAATCGGTGAACTTGATCACGTCGGGGCGGGCGATCGGACCGATCTCCTGGCCCACGTGCTTCCTGAGTGCGGCGATCAGGGCGTCATCGCCGCTGCGTCCGGTCTCCAGGGTCACGAAGGCCACGATCGCTTCACCTTTGAGCTCGTCGGGCCGACCGACCACGGCGGCTTCCGCCACCGCCGGATGGCTGACCAGGGCGCTTTCGATCTCCATCGTGCCCAGGCGATGCCCTGAGACATTGATCACGTCATCGACGCGGCCCATCACCCAGAAATAGCCATCGGCATCGCGGCGGGCGCCATCGCCGGCGAAGTAGAGCCAGCTGCCATCAGCGGGGCGGATCTCTTCCCAGTAGCTCTTGCGGAAGCGTTCTGGATCGCCATGCACCGTGCGCATCATCCCCGGCCAGGGGCGGCGGATCGCGAGGTAGCCGCCCTGATCAGCCGCCTGGGAATGGCCCTCGTGATCGACGACGTCCGCGGCGATGCCCGGCAGGGGCAGGGTGGCGGAACCGGGCTTGGTGGGGGTGGCACCGGGCAGGGGACTGATCATCACGCCGCCGGTTTCGGTCTGCCACCAGGTGTCCATCACCGGGCAACGGTTATGGCCGATCACCTCGCGGTACCACATCCAGGCCTCCGGATTGATCGGCTCACCCACCGTGCCCAGGATCCGGAGCGTGCTCATGTCGTACTGATCGGGCACGGCACGGCCGCTCTTCATGAAGGCCCGGATCGCCGTGGGGGCGGTATAGAAAATTGTGCAGCGATGCTTCTGAATCACCTCCCAGAAGGCGCCGGGTTTGGAGAGCCGCGGTGCACCCTCGTACATCACCGTGGTGGCGCCATTGGAGAGGGGCCCGTACACGATGTAGCTGTGCCCGGTGATCCAGCCCACATCGGCGGTGCACCAGTGGATGTCGTCGTCACGGATGTCGAAGATCCACTGGAAGGTGAGGTGGGCCCAGAGGTTGTAGCCGGCAGTGGTGTGCACCACCCCCTTGGGCTTGCCGGTGGAGCCGGAGGTGTAGAGCACAAATAGGCGGTCCTCGCTGGCCATGGGCTCGGCGGGGCACTCGGCGCTCTGCCCATCCACCAGCTCGTGCCACCAGTGGTCCCGGCCGGTAGCCATGGCGCAGTCGCCCTTGATCCGCTGCACCACCAGCACATGCTCAACGCTTGGTGCACCGCCATTTGCCGCGAGTGCCTCATCCACCGCGGGCTTAAGGGGCACGGGCTTGTCCTTACGGAAACCGCCATCGGCGGTGATCACCGCCTTCACCTGGCCATCGATCAGCCGATCCCGCAGGGCATCGGCTGAGAAGCCGCCAAACACCACCGAGTGGGGGGCACCAATGCGGGCACAGGCCAGCATGGCAA
>JAPLID010000175.1 GCA_026389285.1 Cyanobacteriota bacterium
GCCGACCCCACCCTGGCGGCGAGATTCCTCAGCGACGAACTGAGCCTGCAGGTGCTGCATCGCCCCGGCCAGGAGCCTCGCGTCAGCCAGGTGGAAACCCTGGGCCGCTGGCAGCGGTGCACCGATGGCGGCATTGAAGGCGAACAGTGGCAGGCCAGCTATCCGTCACCGGCAGTGGGCCTGGCGGCAATCGCCGTGGCCACCGATCACCTGCGACTCAGACTTGACCCGCTTCCACCACAATCCGATCCCGCCAGCTGAACAGACCCGCCAGCAGGGGGTTGTCGGCGATGCCCTCGACCCCGAGGCCCGCCAGGGGAGCACCGGCACTGGCGGGGAATTTCAGCAGGCTCAGCTGGGCCGCGACCGCCAGATCCGCCAGACTTAAGGCCTCGCCCTCGAGGTAGGGGCGCTCTGCTGTGAGCAGGGCCAGCTGCTCGAGATTGCGGCGCAGCTGGCGGGCTTCACAGGGGCCGATCACCTCGCTGAGCGCCTCGCTCAGCGGCGCCATCACGCCACCGGGCAGGGCATTGACCAGGCGCCGCAGGGGCGATGGCGTCGTGTCGGGCAACAGGGCCGTGCGCAGCACCGGATTGACGGCAGCCGCCTGCAGCAGGGCCAGCCGGGCGCCGCCGGCCAGGGCGGTATCGGCCCAGTCCTCCAGCAGCAGCACCCGGGCCAGGGCCTGCGGATCCGCCGGCAACAGGGCCGGGATCGGATGGCGATCCTCAAGATGGAGGGCGATGGCGGTGGAATCGGCGATCACCTCGCCACCATCCACCAGCACCGGCACCTGGCGCTGGCCGGAGAGCCGGAACACCTCCAGCTGGCCCAGTCCGGGACTGACCTCAACCAGGGTGACCTGCAGGCCTTTGACCGCCAGGATCAACCTGACCTTTTCACAGAAGGCCGAATGTCTGAACTGATGGAGCTCCATCGTCACGGGGACTCTGCGGGGCGGGCCTTCGGGCGGCAGAGTAGCGGGCATCCGTACCAAGACGTTGCCGCCGCGATGAAGGACTTCTTCCTGAACGTGACGCGCTACCCGCGCTATCTGGTGGCTTTTGGCCTGGGGGTGTTCAACTCCGTGCTCCAGCCCCTGATCAGCCGCCTCAGCAACCCGGTCACCGCCGTGGCTCTGGTGGGAGCGCTGGTCAGCGGCCTGCTGAGCATGGGGCTGGTGCTGCGTGCGATGGTGAATCCAGCACCGCTGGCATAGCCATGGCACAGGGCCGACGGGTGGAGCGGATGGCGGCCTTGATCCGCCGCGAAGTGAGCGAGCTGCTGGTCAACGGCATCAAGGACGAGCGGGTCCATCAGGGCATGGTGAGCGTCACCCATGCCGATGTGGCCGGGGATCTGCAGCATTGCCGCATCTTCGTAAGCGTGCTCGGCAGCGACGAGGATCGCCAACTGGTACTGGACGGCCTCAAGGCGGCCGCGCCCTATGTGAAGGGGGAACTGGGGCGACGCCTGAAAATGCGCCGCACCCCCGAGGTGGTGTTCCTGCTCGACAAGGGTCTGGAACGGGGGACCACGGTGCTGGGGCTGCTCGGCCGGCTCGAAGCGGACAGGGTCGTCCGCGGCGACGTGCCTGAGGGCACGGGCGGCGACCCTGCCGATCCAGCGGAAGCCACCGCAGACGCGGAGAGCGGAGCGGACGACAACAGCCCCGTGACAGAGAACAGCCGCATCACAGAAAACAGCCCCATCACAGAGAACAGCCATGGCGACTGACGCAACCGATCTGCGCCGACGGGTGGCCCAGCTGCTGGTGGTGCGCGCCAGCGGCTACCTCAGCGACGGCCAGCGCCGCTATCCGCGCTGGGAGCTGACCAATGGCGAGCTGCAGCGCCTGCTGGCCGAGGGGGTGGGCGGCGTGATCCTGCTGGGCGCCAGCGCCGCCGAACTGGGCCAGCGCACCCGCCAGCTGGCCAGCTGGAGTGACGAGCCCCTGCTGCTCTGCGCTGACGTCGAAGAAGGGGTGGGCCAGCGCTTCGAGGGGGCCAGCTGGCTGGTGCCGCCCCTGGCCCTGGGCCGCATCCATGCCGGCGATCCCACCCAAGCCCTGGCCCTGGCTGAGCGCTATGGGCGCTGCAGCGGCCGCGAAGCCAGGGCCCTGGGGCTGAACTGGGTGCTGGGCCCGGTCTGCGATGTCAACAACAATCCCGACAACCCGGTGATCAATGTGCGGGCCTGGGGGGAGGATCCCGCCACGGCCGGCGCCCTGGCCGCGGCCTTCCTCGTTGGCGCCCAGGCCGAAGGGGTGCTCTGCTGCGCCAAACATTTTCCGGGCCATGGCGACACCAGCAGCGACTCCCACCTGGAGCTGCCCCTGCTGAACCACAGCCGCGAGCGCCTGGAGCGCATCGAGCTGCCGCCGTTCCGCCAGGCGATCGCCGCTGGGGTGGCCTCGGTGATGACAGCCCACCTGCTGCTGCCCAGCCTCGATGCCGAGCGGCCGGCCACCCTGTCGGGCGCGGTGCTCACCGGTCTGCTGCGCCAGGAGCTGGGGTTCGATGGGCTGGTGGTCACCGATGCGCTGGTGATGGAGGCGATCAGCGGCCGCTACGGCGCCGGTGAAGCGGCGGTGCTGGCCCTGGAAGCCGGAGCCGATCTGGTGCTGATGCCCACCGATGCCGATGCCGCCATCGAGGCGATCGTGGCGGCAATCACCGCGGGCCGCCTCACGGAGGAGCAGATCGAGACCAGCCGGCAACGGCGGCGCCTGGCCCTGGCGCGCTGCGGCAGCCCCGCGCCAAGCCCGGCAGCGCCCATGGCCCAGACCCCTGCTGCTGCCAACGAGCGATCGGGGTTGGATCGTTCAAGGATCGAGGCGGCGGCAGTCCAGCCGACGGAGCTTCATCCGCGCGGACGAGACCTGGCCACGATCGATCAGGTCGGCAGGCCCCCAAGCGCTCCCCTCGGGGCCCTCAGCAATGGCCCATTACCCGACGATCAGGCCCTCGCCCTGGAGCTGGTGCAGCGCAGCCTGGAACGTCAGGGGCCCCTTCTGAGCACCGACTCCCTCGCCGGCGGCGGCCTCAACCTGATCCGGGTCGATTCCTTGCTGGGTTGCCCATTCCTGGCCGTCGGCGCGCCGGCCCTGATGTTGCCCGCCGAGGCCGGCCTGCGCCCCTGCCTATTCGATGGCCAGGGCCCATCGCCCTGGAGCGGCGATCCAGCGGCGCCCCTCGCCCTGGAACGCCTGGCCCCGGGACCGCTGCTGCTGCAGTTGTTCGTGCGCGGCAATCCCTTCCGCGGCAGCGCCGGCGGCGGCGGGGAGCCCTGGCCTGCCGTGATCGCCCAGCTGCAGGCCGCCGGGCGGCTGGCAGGGCTCGCCGTCTACGGCAGCCCCTACCTGTGGCAGACGCTGCAGCCCCTGCTGGAACCCTCGATCGCTGCGGCCTACAGCCCCGGCCAGATGCCCCTGGCCCAGAGCGAACTGCTGGCCAGCCTGGGGCTGGGCGCGACGGTGGAGCGCGCCGAGAGCTTCACGGACTGATGAACCGGATCAGCTTGTCGATGATCATGCGCGACGAGGCGGCCCAGCTGCGGGACTGCCTGGAGTCGGTGGCGGATTTCGTCGACGAGATGGTGGTGCTGGACACCGGCTCAGCCGACGACTCGGTGGCGATCGCCGAAGACTGCGGCGCCGTGGTGCACCACCTGGCCTGGCCGGGGGACTTCGCGCCGGCCCGCAACCGGGCCCTGGAGCTGACCCAGGGGGACTGGGTGCTGGTGCTGGATGCGGATGAGCGTCTGCTCCCCCAGGCGAAAGAGCCGCTCCTCTCCCTGATCGAGCAGCCCGACCTGCTGGTGATCAACCTGCTGCGCTCCGAAGAGGGGGCCGTGCAATCGCCGTATTCGAGCGTCAGCCGGCTGTTCCGGCGCCATCCGGCGATTCACTGGAGTGGCAACTATCACGCCATGGTCGATGACAGCGTCATGGCCCTGCTGGAGCACGAACCCCACTGGCGGGTGCAGCAATGGAACGAGCCGGCCCTGAGCCATGGCGGCTACCGGCCCGAGCTGCTGGCCGGCTCCGGCAAATCCGGGAGGCTGCGGCAGGCGATGGAGGCGGAGCTGCGCGCCAATCCAGGCGATCCCTACGCCAGCGCCAAGCTCGGCGGACTGGAGCTGGCCGAGGGCCGCCGCGACCAGGCGATCGCCCTGCTGCAGCGGGGGTTGGCCGCCTGCCCCGCCCAGGCCCATCCGCAACGCTATGAGCTGCTGCTGCACCTGGCCATGGCCCACGGCCAGAGCGATCCCGTGCGGGCCCGCAGGCTTTACACCGAAGCCCTGGCCCTGCCCCTGGATCCCCGGCTGAGCCTGGCGGCACGCCTCAACCTGGCGGCCGTGGAGCTGCGGCTGGGAAGCCTGGAGGAGGCCGCCCGCCACTGCCGGCAGGCCACCACAGCGGCTCCGGAAGTGGCGATCAGTTGGTACAACTCCGGCCTGATCGATCGCCAGCGCGGGGATCTGCCGGCAGCGATCACCGCCTATCGCCAGGCGATCGCGCTGGCGCCGCAGCATGCCGAAGCCCACCAGAACCTGGCCGTGGCCCTGCTGCTCAGCGGCGACATCGACGGCGCCCGCCTGGGATTCCGCCAGGCGATCACCCTGCTGGAGGCCCAGAACCGTTCGGAGGCGGCCGCCCGGCTGCGCCGCGAGGCCGGCGCCATGGTCCGCCTGGAGAACCCATGACCCCTTCTGTGACCGTGCCAGCCGACGGCCCCCTGACGGGCCGCACGATCGCCGTCACCCGGGCGGAACAGCAGGCCGGCGAAGCCAGGCGCCTGTTCGAGGCTGCCGGCGCCCGGGTGCTGGACCTGCCGGCCCTGGTGATCGGTCCGCCTGACAACTGGGGGCCCCTGGACGACGCCCTGGCCGAACTGGAGCATTTTCACTGGCTGATCTTCTCCAGCGCCAATGGCGTCGAGGCGGTCCAGCAGCGGTTGCTGCGGCTCGGCACCAGCCTGGCGGGCCGGCCGGCCGGGGTGAAGGTCGCAGCCGTGGGCCGCAAGACGGCCGGCACGCTGGAGGCGATCGGGACCGCGGCCGATTTCGTGCCCCCCAGCTTCGTGGCCGACAGCCTGATCGAGCACTTCCCGGTTTCGGGCTGGGGTCTGCGGCTGCTGCTGCCCCGGGTGCAGAGCGGCGGCCGCACCATGCTGGCTGAGGCCTTCGCCGAGGCCGGGGCGCGGGTGGTGGAAGTGGCGGCCTACGAAACCCGCTGTCCCGAAGGTCTGCCCACAGGCACCCTGCAGGCGATCGAGCGGTGCCAGCTGGACGCGATCACCTTCAGCAGCGCCAAGACGGTGAGCCACACCGCCCAGTTGCTGGAGCGCAGCTTCGGGGCCGACTGGCTACAGCGACTGGAACGCACCCGCGTGATCTCGATCGGCCCCCAGACCAGCCTGCGCTGCCGGGCCCTGCTGGGCCGGGTGGAAGCCGAAGCCGACCCCCACGACCTTGATGGCCTGGTGGCGGCCTGCGTCCACAGCTTCCGGCCTGAAGCCTGAGCGAACGGGAGCCCTCGCCCGCTCCGGGGGGCTCCAGCGTGGGGGCAACAGGCCCTGGGGCTCAGATCTTGACCCTGACCCGCTGACGACCGCTCTGCAGCAGGAGGGTGGGGACATCGTCCTGGCCGCGGCCGCCGAGATGAATGGCCACAACCGACCAACCGGCCGGCAGCAGCCCCGTGGAGCGGCCGCCGCGATCACCGATCCGCACGGTGCCGCTCTGGCTGCCGTAGGTGACCACGGCCTCGGCCTGGCCGTTGGTCTGGATCACGCCGGTGAGCTGCACGTTCAGCGGAGCCTGCAGGCTCGCCGCTTTGCCGGGAACACCCGCCGATCCAGCTCCCTTCGGCGCTGCCTTGGCCGCAGTCTCCGCCTGGACCTTGAGGGCGGCCTGAAGCGCCCGCTGTTGGGCGGCGGCGTCGCCGCCGCCCCTGGCGACCCTGGCGACCGCTAGGGCCGGCTCGCTCGCCGGAGCCACCCCCTGGGGCAGGGGAATAGCGGGGACGACGACCGGCGCAAAGGGATTGCGGCGGCCGAGACTGGACGAAGTCAGCACCTGCTGGGGAGAGGGCAGGGGCAGCAGACCCGCATCGCTGTCAGGGAGGAGCTTCTCCGGGCTCTGGCGGATGGGGGGGGGAGGCGGCGGCGGCTGGGGAGCCACTAACTGCAGAAGATCGCATCCCCCCAGCAGAACCAGGGGAAGCAGGACAAAGGGGAGCAGCACGGGACCCCGCAGAGACCGCCTACCCCCTCTCCACCAGATCTCGGAATCGATCAAGGTTGGCCTGAAGCTCCCGTGTGACGATGTTACCCATGACACTCGGGTCCATCAGGGGGGCCAGCACACCGGGCAACTCATAACTGACCGAGAGTTTGACGGCGGTGAGCTCGGAGCTGAGCGGATAGAAACGCACCCCCCCCTTGGTGGGCAGACCGCCGACGGATTCCCAGTGCAACTGCTGCAACTCGACGCGACGGGTGATCCGCGCCTTCCAGTGAAAACGGAACCCCTGCGCCGCCAGAGTCCAGTCGGTGAGGTTGGGGTCATCCAGAGTGTCCACCGATTCGATCCAGCGCATCCAGCGGGGCATCGCCTCCAGATCACTCCAGACCTCCCAGACGCGATCGACGGGAGCCTGGATCTCCGTGGTGACCGTGTGTTCCAACCAGCGTCCCATCAGTGTGTTCCGGACGTCATGGGCGGCGATTGATCATGGAGACGGTCTGCGCAGAGTTTCAGGCTAATCAGCGGTTCAGGCCACCGAGGCATTGCTGGCCAGGGTCACGGGGCGATCGAGGATCGCCGCCGCCGCCAACCGGCCGCTCATGGTGGCGCCCTCCATCGAATCGATGTAGTCCTGGCGGGTATAGCTTCCGGCCAGGAAGAAGTTGGCCACTGGGGTGCGCTGGGCCGGCCGGTAGGGCTCCATCCCTGGAGCTTCGCGGTAGAGGGATTGGGCGAGCTTGACCACGTTGCTCCAGAGCAGCTGCAACGGCGCCGACGAGGGGAACAGCTCCCGCACCTGGCGATCGGTGTGGGCCACGATCTCTTCGCTCTTCCTGGGAATCCAGGGATCGCCGGGCGTGAGCACGCACTGCAGCAGCGAACCCTGCCCCTCGCGGCGGTAATCGACCGGACTGGCCAGGGCCAGATCGGCGAAGCAACTGAAATCAGCGTCAGCCGTGTACAGCAAGTTGTCGAGTCCGGCGGGCTGGCCCACATCGCCGCGACGGCGGATCGCCTCCGGGCCCTCGCCCAGTTCGGTCACCCAGCCGTCGTAGCGCAACTGCACCGTGGCCACCGGCACCGCCTCGAGCCGGTCGATCGCGGCGAACTGGGGGAAACGGCGCCAGTCCTGCGGCAGCAGCCGCTGGATCCCCGGCACATCACAGGCCGCCAGATAGACATCGGCCTGCACATGCACATCGCCCTCGGGGGTGCCCAGGGTGAGGCCGGAGACCTTGACCTCAGAAGCCTCAGCCGTGGCGGCGCCTTCGGGCGTGTAGTGGACCTCGGTGACCCGGTGGCGCAGATGCAGCCGGCCGCCCCGGGCTTCGATGTAGGCCAGGATCGGCCCGGTCAGCCAGCGATGGGGGGAACCCTTGAGCAGGTTGAGTTTGGAGGCCTCGGTTTTGGTGGCGAACATCAGGAAGATCGTCAGCATGCAACGCGCCGAGATCGCCTCGCAATCGATGAAGCCAAGGGCATAGGCGATCGGGTTCCACATGCGCTCGATGCTGCGCTGGCTACCGCCATGGCCGAGGAACCACTGCTGGAAGCTGGTGCGATCGAGATCGCGGATCACCTTCATCGCCGCCTCGTAATTGACCAGCCCCAGCACGATCGGACTGGTGCCTAGGGCGAGGGCATTGCGCAGCTTGTCGACCCAGTCGAGCTGGGGCGTGGTGAAGAAGGCCTTGAGACCATTGAAGGGGGCGCCGATCAGAAAGCGGAAATCGAGTTCGCGCAGGTCCCCGCCGCGGTTGACGAACAAATGGGTGTGATCCTTGGGCAGGAGATTGTCGATCGCCCCCACCTTGCGCATCAGGGCGAAAAGGTTGGCGTAGTTAAAGAAGAAGACATGCAGCCCCATCTCGATGTGATTGCCACCCTCATCGACCCAGCTGCCCACCTTGCCGCCGAAAAAAGGGCGCGCCTCATAAAGGTCGACCTGATGGCCGGCGTCCACCAGGTCGACCGCCGCCGACAGTCCGGCCAGTCCGGCACCCACGATGGCGATCCGCACGCTTGTTCTTTGGCGTCAGGCTTGACTCTATGGAGCGGCGGGCGGGGACGGGGGCAGAGAAGACCCAGGCCGGCATCGCCCCCACAGCCGGCAGCATGGTGGGCAGGCGGCCCCGCGGCGGACTCCATAGAGTGACGACATTGTTTCCGCCATCTGCATCGGTCCGGTCCCAGGGCTGATCGGGACTGAACCGGGTCCGCCAGCAATCAGCTGACCTCCCTAAGCCTCACCTTCCCAGCCTTGAAGACCGCCTCCCGGCAGCTCCGATCCCGATCCCCGCTTTTCCAACCCCCTCCCCTGACGCCATGACCCCGGAGACCGCCGCCCTCACTGCCAGCTCGATCAGCACCAGCGAGGCACCCACCGCCACCTTCACCGGCATCGACGGCAAGGGCATCCTGATCACCGAGCCGGCGATGAAGCAGCTGGCCAACCTGACGCGCCAGCAGGGTGACACCAAGCTGCTGCGGGTGGGCGTGCGCTCGGGGGGATGCAGCGGCATGAGCTACACCATGGATTTCATCGATGCCGACGCCATCCAGGGCGACGATGAGACCTATGTCTATGAGCCGGCCGGAGCCCCCGGTTTCCGGGTGGTCTGCGATCCCAAGAGCCTGCTGTACATCTATGGCATGCAGCTCGACTTCTCCAGCGCCCTGATCGGCGGCGGCTTCAACTTCACCAATCCCAACGCCACCCAGACCTGCGGCTGCGGCAGCTCCTTCGCCGTCTGAAACCGCTGGCCGCACCCGGTTGGTCGCGCGGCGTGGGAATCTGAGGGTCACGCCCTGCCCCGTTGCCGCTGCCATGACGGCCAGCCCCTCCTCCAGCGAGACCTCCCTGTTCGACCAGGCGATCGGCCGCTATCAGCAGGGGGCCGCCCCCGAAGAGCTGATCGACGACTTCCTGGCGATCACCGCCCAGTCCCCCAAGCAGTCGGCCGGTTGGGCCTGCCTGGCCTGGTTGCAACTGCTGCTCGATCGCCCCAACGATGCCCTGGGCTCCGCCCGCATGGCGGTGCGCCTCAATCCCCAGGATCCCCAGGCCCGCATCAATCTCAGCGTGGCGATGCTGGAGACCGGTCAGAAGGGCGTGCGCGAGCACATCGAGATCGTGCAGCGAGTGATGCTGATGGCCCCTGAACTGGCCGCCGAACTGACTGACTCGATGGCCGATGGGCTCAGGCGACGCCCGGGCTGGCAGGCCCTCGAGAAAGTGCGGAACTGGCTGCAGGCTTGAGCCAGCTGCTGCTGCTGAGCAACGGCCACGGGGAAGACCTCAGTGGCGCCTTGCTGGGCCGGCAGCTGCTGGCGCGGGGGGTGACGGTGGAGGCCCTGCCCCTGGTCGGTCACGGCCACCCTTACCGCCAGGCCGGCATTGAGGTGATCAGCCGCACCCGCGAGTTCAGCACCGGCGGACTGGGCTACACGAGCGTGGCCGGCCGCATCACCGAACTGCGGGAAGGGCAATACCTCGATGTGCTGAGGCGCCTGCTGAGCCTGCGGGGCCGCCGCGATCAGCTGATTGTGACCGTCGGCGACCTGCTGCCGGTGCTGGCGGCCTGGCTGAGCCTGCGGCCTGCGGTGGTCTATCTCGTCGCCTACTCCAGTCACTACGAGGGCCGCCTGCAGCTGCCCTGGCCCTGCGGCTGGCTGCTGCGCCGGGACGGTTTCCGGCGGGTGTGGAGCCGGGATGCCCTCACCGCCAGCGATCTCAGCGACCAGCTGGGGCGGCCGGTGAGCTTCCAGGGCAATCCCTTCCTTGATCTGGTCAGCGACGCCGGCGAGCCGATCCCCTGCAGTGCCGCCCAGACCCTGGCGGTCCTGCCCGGCAGCCGCCTGCCCGAAGCCCTGCGCAACCTTGAGCTGATGCTGGGCCTGCTCAGCCGGCTGCCCGAGCAACGGCGCGCTCCTCAGGCGCTGGCCCTGCAGGCCGCCCTGATGGGGGATCTCGATGCCGGCACGCTGGCCCGCCTCGGTGCGCCCCTGGGCTGGAGCCTGGAGCAAGGGCAGGGGCCTGCAGATGGCAACGCCTCACTGGTGCTGGTGCGAGGGTCCCAGCGGCTGCAGCTGCACTGGGGGCGTTTTGCGGCGGTGCTCCACGGCAGTGATCTGGTGCTGTCCATGAGCGGGACCGCCGCCGAGCAGGCGGTGGGACTGGGCAAGCCGGTATTGCAGCTCGAAGGCCATGGCCCCCAGTTCACGGCGGGCTTCGCCGAAGCCCAGCGCCGCCTACTCGGCCCCGGTGTCCACTGTGCGTACCGTTGTGGCGGGGTGGGCAGTGATGAGGCCCTGCAGGCCGGCGCCGATCTGGCCAGCGAACTTCTGGCCAGAGCCGCCGATCCGGTGCAGGGCCCGACCTGGCGGCAACAACTGGCGGCGATCGGCGCCGAACGGATCGGCGGCGCCGGCGGCAGCCGCCGCATGGCCGCGGCGATCATGGAGCTGCTCAGCGACCTTCAGCCCGGAGCGCAATGACCCCCCCACCGGCCAACAGCGGCGCCCCCGGCGATCGTCCGGCGCGCAGCGCCGAGCCCAACGACAACCCAGGAGCAGCCGCCACTACGGAGGAGCGGCCAGCCAAAGCTCAGCTGACACCAGCCTCGACGTCGCTGCTGCAGCGGCTGAAGGGCTGGCTCGATCTGGTCCTGGTGGCCGATGTGTTCCTGGTGATCGCGGCAGCCCTCTGGTTCGCTGCGGCGGTGCTGCTGCACAGCCGCGGCGTGGAGGCCCCCCTGCGGCTGTTCCAGCAGCTGTGGGAGCCGCTGTTCACCCCGGCGATCGGACTGTTGATGGCGGCGGCCCTGCTCAGCGGGGCCCTGGGCTGGTGGCGGCGGCGAGGGCAGCGTTGAGCGAGGGGTAGTGGAATTGGAAGCCCTGGGCCTGCAGCCGCTCCGGCAGCACCTGCTGACCCTCGAGCACGACCCGGGCGCCATCGCCCAGCAGCAGATGCAGGATCGCCCCGGGCACCGGCAGCAGGCTGGGCCTTCCCAGAGCCCGCCCGAGGGCGTTGGCGAAGATGCCCATACGCGTGGGTTCCGGCGCCACGGCGTTGTAGGCCCCGCAGTAGGCGGGATCCTCCAGGGCGGTGGCGATCAGCCGGCAGAGATCGTGGCGCTCGATCCAGCTCATCCACTGCTGCCCGGAACCGACCGGGCCACCGAAGCCGAGCCGGAACACCGGCAGCATCTTGCCGAGGGCACCGCCGTCGGGGCCCAGCACGATGCCGATGCGCAGAATCACCAGGCGGCAGCCTCCGGGAACAGCTGCGGCAGCGGTTTCCCAGCGCTGGCAGAGCTGGGCGAGCAGATCGTGACCGGCCGGGCTGCTCTCCTGGAAAGCCCGATCGAGGCTGGTGCCGTAGTAGCCGACGGCGGAGGCGTTAACCAACACACCCGGCGGCTGACGCAGGGGCGCCATCGCCGCCACCAGGTTGGCCGTAGTGCGCAGGCGGCTGTCGAGCAGAAGCTGGCGATGCTCGGGGGTCCAGCGCTTTTCGGCGATCGGCTCCCCCGCCAGATTCACGACCCCCTCGGCCGCCGCCAGGGCCTGGCGCAGCGCCTCGTTCTGCCAGCTGGCCGGATCGGCGGGATCGAGCCGCAGGCAGACCAACCGGTCACTTTCCAGCAGCGGGAAGGGCTGGGCGCGGCGGCTGACCAGGGTGAGCGCGTGTCCCAGCTCCAGCAGCAAGGGCACCAGCTGCCGACCCACGAATCCCGAACATCCCAGCAGCAGCAGCCTCATGGCGTGATCCCGAACCGGTCCTGGCGGCGAGGCTAGGAGGGCGCCCGCTGCCGCCGCCAGCGCCTAGCCTGATGCCGCCGCCCAGTCCGCCATGGCCGACAAGCTCGCCTCCACTCCGCCGGCAGTCACTCCGCCGGCAGCCGTTCAGCCGGCAGGCACTCCTGCGGCAGCCAGCGCCGCGCCCGCCTTCAAGAAGGGTGCCCTGGTGCGCGTGGCCCGCGCCGCCTACGGCAACAGCCTGGAGGCCGGCGCCAGCGATCCTGAGCCGCCCGCCTACATCTTCGAGGGACCGGGCGAAATCCTGGCGATCAAGGGGGCCCATGCCCAGCTGCGCTGGCGCCGACCCGTGCCGGATGTGTGGCTGCGGCTCGATCAACTGGAGGCCTACCCGGCCACCTGAAGCGGGGCTTTCAGCCCCTCAGAGCTCAAGACGGCGCCGCTCGGCCTGCAGCAAGCTGCGACGATACTTGGCTTCGCGCAGCATTTCGCGACCATCGTGCAGGTAGCTGTCGACGTAGCCCATGGTGTAGCGCTCCAGTTCCACGAGGGCGTCCTGCACCTGGCTGAGGCAGTGGTAGAGGCTGAGCCCGAAACCCTGGGCACTGCGCGGGCAGGCCATGGAGCGGTAAAGGCTCACCACTTTTTCAAGGCGGGCCTGGCTCTGCTCCAGGAAGGCGCAGAAGGCCTCCATCAGGCGATCGTCATAGGGATCGGCGGCCAGGGCCCGCAACTGGGCGGGGAAGGGATTGATCACCTGGGCGAGCAGCCGATCGATCGGCGCGTACACCTTCTGCAACCAGTCCAGCAGCTGCTCGTCACTGGCGGCGCTGCGCCGCCGGCGAGGGTTCGCTGGCGACGACTCTCCAGCCGGGAAAGGGGCCTCCCCATCCGGGGCAGGGACCGCTGCAGCCACGCCGCAAGCGGCGTCGTAGCGCCGGCGCCGCGGGCCGTCGCGCAGCACGTGCCAGGCGGCGTTAAGCGCCAGGATCCGCTGATCATCGCCACCGGCGTCCGGATGGTGGAGCTTGACCAGGGCCCGATAGGCGGCCTTGATCTGGGTTTCCGTCGCCAGGGGCGACACCCCGAGCACGGCGTAATGATCAACCCCGGTGACAAGGGGAGCAAGGCGGGTGCGCTGGCCTGACACGGAAACAGGAATCGTCCGCCGCCATCATCGACCAGCCGGCCCCATCACCGCGATCGAAGCCGGCCAACAAAAGCCCCCCGATAGCGGGGGGCTGGAGGCTTCGGGGAACCCGATGTGAGAAGGGGCTTCCAGAAGGATTCCGATCGATGGATCAGAACTTGAAGGTGGTCTGCACCAAAGCACCAAAGGTGCCAAGGGTATCGCCGCTGCTGATCGTGGGATCGGCCAGGGCGGCGGCGAAGGCGGGGGTGCTGGTCATCTGACCGCGGGCGCGGGAGAGCCAGAAGATGGACGGGGTAACGGCAATCTTGTCGGTGACCTGGAACTTGTAGTAGGCCTCCAGGGCGTAGTTGCCGTCGTAGACGTCCTGATCGCTGCCTTTGTAGTTGACACCGGTGATGAAGGTGGGCTGGCCCACCGCAATGCCGAGGACGTTGCCCTTGACGAACAGATCCTTCCAGTTCAGACCCACGAACCAGGATTGGCTGGTGGCCGAATCGAGGTCGATGACCTTGGTGAGTGGGGAAGCCGCTTCGCCCGTGTAGGAGTAGGAGTTGTAGCCCCAGCCAGCGCTGAACGAAGGTGCCCAACCGGACTTGAGGGGCTGCCAGTAACCAGCCAACGACCAGGACGACACGTGGCCGCCACCTTTGTTGTTGTAGATGCTGGGCAGCAGGTTCTGGGACAGCGGGGTACCGGCAATGCCGACGCCAGCGCTGTTGTAGGTGTAGGCGCCGGTGACGTTCCAGCCCTTGCCGGTATAGGCCAGCTGCAGGGTGCCGCTCTGCTTGGAGGCCTCGTTGCCGATGCCGCCGCAGAAGCCGCCGCTGTTGTAGTCGTAGCTGGTGCAACCGGTGCCGTTGGGCTGGCCGCTATCACCATTGGCGGCGATGTAGACAGCACCGAAGCTGAAGCCAGTCTTACCAGCTTGCTTCCACCACAGACCGGCACCGGGGCCGAGCAGCTGGGTGTAGGCACCAGGTGCGCCGTTGAAGTCCCACAGCTTAAGAATCTTGTCGCCGGTGTACACGCTGGGCTTGACGGGCAGGCCGTCGTCCTGACGCATACGGCCACCGATCACGGCCGTGAACTGTGAGCTGACAGGGAACTTGTAATAGAGGCGGTTAATGGCGACGACGTCGCCGCAATCCGTACCAGTGCCGCAGGCTTCTTCAAAAGCCGCATCCAGGTTGGTCAGCGGCGTAACGGCGTTGGCGCTGCTGAAACCGCTATCGGCGAAGTTACCGGCGCGCAGGGTGGTGCGCAGCAAGTCCTTACCGGTGAAGCTGGTGTCGAAGTTCAGGCGAACGTCGTAGTTAAAGGTGAACGCGTCACGCAGCTGGTTGTAAGTGAACGGCGTCTTTTTACCATCGCCACTCGTGGGAGGCTTGTAGGTATTATTATCGCCCACCTGGTTACCGCTGTAGTTGAGGCCACCGATCACCCAGCGGGTGTCAGCGCGCAGCTTGGTGGTGGTGGAGAACTGGGTGGCTTCGAGCTCGCCCACCTTGGCTTCCATGCGATCGACGCGACCGCGCAGCAGGACGAGCTCCTCCTGGAACTCCTGCATGAGCTTCTTGAGCTCGTCGGTCACCTCGGAGATGCGATCGAGACAGGCGTTGAGCAGGGCCGCCGCTTCGTAGCGGGTCATGGCCTGGCCACCCTTGAAAGTGCCGTTGGGATAGCCGGCGACGCAGCCGTACTGCTCCACCAGGTTGCTCAGGGCCTGATAAGCCCAGTCGGTGGGCTGAACGTCGGAAAACTGGCTGACGCTGGTGACCTGGGATGCACTAGCCGTGGGGGCGTAGCGGTTGACATCGCTCAGGTTCAGCTCGGACGCGGTGACGGCCATTGGGGCTACCAAGCCAAGCGCCACGGGAGCCAGCAGCAATTGCTGGAACGGTTTCATTGGATCCTCACACCAATAAGAGGAAACTTCCCTAAGGAAGCAGAGACCAAGGTAACGGGCAGATGCTGCAGATCAGAGCCCTATCGACACCCATCCATGTATCCCTGGCGACAAGAACCCCCATCAAGCAGGCCAGTGGGAATAGTGGCCCTGATGCTCTCGGGCGACCCCATGATCAGGTCCCCTGACCACCTGCGAATCGGCAGGAGTGGGCCAGGCCGGATCTGGCCACGACCGACTCAATCGCGCTGCTTCGGATAAAGAAATCAACCCTGGAATGCCAGCACCAATGCAAGCCGACTTCCCCTCGGCCCCTGATCACAGCCACCAATGATCAGATCCGGTAAGCCATACCAAGCCCTTGGATAGCAAGTTCCATAAAAAAACCCGGCTGCCAAAGCAGCCGGGAGGGGATGAGGATAAAGGGGGAGTGAGTGGTTGGCCGCCGAAGCGGCCGGGCCACAATCAGAACTTGAAGGTGGTCTTGATCAGACCGCCGAAGTTGGTGAGGGCAGCACCGGAATCGCCGGTACGCTGATTATCGACGTAACCAGCTTGACCCAGCGGATTGCTGAGATAATAGATGGCAGGGGTCACGCTGATGTTGTCGGTGACCTGGAACTTGTACCACCACTCCCAGGCATAGTTGCCATCGTGAGGCGTGGTGTTGCGGTCGCCGTCGTAGTTGTTGCAGACATCACCGCAACCGGTGACGAAGGTGGGTTGACCCACAGCCATGCCGAGGGAGTTGCCTTTGATGAAGGCATCAGCCCACTGCAGGCCGACATACCAGGACTGGCTGGTGGGGCCGTCGAAGTTGAAGGCGTCGTCGTTGCCGTTGTAGGAGTTCAGACCCCAGCCGGTGCTGATCGAGGGGAACCAGCCGCTGTTCTTGGGCTGCCAGTAGCCACTGATGCCGACCGAATTGATCGAGCTGAAGCCGACGCCGGAGCCATCGGGAGCCGCAGCCTGCGGAGCGATGGACAGGGGCGTGCCGCTGGCAACACCAATACCGTTGCTGTAGTTATAGGCAGCCGCCAGGCCCCAGTTTGAGCCGGCGTAGCCCAGCTGAACCGTACCGGTTTCCCTGGAAGCCTCGGTACCGATGCCGCCGCATGATCTACCTGTGACGTTGCCATTCTTGTCAAGGCAAGAAGCTTGGTCCGGGCTGCCACCGTCACCATTCTCGGCAACGTAGTTGGCACTGATGCTCCAGTTGCCGCTCTTCCACCACAGACCTGCACCTGCACCCAGGTTCAGGTTGTAGGCACCGGGGGCACCGGCGTAGGTGAAGATGTCAAGGATGGTATCGGCAGGATAGGCACTGGGCCACATGGCCAGCATGTCGTCCTGACGAACCTTGCCACCGATGGTGGCGGTGAAGCCCGAACCGATCGGGAACTGATAGAACAGACGGTTGATGGCGACGACGTCGCCGCAATCAACGCCGGTGCCGCAATTTTCCTGGAAGGCGACCTCAAGGGAGTTCAGACCTTGGACGGGGCGGCCATCGCTGTCGTAGCCGTAGCCATTGCCGAAGGCGGAATCACCGAAGTTGCCGGCCCGCAGGGTGGTGCGCAGCAGGTCCTTACCGGTGAAGCTGGTGTCGAAGTTCAGGCGAACGTCGTAGTTGAAGGAGGTAGCTCCTTCCTTATTGGAGGCGAAGTTCGAAAGGTCGCGGTTGCCGCCGCCGAAGCTGTTGGCGCCCAGAACGAAGGTGGCAATACCCTTCAGCTTGGTGGTGGTGGAGAATTGGTTGGCTTCCAGCTCGCCAACTTTGGCTTCGAGGCCATCGACGCGGCCGCGCAGCACGGCGAGTTCCTTCTCGAACTCAGCCATCAGTTTCTTGAGCTCGTCGGTCACCTCGGTGATCCGATCGAGGCAGGCATTGAGCAGGGCAGCGGCTTCCCAGCGGGTCAGGGCCTGGCCGCCCTTGAAGGTGCCGTTGGGGTTGGGCTTGACGTCAGAGAATTGGGTGACGCTGGTGACCTGATCCGAACTGGCGTACTGATTGACGCCGGTCAGATTCAGCTCGGAAGCGCTGACAGCCATAGGGGCCAGCAGGCCCAAAGCCGCAGGAGCGACCAGCAGTTGCTGGAAAAGTTTCATGGGAACCTCACACGATGTGGCGCAATGCGCCTGCCAAATGATCACGGGATGTGGCCGAGAACACCATCGGTCGTGTGCCAGCTGCTGGAACGGTCAGGGGTCGGGCCCCTCGGGCACACTGCTTCTCAGGTCCTGCCTGGCCGCTGCCATCCCGATGCCTGACAGCCCCGGCCCGAACCCGACGCCCTGCAGGCCACGCCAGCCAACGCTGATCTGGTGGCTGCTGCTGCTGGCGCTCTGGGCCAGCGCCACCGTGGCCGACCGGCTCTGGCTTGCCACCGATGGGCGCCTGCCCAGCTGGGATCAGGCCGACTATCTCAACAGTGCCCTCGACCATGGCCGCGCCCTCGGCCTGTTGCCGGGCGGCGGCTGGCAGGGCTGGGGGCATCTGCTCGATCTCTCCCCGAAGATTCCGCCGCTGGCCTCCCTGATCGATGGCAGCGTCATGGCCTTCAGCGGCGAGACCGCTGACCAGGCCAGCTGGAGCCTGGCCCTCTGGCACGGGCTGTTGCTGGTGGTGGTGGCCTGCTGGGGCCGGCAGCTGGTGGGAGCGGGATTCGGCCTGCTGGCCGCCGCCCTCGTGGCTCTCGCTCCGGCCCTGGCCGCCCTGCGGGTCGACTACACCCTGGACATTCCCCTCACCGCCAGCACCACCCTGGCCCTGTGGTTGCTGGGTCGCTGGCAGCGCCAGCCCCCCGCCGGTGGCCGCTGGCGCCAGGCGATCTTCGCCGCCCTGGCGGTGGCCGGAGCCCTGCTGGTTAAGCAGAGCGCCCTGCTGCTGGTGGCCCTGCCCAGTCTCTGGGCTGCCATCGCTGGCCTCGGTCAGCGGCGGCGGCGGCTTCAGGTCTTGGTGGCGCTGATCATTGTGCTGGGCCTGCTGCTGCCCTGGCTGCACCACAACTGGATCACCACCCTGGGCGGCACCAACCGGGCCGTGATCGAGTCGGCCGCCGCCGAGGGCGATCCCCCACCCCTGAGCCTGGCCTCGCTGCTCTGGTACCCGCGGCTCTGGCCCCAGCAGCTGGGCCTGCCGATCCTGGTGCCGGCCCTGGCAGGCGGACTGCTGGCCCTCTGGCGAGGCCGCAGCCAGCTCCTGCCCCGGCTGCGCCACCTAGGCCAAGCCCTGCCACAGGACTGGTCCTGGCTGATCGGCTGCACCCTGGCCGGCGCCTTGGCCACCACCCTCAGCCCGAACAAAGATGCCCGCTACTTCGCACCGGTGCTGCCCCTGCTTCTTCTTGTTTTGGCCCGCGGCTGGTGGCAGCTGGGGCTGGAATTGCGGCGGCTTGGGGGGCCAGGCCTGAGCGGCAGCCTGCTTGGAGGCGGTTTGCTGGGCGGGGGGCTGCTGGCGGTAGCGACCGCCACGGCCCAGACCGCCCTGGCCGCGATCGAACGACCAGGGCCCAGCCCGATTCCGGCGGCGATCGCCCGGCTGCGAGCCGCGGTGGGAGACGCCCCCACCACGCTGCTGGTGGTTCCGGGCAGCCCCGATCTCAATGAACAGACCGTTTCTTATTTCGGGCGGCTGGGCGGTGGCCGGATCGAAGCCCGGCGGCTGGGCCGCCAGCGCCATGAACATCCCCTGGTGCTGGAGCGCAGTAGTTGGATCCTGCTGGCCAGCGGCGACCAAGGCAGCAACCGGCCGCCTTCGCGGGAACTGAGCTTCAAGGTGCGTGGCGATGGCCGCTTCAGCCAAGTGGGCAGCTGGCCCTGGAGCGAAGGGCGCAGCGTCGAACTGTGGCAGCGGCGTGGCGGGCCGGCCCCGCGCTTTGACCCCCAATTCATCGCCCTGGCCCGAGGGATGGAGCGGGGGCCGGAGGGATTGGCGACCCTGTTCGCCCGCATCGGACCGGAACATCAGCTCGACGGGCACTTTCTCTATCAGCAGCGGGTGCGGGCCTGGGCCCGGCAGCGCCTGAATCAGAATCCCACCGATGGCGATGCCCTGTGGAGCCTGGCGTTGCTGGCCACCCTCAACAATCGCCCCGGTGAAGCCGAAGGCTGGTACAGCAGGCTCGCTGAGCTGCAACCCACCAACCCCTGGCCGGCCGCCTATCGGGCCGTGGTGCAAGTGGCGGACTGGCGGCCCGGCTCCGCCGTTGACGGATTGGATCAGACCCCCGCCAAGGTCCAGGAGCAGCCGGTGGTACGGGCGCTGGCCGATCTGAGCGGCGTGCTCTCCGGCCGCCTCTGGCGCCTGAGCTCCCTGCGCCAGCATCTGCCGCCAGCGATCGAAGAGGTGATCCAGCGGGTGAAGGCTGGCGCCCATCGCCTTGGTCCCCACGGCTAGAGATCGCCAACTGGCCCTGCTGTTCTTTGCGCTGGTGCTCGATCTGGAGTGCCGGCTGGCGTGGAGGTGCGGCAACGCCATGGAGCGGCCAGGCCGGAGCTCAGGGGTCAGCGGCAAGACCTTCTGCCCAGGCTGAAGCCCCAACGGCCGCAAAACGATGCCCCCGATCCCTGATGGGACCGGGGGCTCTCGCCGGGTCCGCTCTGGCGCGGAACCGTTCGATCTGGAGTTGATCAACCGGGGCAAAGCCACGGAGGATCGGGGCCGTCTCAGCCGGCGTTCTCCGCGATCAGCAGACCCTGGGGTTGATGACTGTGATCCATGGACACCTCCGGTGAGTGAACGCCAGCCGGCGACGCATCCGGGACAACACTCCAAGAAGTGAGTCCCACGTCACTGCTGACAAGACTTGTTGAGTTTAAGGGGAAGGTCACTGGCGGCGCGAAGGCCATCAAGGAATCCCCATCATTCACAAACGGCGACAGGTGGCGAGAAACGGGCCATGGCCAGCCAGGGCTGGCTCGAGCCGCCAACTCTCCGCCAGGCAAAGCACAAAAAAAGGACGCCAGGGGCGTCCTCAGAATGATTGAGACACGAAGTCTGAGATCAGAGAGCGTTGCCGCGAGGCAGAACCTCTTCAGGGAAGACGAAGTTTTCGTGCGGCTGGTCCGCAGGGGCCATCCAGGCGCGCAGACCCTCATTCAGCAGAATGTTCTTGGTGTAGAACGTCTCGAACTCAGGATCTTCAGCGGCCCGGATTTCCTGGGACACGAAGTCATAGGCGCGCAGGTTGAGCGCCAGGCCGATGATGCCGATGCTGCTGGTCCAAAGACCCATCACCGGCACGAACAGCATGAAGAAGTGCAGCCAGCGCTTATTGGAGAAGGCGATCCCGAAGATCTGGCTCCAGAAGCGGTTGGCGGTGACCATCGAGTAGGTCTCCTCTTCCTGGGTCGGCTCAAACGCCTTGAAGGTGTTGGCCTGGTCGCTGTCCTCAAACAGGGTGTTCTCCACCGTGGCGCCGTGGATGGCACACAGCAGCGCGCCGCCCAGGATGCCGGCCACTCCCATCATGTGGAAGGGATTCAGCGTCCAGTTGTGGAAGCCCTGCAGGAACAGCAGGAAGCGGAAGATCGCCGCCACCCCGAAGGACGGGGCGAAGAACCAGCTGCTCTGACCCAGCGGGTACATCAGAAAAACACTGACGAACACCGCGATCGGGCCTGAGAAGGCGATGGCGTTGTAAGGGCGGATGCCCACCAGACGAGCAATCTCGAACTGGCGCAGCATGAAGCCGATCAGCGAGAAGGCGCCGTGTAGCGCCACGAACGGCCAGAGGCCGCCGAGCTGTACCCAGCGCACGAAGTCGCCCTGGGCTTCGGGGCCCCAGAGCAGCAGCAGGCTGTGGCCCATCGCGTCAGCGGGGGTGCTGACAGCGGCGGTGAGAAAATTGCAACCCTCGAGGTACGAGCTGGCAATGCCGTGCGTGTACCAGGAGGTGGCGAAGGTGGTTCCGGTGAGCCAGCCTCCCAATGCCAGATAGGCGGTGGGGAAGAGCAGCAGACCGGACCACCCCACAAAAACGAAGCGGTCGCGCTTGAGCCAGTCATCGAGGACGTCGAACCATCCGCGAGCTGCTGGTGCGCGCCCTACAGCGATCGTCATTGGGTGAACGGTGGAGTGTCGCGGGTTCGATACCCGCGGGCTGTTTGATACGGCGAGATGGTAACAACGCTGAAGCGACTCACGTGAGCGCTCGACACGGGCTGACATAGCCCATGGCAGCCGCCCTTCGCCGGTGCGGGCCTGCCTGGGGCCAGGATGGCGCACCTACGACCTTTCCTCTTTTCCATGCCGACCAGCCAGGTTCCCCCCGGCCCTTCGCCGGCCTCCAGCTCAGGTCCGGCATCGGACCCCACATCAGGCCCGGCAACGGGCAAGAAGACAGCTGCCGGCACCGCCGACACCCAGGTGATGGAGCAGACCGTTCTCGGTTCCCGACGCCTGTCCAATCTGCTGGTGGCCCTGGCGGTCAGCATCGGTGGCATCGGCTTTCTACTGGCCAGTGCCTCCAGTCGCTTCGGCCGAGATCTGCTGCCGATCGGCCATCCGGCCGAACTGGTCTGGGTGCCCCAGGGGCTGGTCATGGGCCTCTATGGCATCGCGGCCGTGTTGCTCGCCACCTACCTGTGGACCGTGATCGGCATCGATGTGGGCTCCGGCAGCAACCGCTTCGATCGCGCCGCCGGCCAGGCCCTGATCAGCCGCCGCGGTTTCCGCAGCCGCATCGAAGTCGCCATCCCCCTGCGCGAGATCCAGGCGATCAAGGTGGAGGTGCGCGAGGGCATCAGCCCGCAGCGGCGGCTGGCGCTGCGGGTGCAGGGCCGCCGGGATCTGCCGCTCACCAGGGTCGGCGAACCGATCCCCCTGGCTGACCTGGAACTTGCCGGGGCCCAGCTGGCCCGGTTCCTTGGTGTTCCCCTGGAAGGTCTCTGATCCCGATGTCGCTCCCCCTTCATCCCTTCAGCCCTCCCTGCCGGCGTCGCTGGCCCGATCTGGTGCGCCCCCTGCTCCTGGCTGCTCTGCTGAGCCTGGCGCCCTTCGGCCTGGTGGCCTGCGCCGCCGATCAGAAACAGGCCGCCATGGGCTGCGGCAGTTCATCGGCCCCCTGTCTGAGCGGCACCGCCGTGGTCAGCCTGGAAACCAGCAAAGGCGAGGTGCAGCTCAGCCTTGATGGCGGCGCCGCCCCGCTGACCGCCGGCAATTTCGTCGATCTGGTCAAGCGCGGCACCTACAACGGCACCGTGTTTCACCGCGTGGTGCGGGATCCGGTGCCCTTCGTCGTGCAGGGCGGTGATCCCGCCAGCGCCGATCCCAAGGTGCCTGTCAGCCAGTACGGCACGGGTGATTTCCTCGATCCAGTCACCGGCGAATCCCGCCAGATTCCGCTTGAGCTGAAACTGAGCAAGGAGCCGCTGCCGCGTTACGGCCAGCCCCTCAGCAGTCCGGTGCTCAACCGTGACCTGGCGCTCACCCACCAGCGCGGCGCCGTAGCCATGGCTCGCTCCAACAATCCCAACTCCGCCAGTGCCCAGTTCTATGTTGCCCTGGAGGCCCTGCCCGAACTGGATGGTCGCTATGCCGTCTTCGGCCGGGTCACCAAGGGCATGGAGGTGATCGACCGCATCCAACAGGGCGATCGCATCGTCAAGGCCAAGGTGATCGAAGGGGGCACCCTCGTCAAAGGGCAGCCCTAAACGCTGACCCAGTCGCCTGGGCTCAGGCCGGCACTCGCTTCTGGGAGCTGGTGGCCTTGAGCCACTCGGTGTTCACGCCTGAGGCCCGCTCCAAGGCCACCTTGCCCGTACGCGCGATCTCGAGGATCCCGTAGCTCTCCAGCAGTCGCTCGAAGGCCACCAGCTTGCCCGGGTCGCCCACCACTTCGAGGGTGAGAGCGTCATCCGCCACATCGACCACCTTGGCGCGGAACACCTGCACCAGATCAAGAATGGCGCTGCGGTTTTCGGCCGGGGCCGACACCTTCAGCAGCATCAGCTCCCGCTCCACCGCCGGGATCGTCGAGAGGTCGATCACGCCGAGCACATTGACCAGCTTGTCCAGTTGCTTGGTCATCTGCTGCAGGGTGCGGTCATCGCCCTCGACCACCATGGTCAGTCGCGACACTCCGCGGTTTTCGGCCGGACCGACCGCCAGGCTCTCGATGTTGAAACCGCGCCGGGCGAACAGACCGGAGATGCGGCTCAGCGCCCCTGATTCGTCCTCAACCAGCACCGACAGGGTGTGCTTCATGTCCGGTCCATCCTTGCGTCCAACGCTACGTGTCGGTTCAGCGGCCCGAGCCACTCCAGCAGGGCCGCATTGAAGCCCTCCGCCACTTCGTCGTGGGGACAGTGACCCGCCTGATCGAGCACCACCAACGGCAGATCGTCCCGCAGGCGCAGGCACTGGCGGGCCACATCCAGCGGCACCAGCCTGTCCTGCCGGCCCCAGATCAGCAGCAGAGGCAGGCTCAGCCGATTCAGCAGGGAAGGGGCGGTGCCGCCATGGGGCCGCAACGCCATGGCGATGCTCATCGCCCGCAGGGCCCGCGGCGCCGTGACCCGGCGTGCCGGGCGGGCCATCACCCGATGCAGCTCCCGATCGCCGATCACCGGCCCGTGATACGCGCTCTGAATGCCGAGATCCAGCAGCGGCGAGTGGGCCAGCAGGGGCACCACCAGCTCCAGGGGCAACAGCCGGCAGAGCACCACCACCACGGCCCGCTGCAACCGCCGCCGCCAGGGGTGCCGGCGCGGCGCCGCCAGGGACCGATCACCCAGCGGCTGGGCCATCAGCAGCGTGGGGTCGGGTAGGGGTGCCGCCACCACCGCCCTGACCCAGTCGGGGAAATAGACGCTGCAGGTCAGGGCCACCAGGCCACCGAGCGAATGGCCCACGACCACGGCCGGTGCCTGCACCACCTGCTCAAGAAAGCCCTGCAGCTGACGGGCCCAGAGGCGGTTGTCCAGGCCGCGGTGGCGGCGGTGGGCCGGTTGGCTGGAGGCCCCGAAGCCGATCAGATCCAGGCCATACACGCACCAGCCGGCGGCCGCCAGGGGACCGGCGTTGCGCCGCCAGTGGCCGCTGCCGCTGGCGAACCCGTGCAGCAGCACCACTGGCGGGTGCCGGCGGTCGCCCAGCACCCGCCAGTGGCAGCGGTGGTCCCGCCACCACCAGGTGCCATGGGCCCCCCAGTCAGCCCCATGAGCCGGGGGATCGGCCTCGGGCTGGTCAGGACCGGGCTGCGGATGGCGCGGACGGGCAGGCTGGGACACCTCAGACAACGGTGACGGCTCTGGCGATGATCCAGGAAGCAGCGGATGCCACTCACTATTGCGAAGGCTCGGCCCGGCTGCTGCTGGGCGGTGGTTTCTTCCGCCCGGAATCGCGGCCGTCCAGGGACTGTCTGGTGCTGCTGGCCCGCACCCTGGCCCTGCGGCGCCCCCTGCGGCTCCTGGATCTGATGGCCGGCTGCGGCATCCGCTCGCTGCGTTGTGGCCTCGAGGCCGGAGCCGCTCAGATCTGGGCCAACGACGCCGATCCCGATCGCCTGCCCCTGCTGCAGGCCAACCTGGCCCAGCTGCCCCAGGCGGTGGAGCGGCGCTGCACGGCCCAGACCGCCCAGCAGCTGCTGGCGGGCTGCCTGCAGCGCCAGCAACGCTTTGATCTGGTCGATCTCGATGCCTTCGGCTGCGCGTCAGCCCTACTGCCCCTGGCGCTTGAGGCGGTGGCCTTCGACGGGGTCCTGATGCTGGCAAGCACCGATGGCCGTTCCCCCACCGGCCATGACCGCCCAGCGGCGGTGCGGCACCTGGGGGCGGCGGCGCGGGCCCATCCCGCCAGCTGGGAGCTGGCCCTGCGCCTGCAGCTGGGCACGGTGGCCCGCAACGCCTGGGCCCTGGGGCGGGGGGTCGAACCGCTGCTGAGCTTCAGCGAGGGGCGCACCTTCCGCACCGCCGTGCGCCTGCGGCGGCGCCCCCGGCCCGGCGAAGAAAACCAACTGGGCATGCTGGCCCACTGCCATGGCTGCGGCGACCAGCAGGTGCAGCCTCTTCTGGCACTGCGCCGCTGGCAGCCCTGCGGCTGCCCCCCCAGCCCACTGCCGCCGCTGGCGGTGAGCGGACCGCTCTGGATCGGCGACCTGCAGGATCCAGCCACGATCGGCGCCCTGCTCGAACAGGCAGCGCTGGCGCCACAGACGCTGGCAGCCGACGCAGAACGGCTGCTCCAGCGCCTGGCGGCCGATCCGGCGCCGACGGCGCGCTGCTGGCCGACGGAGACGATCGCCCGCGCCCTGGGTCTCGGCCAGCCCCCCCTGGCGGCCCTGGTGAGTGAGCTGCAGCGGCAGGACTTCCATGCCGCCGCCAGCGCCGTGATGGCAGGCCAGCTGCGCAGTGACGCGCCCTGGCCGCGCATTCTTGAAACAGCCAGGGCTCTGCTGGCCGCCACGGCTGCTAAATAGGTAGCCACTTCCCCTTCGTCCGGGTCATGGCCTCTGAAATCTTCGGCACCGCCGCGCTGTTCTGGGTGCTGATCCCCGTGGGCCTGGCCAGCGGTCTGCTGCTGCTCAAGTTGCTCAAGGACTGAGGCGAAACGAGGGCGGTCGGCGCCACGGAGGCCGGGGCCGTCAGGCCCCTCCCATCTCGCCGGTCGCAACCGAGTCAGCTGCACCCCTAGGCTCAGCCGGCTTCGGACATGGCAGATGCAGGTTCTGGTTGTCGGTGGAACAGGCACCCTCGGACGCCAGATCGCCAGGCGCGCCCTCGACGCAGGCCACCAGGTGCGCTGCATGGTGCGCTCCCCCCGCAAGGCGGCCTTCCTGCAGGAATGGGGCTGCGAGCTGACCCGCGGCGATCTGCTCGAACCCGAAAGCCTCGACTACGCCCTGGAGGGCCAGGACGCCGTGATCGACGCGGCCACCGCCCGGGCCAGTGACAGCGTCAGCACCTACGCGATCGACTGGGACGGAAAACAGAACCTATTCGCCGCCTGCCGGCGGGCCGGGGTGAACCGGGTGGTGTTCCTGTCGCTGCTGGAGGCAGCCCAGCATCGCTCGGTGCCGCTGATGGACATCAAGGCCTGCACCGAGCTTTGGCTCGAGGCCTCCGATCTGAACTACACGATCCTGCGCGGCGCGGCGTTCATGCAGGGTCTGATCAGCCAGTTCGCGATTCCGGTGCTCGAAAGCCAGACGGTCTGGGTGAGCGGCTCTCCGACGCCGATCGCCTACATGAACACCCAGGACGTGGCCCGCTTCGCCGTGGCCGCCCTTGAGCGTCCCCAGACCGAACGGCGGGCCTTTCCGGTGGTGGGCCCCAAGGCCTGGATCACTGGCGAGATCACCCAGCTGTGCGAGAAGTACAGCGGCAAATCGGCCAGAATGTTCCGGGTGCCGCCCGCCCTGCTGGCGCTGCTCCAGGGGGCGACCAGCTTCTTCGAGAGCAGCCTGAACGTGGCCGAACGGCTCTCCTTCGCCGAGGTGGTCAGCGCCGGCGGCAACTTCGATGCACCGATGGAGGAGAGCTATGAAGCCTTCGACCTCGATCCGGCTGCAACCACCCACCTCGAGAACTACCTCAGGGAGTACTACGACACAATCCTCAAGCGCCTGCGGGAGATGGAATCGGATCTCGACAAGGAAGCCAAAAAGAAGCTGCCGTTCTGAGCCCTGGTGCTGATGCCAGTTCGTCTGTACTATCGCAACAGCGTCCACGCCCGCTTCCTCCATGGCCATCGCCCAGATCAAGAACCTCCAGCGCCGGCTGGCCAATCTCGAGGAGGAGGCCACCGAGGAAGTGAATCGGGCCTGCGGCCATGAGCTCTGGCAGGGCCTGGGCTTCGACGCCCTCGACACCCTGGAGGATCCCGATCGCCGCGCACGGGCCAACTACTACTACGGTCAGCTGCAGACCGTGCGCGAGCTCAAGGATGTGCTGGGCTGAGCGCAGAACGTCCAGCATCCCGCTGACGACAGGTCGTCTCATGGCTCCCTGCAGGTCTGATGACTGAGCAGCCCTCCCCCTGGCTCCCCTGGATGCGCCGGGCCCTGCAGCTCGCCGCCCTCGGGGCCGGACGCACCAGCCCCAATCCTCTCGTGGGAGCCGTCGTGCTGGATGCCGAGGGCCAGCTGGTGGGTGAGGGCTATCACGCCCGGGCCGGCGAACCCCATGCCGAGGTGGGCGCCCTGGCCCAGGCGGGCGAGCGGGCCCGCGGCGGCACCCTGGTGGTGACGCTGGAGCCCTGCTGCCACCACGGCCGCACACCGCCCTGCACCGAGGCGGTGATCACTGCGGGAATCAGCCGGGTGGTGGTGGCGATGGGCGATCCCAATCCCCTGGTGGCCGGCGGTGGCCTGCAGCGCCTGCGGGACTGCGGTATCGAGGTCATCGAGGCGGTCGCGGCAGCGGAGGCTCTGGAGCTGAACCGCGCCTTCGTGCACCGCATCCGCACCGGCCGCCCCCTCGGGACTCTCAAGTGGGCGATGAGCCTGGACGGCCGTACCGCCCTGCCCAACGGTGTCAGCCAATGGATCAGCGGCCCCGCCGCCCGCACCTGGGTGCATCAACTGCGTGCCTCCTGCGATGCGGTGATCGTCGGTGGTGGCACCGTGCGGGCGGATGATCCCCTGCTCACCAGCCGCGGCAGGAGCCAACCGGAACCGCTGCGGGTGGTGTTCAGCCGCAGCCTGGATCTGCCCGCCACAGCCCGGCTCTGGCAGATCTCCTTAGCTCCCACCCTGGTGGCCCATGGCCCCGGGGCCTCGCTGGAGGCCTGCGAGCGCCTGGATCAGCTGGGGGTGGAGCGCCTGCCGCTGGCGGCCTGTGAGCCGCTGGCGCTGCTGGAGGCCCTGGGCCAGCGCGGCTGCAATCAGGTGCTGTGGGAATGCGGGCCAGAGCTGGCGGCGGCGGCCCTGCGCCAGGGCTGCGTGCAAAGGGTCGCGGCGGTGATCGCGCCGAAACTGCTGGGTGGCCTGGCCGCCCGCACACCCCTGGGGGATCTGGGGCTCACCGGCCTCGATCAGGCGCCGCCCTGGAACGAACGGGCCGCGGCGCGGCTCGGCAACGACCGGCTCTGGATCCTGGACAACCCCGTCGATACGCCGCCGCCATCCCCATGAATCACGCCGGCCTGCCGCCAACGGTCGCGACACTGCCGATCGCGCTGTTCTCGCTGCAGCTGGCGGCGCTCGCCTGGCTGGGGCTGGAGATGTTGGCGCGGCAGTTCCGCGCGGACACGCTGGACCAGGTGCTGCTGCAGCGCTCGCGCCTGAGCATCAGCGCCACCCTGCTGGTGGGTGTCCTGGGATGGTGGCTGTTGGATGAGCAACGGCGCCTCGGCTGGGAGCTGCCCCGCGAGGGCCGCGACGTGCGCGACTTGTGATCAGCCTCAGCATCGCCTGGACCAGCTGCGCTACGGTGAAATGCTGATTCAGCAGGTCGACGCCAACCGCCACTGGCTGCCGCAGCGCTCCCCCACAGACCGCCGCGCCTTGCTCGATCTCACCGACAAGCTGGTCTCCACCACGGTGCTGCTGCTGGCGGCCTTGGTGGTGCTGCAACTACTGGGGGTGTAGCCGGCCCTGCTGCTCACCACCAGCGGCTTCGGCACCGCGGTGGTGGGCTTCGGGGCCAAGGCACTGCTGGAGAACCTGCTGAGCGGCGTGATGATCTATCTGTTCCACCCGTTCACGGTGGGCGACTGGATCGAACTGCCCGACAAACGGCTGCCAGGAACGGCGCGGACGATCGGCAGCTACTACACCGAGCTGCTCACAGCCGAGCGGGAGCCGCTGCTCGTGCCCAACGCCCTGTTCGCCGGCTTCGCTGTGGCCAACGACAGCCGCCGCGACCACCGCCGAGCTTGCGCCAAAGCCTGGTGCACGTCCCCGCCATCGATCAGGAGCTGCCACGGCGGGTGCACGTCAGCGCTATCGACCAGCGCGGCCTGAAGCTGAGGCTGGAGGCGTTTGGTCCGGCTGATCCGGAGGCGGCGCAGAACCTGCGCCAGGAGCTGTTGCTGGCCCTGGCGGCCGCAGTGCGGCGCCAGAGGGCCGTCTTCAGATCAGCTCCGGATGGAGCGGGTCTCCCTAGACATAAATCCTCCGCGCTTATAGTCGCCAAAGACGAAGTCAATTTCGAATCTTTTCACCATCAAAATGTTGACCTTTCGACCGCAGACCGAAAAGAATAGCAAGGGCGCACTTAATCCGCCTGAACAATCAGCGCTACTGCTGATACTACTAGTCGTGGGATCTTTGCTGTGGTTTGGCTGGCTGGAATGGCCCGGCCTTCATTGGGATGCCGACTTGTTTTGCTCAGCGCTTATGAATGTCGCGCTGAAGAATGAATGGAGCTTCAATAGCTACTCCCAGTTTCTCATAACTAAGCCTACCAACGCCTATGACTTTCATGGCGTCTTGCAGATTTGGTTCTATGCGAAACTGCTGCACGTGCGAAGTTGGCAGCAGCTATCGATTGCGATGGCCGTGGTTAACATCCTTACCTTTTTGATCTGGTTATTGCTGTACCAAAACGCCTGCTGGCGACGTGGCCGCCGTCTGCCATGGCTGCAGGCTTCCTTGATGGCTTTGGTACCCGCCGTCATCGTCCTGGGATTACAAGGCCGTCCTGAGCAACTGGCACCGCTGCTCCTGGCAGTGCCAGCCATGACGAGGGAGCTGGGGTGGCATTCAGTGATGCGGCGATCTGTTGATGGCATCACTCTCGGTACCTTGTTCCTGCTTTCCCCTCTTGTGGGTCTGATGGGCTGTATGGGTTACAGCTTTTGGGTAGCGGCTGAGCGCCAATTCCCTTGGAACAAAAGGGCCGAAATGCTTGCACCAGTACTTCTGCTGACTTTTGTGGTATCTGCGCTGGGCGTCTCGATGATCAGCCCGATCGGCTTTCTGACCTGGCTGCAGAATCTTCGAGCAGGCGGTTCGACTGTACCGTTCAGTTGGGTGATTCCAAACGCGAAAGCCTGGCGATGGGGGACGACACTTCTGGCACCGTTCTGGAGCATGGTGTTGGCAGCAGCAGTGTTGAGCGCTCTGGCTCGGTGGCTACGCAACCGCCAGCTGATCGTGGTGGCCGCAGCGATTGCTGCACTGATCTGGGTCAGTCAGCGAGGGTTGGATTACAGCTACACTCCCTTTCTGCCCATGATTCTGCTGCTCTGGATTGATCAGCGTCTGCTGGTTCCAAAGCAACCGCGCTTGCGCTACCTGGGCTTGAAGCTATTGCCCCTCATTTTTGCGCTCGCCTATGGACTGATGTTTGGGCAACAACTTTTCTATTCATTCATCGTGCTTCGGGAGGGTGGTACACCAGCACAAGCCAGGCTGATGATCAATGCTTTTCGCGATCCAGGTATACCTGCGGGCCAGCAAACCTTGGCTACTAGCATGGCTCAGGGACGTGCTGGCCTTGTACTGGCCTCCGCCGAAACCCCGACCATTGGTTTACCTTGGTCTGCATCGAATGAATCCGAACCTTGGCCATTCTGGTCGCTGAATCGATTTGAGCAGAAAGACGAAAGAGACGTTAAATTGTTTGTGTTACAGCAAAGCCATAACGTAATTTACACCCCCCCGCCATCAATGATTTACCTCGACGACAATCAACCATTTGTTTTGGTCAAAGATGGATGGAAACGGCAATTCTCTTTTCTGGAGCGGCGACTGATCCCAGCGCGGCTGGGCAACGGCTTTTGGCTGGCAGTATACAAAAGAGGTAACAGTTTACCGCAGCAATCGGCGAGAAGCCATGAAGGAAAGCCCGGATGAAATGCAAATCACTACCAACCCTGAGAGACGCGGATCCATCCACTGGCTTGCACAGCCATTCGCCGCAGAAGCGATAGCACCGACTCCGATTTGCAAACCACACTGTATGCAAAGGTTTGCGAGATCAAGGCGCTTGCGATGAGTTATGCGAACGTGCAAAAAACTTCCAATAAGCATACCAACGAAAAATGCAATAAAATAAGATATTGAGGGATCAACGACCGCTAATAGCAATAAGTACGCGCCGTAACTGGAAACAAAGTTAATACTTGCCGAGAAAGCGAATCGTTGAAGTACTGGCCAGCGTGAAGGTGATGAGAATAATCGCGATGGCCTCCACATCATCAAATTCAATCAAGAAGAGGTGCTGCCGCTGAGGAGAAGAAACTTATTGTAATCGCGAATATAATCATCGGGATCATAAGGGTGGGATGCAAAAACTAATAGGCTTGCCGACGGGCTGAACTTGTATTGTATGCCCCATACCAATGGAGGGAGATACAAACCTAAGTTGGGGACGTCAAGTCGAAATTCCTCTCGCTCACAACCGTCATCTACGACAACGCTACAGGATCCGGCGGCACAAACAAGAAACTGCTCACAAACATGATGGGCGTGTTCCCCGCGGACATATTTACTAGGTACGTCGTGGACGATGAAAAAGCGTTGCGGAGTAAAGGGAAGATCCTTGGCCACATCAGCAACACACAGTGAACCGCGCAAATCTGCAAAACTGGATAGCTTGAGTAAGTACACCCCTTGGACACTGGATTTCAGTGTTTCTGGCATTTGATTGAGTGAAGACCCCGAGTCGGCGGGGAAATGTTGACTGCGGACAGGAGCGTCGCTTTTGGCGTAGCCGATGATGCGGGCCGGATTGCCGTAGACCATTGCTTGGGGCGGCACATCCTTGGTTACCACAGATCCAGCGCCAACCATGGCACCAGAGCCAATGCTGATGCCTGGAAGAATAACGGACCCGGCACCAATCGAAGCTCCACGCTTTAAGTGTGTCGTAGGATAACTGCTGAGATGCTGCTTTGAACGAGGCCAAAGATCATTGGTGAACGTAACGTTTGGCCCAACGAATACATCATCATCAATCACGATCCCGTCCCACATCTGCACTCCAGACTTCACGGTAACGCGATTACCGATGCGAACGTTATTTTCAATAAAACAGTGGGAGCAAATATTGCAATCTGAACCAATCTCTGCGCCCTCAAGGATAACAACAAACTGCCAAATCGTTGTTCCTGAGCCAATGCGCTTGGCTTCAACTTGTGATGATGAATGAATCATTTCAGGACGGCTGGGATATCGTGAAGTTTAGCTTACTTCGGATCAATGCCAATGGGCGATTCTTGGTGTTGTCAAACGCTCGCCAAGTGTAAAGACCAACGATTGCAACAACTAGATTGTTGAGCATGCAGCAACACAAAATCAGGATCGCCAAGGCTGCGTATCCAGGCACTGTGATCACTCCAAGCAGACGCAAAATCGCAATCGCTGTAGCGGCGCTAATTGCGAATATAAAACCAAAACAACTCAGCCAAAGAAATACACGAATGGGAAGATCCGAGAAGGAAAGTATACTATCTGACATATAACGAAGTCGCTTGGCTATCGTCCATGCCGAACTTCCTTCTTGCCGCTTTTGACGCTCATAAGGAATGAAGGCACGACGGTAACCAAGCCACATCAACTGGGACACAAGCGATGAGTTAGCTTCATTGAGACGCATCAGGTCATCACGAACCTGAGCAGTGCAGGCAAAAATATCAATCCCACCCTTGGGGATATCCGGCAGGATCAGACGACGATACAATCCCCAGAACAAACTGGAGAGCAGGCGTGTGGAGAGCGGGTCATCCCTGCCGACCCTCTGCCCAAACACCAAATCAACCTCGCCAGAAGCCAACGAATGAAACATCTTCAACACCAATTCAGGTGGTTCCTGGAGATCAGCTGCCATGACAGCCATCATGGATCCCCTGGCATGATTCATGCCAACGCGGATAGCGGCAAAGGAACCAAAATTGCGCGTCAATTCAATCAAAGTACCCCGCAGAACCCCTTCATTAGCACTTTGTCTTAGTAATTGAGACGAAGCATCCGGAGAACCATCTACGACAAAAATAATCTCAAGCTTGCAATCTAATTCTGCCTGGAGCTGCAAAAGAACTTTCAGCAGCCGAGGAATTGAGCCCTCACTTTTGTAAATCGGAACGATCAGCGAATAGAGGTTGGATGTCACAGATAATCGAGAATAATAGAAAATTTTTCAAGTAAGATTTATCCGAGCGAAGGCTGGCATGGCTATGTCAGCGAACCCTCCAATGATCAAGCCCAACAACAATCAGCAGGAACAAATGTTCGCAATTTGTGTAGAATAAAGAGCATTCCTTCGAGACCTATGTAAGTATAAGCAAAGCGGTTGCATGTCCATGGGATGCCGGATACCGAACAAAGAATTGATCTAAGCCCAGATTCGGTACGGACATAGCGACCTCGGTCCATGTACCTAACCAGCCAAGCCCAAGGGCGGCGCCAAGAGGACCTCGGCCAAACAGTATCGAAGATGATAATCTTCCCGCTGGGACGAACGCATCGAATCATTTCACTCACACAGGCCACAGTAGACTCATCAGTGAGATGATGAAATAAACCCATCGCTCGGGTTTCGTCAGAACAAGAATCGCAAAACGGAAGTTTATCAGCACTGGACTTGAAGGCGAGTCGTTTAGGAAGAGATTTAGGATTAAGAAATAAGCCGGGATCAGTGCTAACGGTAGAAGCATATTGACGAAGATAATCAGTATTTACGTCCACTCCCACAAGCGTTCCATTTGGTTCCGGAGACGGTTCAGGCCCGCAGCCCACATCAAGTATAATCCCAGTAGATTCGGCAAAAGCTTTGCGCCACTGTGCTGCAAGCAATTTGCGAGCACCAGGCAGCATCAACAACTGAATCAGTAGGTAGACTCCAGGAATCTCAAGAAGGCGATTCATTAAAGGAACTTAGGAGTAAATCATGGGCTGTTACGAAAAGTGTTACAACCCCCTCTTACGTTACCATGTCTGATGTCTGAGATGCATTTCCCCGATCCCAGCATCTCGTTCCCGCCCCAGCTCATTCCATCCTGCCGATGGAACTGCTTTCATGCCTCTGGCTTGTAGCGATTGCGTGACAAGCTTGCGGTAGCTACAAGCAAGACAGAAACGGATGACCAGTACTGCTTAACATGATGGACTATTTAGAGGCATGACAGATTAACTTCATTAAGGTGAGCAGGGTCTTAGGATTAATCTTTTGTTCAATAACCGTATCTTTTTTCCTAGTCATGAACGTCAGCACAGGCTATCAGCAAGAAACAGGCCGCATCGCATTCCTGGACTTCTTGCGCATCATTGCATTTTCAAGTGTCCTTATTGGCCATAACTTCTATGATCAAGCTAAATCCTTTGCTGCGAATTCTTCCATTCATGCGACTCCTCGGCTGCTTGTGGGTTGGGCGCTCCCGCTCTCCGAGGCTGGCGGGGCAGGAGTTGTTATTTTCTTTCTGATTTCTGGTTACATCATCAGCCGTATTCTTACTAGGCAGTCCACTTGGAAATTCCTATTCAAACGTATATTTCGAATATACCCTCTCTACATAGCTGCTGTACTTATGCAGGCAATTTACCAATGGCGAATTGCCAGTCCAATCCCTTTTTCAGTTCTTGGTCCGCAACTTTTGCTGATTGGTGATTTCTTTGCAACTCCATACTCTCTTGGAGGCGTGGAATGGACCCTACGCATAGAAATGGTCTTCTATGTGTTGATGGCATGCCTGCAATCACTTGGCTTGATGCATAATCGTGCCAAGTGGCTGCCTTGGATACTTTTAATTTGTCTTTGGGTGCTGGCTTTTTTGCCACCATTCCCCATCTCCCCATCGTGGTCGAAAGGATATACAAATCTGTACGCACCTTTTCTTGTCTTTGGAATCTTTATTGATCTTTACGAAAGGCGTAGAGTCAATTTTGTCTGGCTTGCCTGTGTCGGCTTGTTTGTATGCGGACAACACTTTTTTTTAATTAGTAAATACCAACCGTCTTGGCTGAATGCCCATTTTGCCATTTTAGCTCTTGCTCTATTCCTAGTTTGCTGGGTATTGCGCAATCTATTCATTGTCAACTCATGGATCCTATTTCTATCGAGCTTGACTTATGGAGTCTACTTGTTCCACCTCTGGACATGGCGACCGATGGGTGATTTTCTTCAGAGAGTTCGCCTTCCTTGGCTTCCAGTTGATCTCCAGCGCCTGGTTCTTTTGCTGAGCCTTTGTTTGCTGATGAATTATTGTGTGGAGCGGCCTGCAATCCGTTTTGCAGAAAAGCTACTTCAGTATTGGTCAAGGCGATTCAGTCCACTCAATTCATCTGGCTCCTAGTTGCCAATCGGTGGATTTAATATTTACGGGAATGCTGCCATTCCCTGGCAACCATGAGATGAAGGAAGCTTTCAGTCATGCCCTTGTCAAGCCCCTTCGCACGCATGGCACCGCTTTCGAGTAGATTATTATTGCTGTTCTGCTCGACGAACGAGCCATGCCTGAGCTGAGTTCCACAAGTTTGATCAGCGATTTCCAGCTGTCAGCCATCGCAGCCCTCGTTGTAGTCTACCCATCAGTCTTTCTGAACGGATTCGGCTCTGAATGATTACAATCAACTTCTTACAGCAACACAATGATTTTTGTTGGTGATCCACGTCCAAGGGCTGCGAGGCGTCGAGCTGATCTCCTCCAGTGTTTCGACCAGTTTCTTGCAGATGGGCGTTTCGTGCTCGGACCGGGTGTCACTAGCTTCGAGCAGGCCTTCTCCGACTACACGGGCATCCGAAATTGCATCGGTGTAGCCAACGGCACAGACGCCATTGAGCTTGCCCTTTCTTCCCTTGGCATTGGGGCGGGTGATCGGGTCGCCACCGCCGCCAATGCTGGTGGCTATGCGAGTACCTCTCTCGCTGCCGTCGGAGCAGTGCCGCTCTACATCGATGTCGAACCCGATACCTGCTGCCTATCGATTGGTGCAGTCGAGCACTGTCTCGCCAGCAGGCCTCGTGCCTTGATCGTGACACACCTCTATGGTCGCATCGCCCCAGAGATCAGCGCAATTGCCGAGCTGTGTCGGCGCCATAATGTTTTCTTGATTGAAGATTGCGCTCAAGCCCATGGCTCTCGGATGGCCGGCCATCACGCGGGAAGCTTTGGAGACGCCAGCAGTTTCAGTTTCTACCCCACGAAGAATTTGGGTGGGCTCGGCGATGGAGGTGCTATCTGCACCAATGATGATGCTGTAGCTGAGAGATGTCGACAACTCAGGCAATACGGTTGGCTCAGTAAATATGAAGTTCAACGTCCCATGGGGCGCAACAGCCGTCTGGATGAGCTGCAAGCTCGCTTTCTGGAACTGTTCCTAGCGGATCTGGATGAGGAGAATCAGAAGAGAATGCTTCTAGCTTCACGTTACCACGAACAGATCACGCATCCCGGTTTGTTTTTGCCACCTGCACCTAGTGATTCCAGTAGCCATGTTTACCACCTGTTCGTTGTCCAGGTGCGCCAGAAAAGAGAGCATCTGCAGCAGCACCTGAAAAACCACGGGATCCTTAGCGATATTCACTATCCCATCCCGGACCATCTTCAGGGCGTGCACTGGGCCAAAGCAGAGGTTCGCCTTCCAGTTACTGAAGACCTGGCAGCCAGCGTTCTGTCTCTTCCGTGCTATCCGGATCTCGAGTCAGCTGATCAGGACCAAGTAATCGAGGCGGTGAATAGTTGGTCCCAGTAGGTTCATCAATCTCCATGACAGATGAATTTATGTCGCTGTTGTGATAGCGCTAAAATTTGAATTCGCAATCGCGATGGTTTTATTTCCTGCCTTGGGAGGGGTGCTAATTAAAGCGTAATTTGTTCGCTGATGTCTTTGAGGCTTATGGCAGCAATCTTGAATTTTTCAAGAGGAACCTCCAGCAGGCCAATCCTCCTGTAGGGGCACTCGTACCCAAGAAAGGACTCCCTGCGTTGCCCCCACTGACTTTTTGTTGGGGGAGGTAGCTGGTTCCTTGCAACCAAGGCTGCTTACGCTGATCCCTTCGTCAACGCAACCCTCTCAGCTCTCCGGGCGGCCTTGGGTCCAGGCCAGGTTGTCATCAGATCAGCTCGGGATGCAGCGGATCCCCCTTGAAGGGGCCCTCCAGTTCCGCAGTGATCCAGCCGCCGTAGAAGCCGCCGGGCTGGGGGATCACCCGCTCACCATCCAGCCAGCAGCTGTCCATCAAGCCCGGATAGAGCCCATACCAACCGGCCAGGGCCGCAAAGGCCGGGGCCGGTTCGAGGTATTGCCACACCGCCCGGTTCAGGCGCCGCGACAGGCCTTCGGCGCCGGGGGCGACCACATCGAAATAGCGGGCCACGCCCTTCCACTCGCAGAAGCTGTGGCCCGGCGCCAACTGCAGCACGGCCAGATCCACCCCCTCGGGCGGCAGGTAGAAGCTGGGTGGATGGAAGGTCTCCAGCACCCGCAGCGAGCGGTGCGTGTCGACCAGCACCCGGCCGAAGGCCTCGACCCTCACATGGCGGGCGCAGATCTGCAGCGCCGGTGGGCGCGGATAGGCGGCCACCCGCTCACGGCCGTCGGGCAACTGCCAGGGATGAAGCGGTGGCTCCGTCATCGTCTCCATCAGGGGCTGCTCCGCCGATCAACCGGGGATGAAATGGCGCAACCTTCGCGCCTCCTCTCCCGCCCGACGCTGCAGCTCCTCATCGCTGAGGGCCTGTTCCGCCCGCTGCTGCGCGGCGATCACATCGTTTTCATCGACCTCGAAGCCGGCGCCGCGGGCCAGAGCCAGAAAATCAGCCAACTCCTTGGGTTCATGCAGATGTTGATCCAGCGCCGGATCCCCGTGGGCATGGGCCAGAAAGGCATCGAGTTGGGCCAGGCTCATGGGGGCGATCGGGCAACTGTGCCTCCTGTTTAATCGCTGAGCCTGCCCGCTGGCGCCCTGAACGCGCCACCGATCGCTGGCAACCACAGACCCGCTGTCTCCCCGCAGAGCAGCGTTCAGCCGATCAGGTTGAGCTGCTGGGGGCCGGGGCCAGCGGCGGCAGGGCCTCCGGACGCTGAATCACGAGCCGCGGGCCCCTCCGCAGCGAAACCCCCAGCGACTAGGCCGCTGGATTCCGTGATGCCAGAGACAGGATCTCCAGCATTGGATCTGCCAGAGACAGGGCCGCTCGCCGCGGAGCGGCGAGGACCGGCGGCGCCGGAGCCACCAACGCCCGGAGCCACCTCGAGCTTCACCGCTTCCCAGGCGGCTGGTTCCCACGGCGCCATCAGCGGTTCCAGGGCCCTCAGGCCAGACCCATCGGCCGGTTCCAGCCAGGCCTGCTCCAGCCCATCGGGGATCACCACCGGCATGCGGTCATGCACCCGCCGCAGCAGGTCATTCGGGGCGGTGGTGAGCACGCAGCAGCTCTCCAGTTCGCCGCCATCGGGGCCGATCCAGCGCTCCCACAGCCCGCCGAGCCAGAAGGGGGCGCGATCGCGGCGGCGAAACAGCCAGGGCTGCTTGTAGCTGCGGCCTGTGCCGGCGTCGATGCGGCTCTGCCACTCAAAGAAGCCGTCGGCGGGCAGCAGAGCGCGGCGATGGCGCCAGGCGGCGCGGAAGAAGGGCTTGTCGGTCACGGTTTCGCTGCGGGCGTTGATCGGCCGCCGCATCCCCAGGGGATCCTTGCTCCACTCGGGCAGAAAGCCCCACAGGGCCAGCCCCACCTCCAGGCGGCCATGCTCCTGGCGCTGCAGCAGCACCGGCTCCCCGGGGCGCACCTGCCGGCAAGGGGCGTAGTGCTGCACCAGGCCCGGCGGCAGGGGCCCCTTCAGCCGCGGCAGCAGCTGATCGATCGCGGTGGTGAGGCTGTAGCGACCACACATGGGACGAACGGCTGAAGGGATGGGAGCGCTGGTGCCATTCGGTTCTCACCACCGGCGGGCGATCCGGCCGGTGGCACACAGGCCTAGCCTGTTGCCACGATCATCCTCAGCAGCATGGCCATTCGCCAGGACGACAACCGCCCGAACCGGCGTTTCGGGCTGATCAACCTGCTGCTGATCGGCTTCGGGGTGCTGCTGCTGGTCAGCAATTTCCTGCCCAACCCGGCCAACCAGGTGCCCAGGGTGCCCTACTCCCTGTTCATCGGTCAGGTGGATGCCGACAACGTCAAGCGCGTTTACATCACTTCCGACCAGATCCGCTACGAACTCAAGGAGGCTCCCGCCGAAGACGCGCCGACGCTGCTGGCCACCACACCGATCTTCGACATGGAGCTGCCCCAGCGACTGGAGAAACATGGGGTGGAGTTCGCCGCCGCACCGCCGACCAAGCCCAGCTTCATCACCACGGCCCTGAGCTGGATCGTGCCTCCGCTGATCTTCATCGTCGTGCTGCAGTTCTTCGCCCGCCGCAGCGGCATGGGCGGCGCCCAGGGAGCCCTGAGCTTCACCAAGAGCAAGGCCAAGGTCTACGTTCCCGATGAGGAATCCCGAGTCACCTTCGCCGATGTGGCCGGCGTCGATGAAGCCAAGACCGAACTGACCGAAATCGTCGATTTCCTCAAGACACCCGAGCGCTACACCGCCATCGGTGCCCGGATCCCCAAGGGTGTGCTGCTGGTGGGCCCTCCAGGCACCGGCAAGACCCTGCTCTCCAAAGCGGTCGCCGGCGAGGCCGGTGTGCCGTTCTTCATCATCAGCGGCTCCGAGTTTGTGGAGCTGTTCGTCGGCGCCGGCGCCGCCCGGGTGCGCGATCTGTTCGAGGAAGCCAAGAAGAAGGCGCCCTGCATCATTTTCATCGATGAACTCGATGCCATCGGCAAGAGCCGGGCCGGCTCGATGGGAATGATGGGCGGCAACGATGAACGGGAGCAGACGCTCAACCAATTGCTCACCGAAATGGACGGCTTCGCCGCCCAAGACAAACCGGTGATCGTGCTGGCGGCCACCAACCAGCCGGAGGTGCTCGATGCCGCCCTGCTGCGCCCCGGTCGCTTCGATCGCCAGGTGCTGGTCGACCGGCCCGATCTCTCGGGTCGCCGCATGATCCTTGGGATCTATGCCAAGAAGGTGAAGCTCTCGGAAGGCGTTGATCTCGATCTGATCGCCCAGGCCACCAGCGGCTTCGCCGGTGCCGATCTGGCCAACCTGGTCAACGAGGCGGCATTGCTGGCCGCCCGCGCCATGCGCACCACCGTCGCCCAGGGAGATCTCAACGAAGCGATCGAGCGGGTGGTGGCGGGCCTCGAGAAGAAGAGCCGGGTTTTGCAACCTGACGAGAAGAAAGTAGTGGCTTATCACGAAGTTGGCCACGCCATCGTCGGCCACCTGATGCCCGGCGGCAGCAAGGTGGCCAAAATCTCGATCGTGCCTCGCGGCATGGCGGCTTTGGGTTACACCCTGCAGCTGCCCACCGAGGAGCGCTTCCTCAACTCCAAGGAAGACCTCGAAGGCCAGATCGCCACCCTGCTGGGGGGCCGCAGCGCCGAGGAGATCACCTTCGGCGAGGTCACCACCGGCGCCGCCAACGACCTGCAGCGCGCCACCGACATCGCCGAGCAGATGGTGGGCACCTACGGCATGAGTGACACCCTCGGCCCCCTGGCCTACGACAAGCAGGGCGGCGGTCGCTTCCTCGGCGGCAACAACAACCCCCGCCGCGTGGTGAGTGATGCCACCGCCCAGGCGATCGATCGCGAGGTGCGCGGACTGGTGGATCGGGCCCACGATCGGGCCCTGACGATCCTGCGCCACAACAACGACCTGCTCGAATCGATCTCCCAGAAGATTCTCGAGAAGGAGGTGATCGAAGGCGATGAGCTCAAGGATCTGCTGGCCTCCAGCGTCCTGCCCGAGGACGCCGTGCTGGTCGCTCCGGCGCTCGCCTGAGCGACCAGCGCTTGAGACGCGACTCCCTAGGCCCCTTGACGCAGGGGCCTGTGATCCCGGATAACAGTTCTTTGTAGCGGCTCCATGGAGTCCCCGTCCGCCTCAAATCCATCAGACGCTCTCCTGGGCCGCGATCTGCTTTCCTCGGCCGATCTGAGCGCCACGGAAACCCAGGAGCTGCTCATCCTGGCGGCAGAGCTCAAGGCCGGCCGCCGATCGATCGACCTTGGCGGCAAGGTGCTGGGCCTGATCTTCAGCAAGGCCTCGACCCGCACCCGCGTCAGCTTCACGGTGGCGATGGCCCGGCTCGGCGGCCAGACCCTCGATCTCAATCCCAGCGTCACCCAGGTGGGCCGCGGTGAACCGATCGCCGACACGGCCCGGGTGCTCAGCCGCTACTGCGATGCGCTGGCGATTCGCACCTTCGCCCAGGCGGAACTGGCCGAATACGCCCACTGGTCATCGATCCCGGTGATCAATGCCCTCACCGACCTCGAGCACCCCTGCCAGGCCCTGGCCGACTACCTCACCCTGGCGGAGCGTTTCGCCACGGCTGACGATGGTCGCCTGGATCTCGATCGTCTCCAGGGGCTGACCCTGGCCTACGTGGGAGACGGCAACAACGTGGCCCACTCGCTGATGCTCTGCGGGGCCCTGCTGGGGGTGAACGTGCGTATCGGCTGTCCGGTGGGGTTTGAACCCAATGCAGCCGTGCTTGAGCAGTCACGCCGCCTAGCTGCCGCTCGCGGGTCCGAGGTGGCGGTGCTGCACGCACCGGTGGCTGCCGTGCGCGGCGCCCACGCCCTCTACACAGATGTGTGGGCATCGATGGGGCAGGAGGAAGAAAAGGCAGAGCGGCAGAGGGCCTTTGCCGGGTGGTGCCTCAACGAAGAGCTGGTCGCAGAAGCAGATCCAAGCGCAATCGTGCTGCACTGCCTGCCGGCCTACCGCGGCCTAGAAATCAGCGCCGGCGTGATCGAGGGCTCCGCCAGCCGGGTGTTCGACCAGGCGGAAAACAGGCTCCACGCCCAACAGGCGCTGTTGGCAGCCCTGCTCGGGGGCTAGGAGCGTGTTGCGCATAGATCTCCGAGCAGAAAATGGGGACGTTTCTGCCGCCGAGGAGATTCAATCCGGAATCGAACTGAGAATGATGCGAATTATTTTTGGGTCGATGGTTTTCTCAAACCAGTTGTGCCGCAATC
>JAPLID010000104.1 GCA_026389285.1 Cyanobacteriota bacterium
CGAGGCCGCCCAGGCCGCCCTGCGCCGCAGCGCCGAAACTGATAACCCCGACCTAGCCCGCATCCTCTGCTACACAAACCGCTCCCTCGAGCAGCTGGTGCCGATCGCCCGCCGCGCCCTGCACGGCGAGATGGCCGACCAGCTGCCCGTGCTGCCCGGTGAGGTGCTGATCACCCGCTCGGCGGTGATGGCGCCGGCCTGCCGCGAGGGGGCCGAGGCCGCCGAGGAGCCCGACATGGTGCTGGGCTCGAACCGGGAGCTGGTGGTGCGCGATGTGCGGCCGGAGCGCTGTGATCTGGCCGAGTTCGGCGTGGGCTTCGGCAGTCTGGAGGGGCTGGGGGCTCCGGTGATCGACACGCTCTGCGCCAGCGTCGAGGCGGGCGAGACCCAGCTGGCCCTGCGGCTGCTGCCGCCGCTGGGCAGTGCGGCCCGATCCAGCCTGGAGGCGGTGCTGCAGGGGCTGCGCCAGCAGGCCCGCGAGGCCGGCAAACGCGATGGCCGCGCCCTCTGGCGCCGTTATTTTCTGCTACGCGATGCCTTTGCCTCCCTGGGGCCGGCGGCGGTGCTGACGGTGCATCGCAGCCAGGGCAGCACCTTCGGCGAGGTGTTCGTCGATGCCGATGTGTTCTGGCCCAAGGACGACACCCTGCGCCGCCAGCTCGTCTACGTGGCCGTCAGCCGCGCCAGCCAGGCGGTGACGCTGATGGCCGGGCCCGGCAGTGAGCGGGAGGTGCAGCTCTGGCAGTGCTGGTTACGCGATCCGGATGGGCAGCTTGGCGAGCCGCCCCTGGCTTGAGGGGCTGGCCTGCAAGCCAGACCGCTGGTGTTCATGGGCATGACAGCGGGAGGTGGGTCGGCTCCATGGGAAGCAGGCCAGTGCGCCTCCGCAGATGGCCAGGGGGGTGGGCTTTCTCTGGAGCATGGGCGAATGGAACTGGGGGACAAGCGCAAGAACCAGCATCCAACAGCTTCTGCTGTTGCCTCTCAGTTATTCCTGGCAAAATGCTGCTACTCGAGATCGGGCCAAGGCGGGTTCATCAACTCAGGTTGGTTGACTCGCTGCCGACAACTCAGGCAGTTTCCCAGATGTTTCATAGGCTCTTTTCATACCCTCCCTGAGCCTATGGTGGCCTGAGCAGGAATACAGGTCATCTGGATCCTGAGCGATATGCCTCTCCAGGCATATCGCTCGGCCAATTGTTAGGCTTTCGTTGAGATTTGCTGATGGCTGCCGATCGCCCCTTTTCCCTGAGGCCGCCGAAGGCCTGAGATGGTATAGGATATAATGATTTGCGCAAATTCGCGCTGAAAGGTTGGTTGGTGGAATCGGAGCCCTGCGCATTGAGAATCTAGAAGATTTGGATAAGATTTATGAGGTTTTTTGCCTTGAGTGGCAGAATGTTCGTGGTGAGCCAGAGTAGTATGAGCATTTCGCCTGGCATAAAGCAGTTTGTCGCTTGCAGTTCGCCTGGATCCTGGAGCTTCTGGCCTGAGTCCTTCAGTTGGAGAGCTTATCGGCGTTATGTTGCTGCGGTATCTTGATGGCCCATTGCCTTCGGTGAAAGCTGCTGAGAGTAATCCTGATCATGGCAAGTTGACTGGGTCGGGGCCTGGGTTGGTTGAGATTGCTGCCTCCGAGCCTCGGGCAGGTCTCCCAGCTGCTGTGCCTGCCAGCACCATCGCCCAGCACTGGGATGCCGCCCTCGTTGGGCTGCTGGTTCTGGGGATTGGACTGGGGCTGTTGATCGGCTGGCACCGGACGACGAAGGGGCGCAAAGGGGGCTCCCCTCGCCGCGATGGGCTGCTGCCGCCGCCGGGGGTGCACCCCCACACTCCCCATGAGCGCCTTCATGATCCCGTTTATCTGCAGCGCATGCTGGAAGCGGAGCTTCGGGCTGAAGACAAGCGTGATGATTCCCATCCCGGCCCCTGAAAGGGCCCTTTGTCGGACTGACCCTGACCGAGGCAGCAGGGGCTCCTGGACAGGCGCCTCAAGGGGTGCTGGGCCCGCAGATGCTCCGTGATCAGAAGCCTCCTTCTCCCATTTGTTCAGGGTGCTGGCGCCTCGAGCCCGCCTTGAGGAGGCTGCAGCGAAGGGCCGGCAGTGATCTCCCTGCCCAACTTCTGCCACCAGGCCAACCCGGTGACTCCCGGGCCCATACGATCCAGAACCTTGCCGGGCCTGGGGCTGAGCTTCACAAACGCTCGCTGCGGATTGTTGTTGGGCAACCGGTGGCCACAAGGGGTAGATCTGCTGAAATCCGGACGGTTCCGATTCCTCCCTGAGCAGAATCCGTGGCTCGGAGGGAGCGATGCCTCAGCTGAGTCTCAGGCCTTCCACCCCCTGCCAGCCTAAGTACACGGCCAGACCAAGGCTGGCAATCGCGACGATCGGGTCGGCGTTGGCGAACAGCCATTGCTTGCCCCCCTGCAGGGCTGGCTGCACCCGTTGCTGGCCCAGCAGCAGCGCCGCCAGAAAGGGCACCAGCAGCAGCAGGCCGGTGGCCAGGCTGAACAGACAGCCGGTCAGCAGTTCCTGCCCTAGATCCAGTCCCGCCGCTAGCAGTTCGCCGCTGGCCTTGGCATAGAGGAAGACATCGTCGGGGCTGATCACTTGCACAAGGGCGCTCAGGCCCAGCAGGGGTAGCAAGGGCATGGCGCAGAAGCGGTCCAGCTGGCCGGCCCAGGCGGGCGTCGCTGTTCCTTCCTTGCGGTCCAGCAGTTGTTTCATCCCCACCCCGAGCAGCACTCCCGCCGCCAGCAGGTCAAGGCCGGTGCGATGGGAGGTGCCTTTATCCATGCTGAGCAGCAGGCTATGGCCCACGGTCAGCAGCAGCACCACCTCCAAGACCGAGATCACCAGCCAGCCGGTCACGAACCAGCCGCCCCGCCGCAAGGGGTCCGGGCCCACCAGCAGCAACAGCAGCAGGGCGATGTGCAGGGGGCTGAAGCCGATCGCCAGCGCGAAGCCGAGCAGTTCGCTCCAGAGGGTTGCAAGGTTCAGGGCCGGTTCGCCGCGCAGCCACCATTCTGAGGGGTGGGGTGTGAGGTGTGAGGTGGCTGGCTCGCGGGCGGGTGATGCCTGATCGCCGGACCTGGGCTGGTGTCAGTGCACCGTCACGTTCCAGCGCAGCAGCGCCCGCTGCTCCCGCTCATAGCCCAGCACGCTGATGGCGCCGGTGCCGAGCACGAACAGGCGACCGCCCCGGGCACCGAGGCCAAGCCAGGTGGCCGCCAGGCTGCGCAGGATGTGACCATGGGCGAACAGGGCGATCCGGCAGGAGGTATCGCCTGCCTGGTCGGCCAGCGCCAGGGCCCGGGCGATCACCCGCTCACAGCGGTGCTGCACGGCCGCGTCATCTTCACCAGCCGGGCAGCCATGGCTCCAGATCGTCCAGTCGCTCTGACTGCGGCGGATTTCAGCGGTGGTGATGCCCTCGTAGTCGCCGTAGTCCCACTCCCGCAGGTCATCCCAGACCTGGGCCCCTTCGGCCAGTCCCGCCAGCTCGCAGGTACGGCGCGCCCGCTGCAGTGGACTGGTGGCCACCGCCAGGAAGGGCACCCCCTGCAGCGACGGTGCCAGGGCCCGGGCCTCGGCTTCACCTGCAGCCAGCAGGGGAAGATCAGTGCTGCCGGTGTGGCGGCCGTTGCGGGACCATTCGGTGGCGCCGTGGCGCAGCAGCCAGAGCTCCAGGCCGCCGCTGGGCCGGGGGTCAGCGACGAATTTCAAACCAATCCGATCCGGTGGGGGGGACACGGTTGCTGGCCACACTGCTCACTTGGGCACCATAGGGACCCATTTCGCACCATAGCAGCAGCTCACTAAGCATCAGCGGCACTCCTTCAGCTTCCACCTCCACCGAGCCGTCGGGCAGGTTGCGCACCCAGCCGCTGAGCCCCAGCTCGCTGGCCCGCCGGACGCAGCCGGCGCGATAGCCCACCCCTTGCACCCTGCCGCGCACGCTCAGCCGCCAGCGCTCGCTGGGGGGCTTGGGTCGCTGCTCAGTGGGTTGCAGAAAACGCCGCTCGTCGGCAGCGGCACGGCGCGCCCGGCTGCGGCGGCCAGCCTCCGGGGAATCACCGGGCACCCAGCCCAGTGGAGATGTAGCCAGCTTGCGTGAATGTTCGCGGTCGTCCATCCTTCCGCCCTCCGTGGAGAACCCCAGCCTTCAAGCTGCCACAGGCTGGCCGCCGTTGCCAATACCTGCGTGTCCTGCAGTTGCCATCGGTGAAATTCATGGCCGATCAGCCGGTCGCCGCGGCGCACCAGCAGACCATCGCCCGTGGCCTCCGCCTCGCGATACCCCAGGCTGAGTGCCCCGCGCCGGGCGCTCAGGGGCAGCACGCCCGCCATGGCGTGGCTGCGGCCTTCGCTGTCCTCCAGCTGCTGGCCGAGCAGCAGCAGGCCGCCACATTCCGCCACGATCGGCAGGCCTGCCGCGGCGGCGCTGGCCAGCTGGCTGAGGCTGCGGCGGCTGGCCGCCAGTGTTTCGGCATGCAGCTCCGGATAGCCGCCGGGCAGCAGCACCGCCCGGCAGTCCGGGGGCAGGGGATCGTCGGCCAGGGGGCTCCAGGGGATGGGGTCCAGGCCCACGGCCCGGAGCAGTTCGGCGGCCTCGGGATAGCGGAAGTGGAAGGCGGCATCGCTGGCGATCGCCACCGGCAGCGGCAGGCCGGGACCCAGCGGTGATGGCTGTGGTGGTGCCTGCGCCTGGGGCGCCAGGCCGGACAGCGCCCAGGTGATCGGGTCACTGTCCGTTGCCTGGGACGGCGGCGGAGCCAGCAGGGGCCAGAGCCGCTCCAGGTCCAGGTGCTGCTCCGCCAGCCCGGCCCAGAGCCGCTGCCGTTCCCCCAGATCGTCCAGCTCCTGGGGGGGCAGCAGGCCGAGGTGGCGCGAGGGCAGATCGAGGCTGGCGTGGTGGGGCAGCACGCCCAGCAGCGGCACTGAGATCGCCGCCAGGGCTTCGGCCAGCAGGGCCCGATGACGCTCGCTGCCCACCCGGTTGAGCACCACTCCCGCCAGGGTCACGGCCGGCGGCCCGTGGTCGCGGAAGCCGCGGACCAAAGCGGCCAGGGAGCCTGCCTGGCGGGAGGCCTCCACCACCAGCACCACAGGCAGTTCAAGCAGGGCCGCCACCGCCGCCGAGCTGCCTTCGCTGCTGGGGCCGCGGCCGTCAAACAGGCCCATCACCCCTTCCACCAGCACCCGATCGGCCCGACTGCCGTGCCAGCGATAACAGCGCTGCACCCATGGCTCGCAGCAGAGCAGGGGGTCGAGATTGCGGCAGGGGCGCTGGGCCACCGCCGCCAGTAACTGGGGATCGAGATAGTCGGGCCCCACCTTGAAGGTCTGGATGCTCTGGCCCCGCTGGCGGGCGGTTGCCGTCAGGCAGAGGCTGAGGAGGGTCTTACCGCTGCCGCTGCAGGGAGCGGCGATCAGGCAACCCAAGGGCTCAGCGCGGCAGAATTGTGGCGGCCAACGGTGCCGCCGCCGCCAGCAAGGGGTTGGTGGTGTCGTGGCCACCGCCCAGCAGAAGGGCCATTTCCATCTCCTCGTTCTCCTCGGGTAGGGGAACCACCTCTTCCACCAGCTCCATCGCCGCCATGCCGCCGGATTCGAGCCGCATGCAGCCCCCCGATTCCGAACAGAGGATGACGCATAGGGGAGGGCGGCTCGGTGGCTCACAGATCAGGCGAAGACCCACGATCGCACCGGGGTGGGCTTTGGGCAGGCCCACCGGCACCGGCATCTGCTGAAAGCGCACGGTGGTGCCATCGGTGCGCTGGAACTCGGCGCTAATGCCACCGCTCTCCTCACTCGGGGCGCTGTCGATCAAGTGCCAGCCGAGCCTGTCGGCGATCCAGGCGGTAAGCAGCAGCCCCTTCACCGGGTGTTCACCCTCCACATCGATGTCGAGCTGTACCACATGGGCCAGGGCATCCCGGCGGGAGGGGGGATCGAACACCATGGCCAGGGATTGACGCCAGCTGCGCAGGCGCAGCCAGTTGAGATCGTTGACGGCCTGACCCGCCTCGATGCGCTCCAGCAGCACATCCAGACAGCGGGCCGGCTGACCGAGGGAGGTGTCGATGACCAGTCGACGCGGAATCGTGGCCAGAGCTTGCAGCATCTCCGGCGGTTCATCGAGGCTGCTGTTCCACCACACCCAGCAGGGCAGGGCCTCGTCGATCAAGGGCTGGATCAGGGGCAGACCCTGGAGCAGGGCCTCCATGCCGCCGCGCAGCACGATCGCGTCACCGCAGGCGGCGCCGGCGCCGCCCTCATCCGGCAGCGGGCAGTAGGCCGCCACCATGGTCTCCAGGGGGCGGTTGGCATCGAGGGTGGGCACCAGGGTGATCAGACGGCGGGGGGTGTGGGCACTGATGGCGCTGGGCACGAACTGGCCGCGCAGATCCTGGGCCTCCTGTTGGCCAGCCAACTGCCCGACTTTCCAGGCCAGGCGCGGATCCATCGGGGCGGTGCTGAAGGGAAGATCGCACTCAGTGGTGATCTGGCGGGCCGCTTCGATCAGATCGTTGCGCTCCAGGCCCCGGATCGGCCCATCGATCCGGCCGATCCGCACCATCTGCTGCTCCAGCCAGGAGGCCTCCCAGATCAACAGGGTGAAGGTGGCGGCACCGGTGGATCCCTCCAGGCCGTGGTTCCAGAGCCGGTCCAGGTAGGGGTGGACCTCGGCGGGCGGCACGTCCAGGGGGGCCTGCAGGGTCAGCTGGGTGGACATGGCGGCGACGGGTTTGGGTGAAAGACGGGAAGGGCTGGATCGGGACGGGAGGAGGGCGATGAAGCAGGGGTCAGGGCCGGCGCCAGCCGAGGCCGTCATCACCCAGCAGGCTGTCGGCGGCGGCCGGACCCCAGGTGCGGGCCTCGTAGGGGTGCACCGGCAGCTGCCAGGGGGCCCCCTCGATCAGTCCCAGCAGGGGGGTATAGAGGCGCAAGGCGGCCTCCACTTCGTCGCTGGGGGTGTAGAGGGTGGGATCGCCGAGCATCGCATCGGCCAGCAGGCGCACATAGCCCTCATCGGAGGGTTCGCCGAAGGAATCGTCGTAGGAGAAGCCCATGTCGACCGGCCGGCTGCGCATGCCGGAGCCTGGAGCCTTCACCTCGAACTTGATCTCGGCTCCCTCATCGGGCTGGATCCGCAGGATCAGCTGGTTGGGGATCGGGGCGCCCCCGGCGGCATCGAACAGATGCACCGGCGCCTGGCGGAAGGTGAGCACCACCTCCGAGAGTCGCTTCGGCAGGCGCTTGCCGGTGCGTAGGTAGAAGGGCACACCC
>JAPLID010000006.1:0-3099 GCA_026389285.1 Cyanobacteriota bacterium
GAGCACCACGCCGGGGCACTGATGATGGCCCACGACGCCCTGGCCAAGAGCACCAACACCACCATCCGGCGCTTTGCCCGCGGCGTGATCGTGGCCCAGCGCGCCGAGATCATTGAACTGCGCAGGATGCTGGCGGTGGAAGGATTGCGCAAGCCGGAGTACTTCAAGTACGACGCCCTGTTTCGTCTATGAGTGAAACCCGCTTTAGACCATCCACAGCAGACCTCCCACCATGCGCAAGATCTGCTAGAACATCTTCTGGACCTTCGTTTACAACGGGATCGGCATCCCGATTGCCGCTCTGGGCTGGCTGAACCCTATGATCGCTGATGCGGCGATGGCCATGAGTTCGCTGTTGGTGATTGTCAACTCATCGCTGCTATGGCGGTACCGAGTGACTTGATCAGGAAGGCGGCGTTACTTGCTTCTTTCCGCTCCGACTCCCCAGCAACAAACCAACCCCCGAGCCGGCGATGAACAGGGTGAGCACGCCGAGGAGCGTGGAATAGTAAGGCTGCAGATTTACGGCACCGAAGTTACCGGTGTGCAGCTTCATCAACCAGAAGGCTTCGATACCCCGGGCCGAGAGGGCGCCGTAGAGCGAACCGGAGAGGGCTGTGAGCAATAGCGGCACCGCCGCCAGGGGCACGAGGCTGCGGTGCAGCCGGCGCAGCAGTTGAGGGCGCTTCACTCGTTCTGAAGCGCCTTGTGCAGGGTCTGCTCATTGGCGCAGGGCATCCACAGGGAGCCCATCGCGAAAGCACCCTTGCATTTGATCTCGGCGGCGCGTTGCTCCGCCTCCTGCTTGGTCTTGAACATACCCTTCATGTGGGCTTCGGCGGGTGTGGTGGTGAGGAACGGGGCGAAGGCCACCGCCGACAGGGCAACCAGCAAGGCCCACCGATAGGGCTGTTGGAGGGCGCTGGTGTGGTGTGGAATCATCGGGTTGTCGCGGGGATGGTCAGAGCAAGAATCAGAGGCGGGAAGGGCACGGTGGGGTCACTTCTCCTTGGAGACGGCCTTCTCATAGACATCGAAGTTCTGGCAGGGCATCCACTCCTTGCCCATCGCAAAGGCGCCGCTGCACTTCAGTTGCTTGGCTCGCTGTTCCGCTGCGGCCTTGCTTGGGAACATGTCATTGGCCTGGGCGCGGGCGGCGCCGGGCGCCAGGGCAACACCAGCCGACAGGAGGAGAGCCAGACCGATGGGATTCACGGAATACCGGAATGAAAAGCTGAGATTCAGCTTAGAGTCTCCCCATGGCAGGAGAGTCAAGCCCATGGCGCCTGTTGGCATGAAGACCGGCATGAAGACCGGCATGAAGATCGGAGCCCTGGCTGGCCGCAGTGGCCTGCCGGTCAAGACCCTGCGCTACTACGAAGACTTGGGCCTGCTGCCGGCGATCGGCCGCAGCGAAGGCGGTTATCGCCTGTTCGCTGAAGAAAGCCTGCGGCGCCTGCAGTTCATCCGCAAGCTCAAGACCCTCGGGCTCAGCCTGGAGGAGATCCAGAGCTGCCTGGCGGTGCACGATGCCGGTGATTTGCCCTGTGGCGATATCGCGATCCAGCTGGAATGCCAGATCGAGCGGATCGATGGCCAGATCAAGGAGCTGGGCCAGCTCAGAAAGCAACTCAAGGGCCTGCTAGCCGGCTGGCAGAGCGATCCCGCCAAGGATGCCGCGGTGATCTGCCCCAATCTTCACGTCTGAGGGCTGATCGTGATGTTCGGCCCGCACGGAACGATTCAGCACCGATCCGATGAAGCCAGCACCCCAAATAAGGCGCCTTCGCTTCCCTGTTGCTTGCCCATGCTATGGACAAGCACGAGCAAGGGAGGAGAACTGATGGGCCATCACCAGGCCACATTTGACCGGATACGTTCGGTGGCACTCAGGCTCGCAGCCGCTGCAGAGCTGGGAGCGCTCGTTCTGTGACACGCCGAAATCCTTCGAGGTGTGCAACCCCCCAGCAAGCCGCCGCCGTGCTCAGCACCATGAAGGCGCTCAATAGGGCCCTGCCCTTCCCCGACCTGCCGGATCTCCGTCCATACAGAAGTCGGCGTGACCCGCATTGACATGATCCGACCAGCGGCGATGCTCGCCAGCTTCTAGGGCGATCCCTCCCAGCGCGAGGCGGCCCGAGCGGTGGAGGCTTCCACCACGGCGATCATCGAGGCCGCTGCGGCCTAGCTGGGGAGCACTGCAAAGCTGAACCCACAGGCCATTCCCGTCCTGGCACGCCCGTCTCCCCCCGATCAATCCGCTGGACGTTGCGCACCGAGATCCCCACCACATCAGCCACCACCTGCTGATTGAGCCCATCAGCCCATTTGGCCACGTACCGCTCCTTGATCCGCAACGACAGAGGTGCGGGCATCAAGGGACTCCAGACCGGCTTCGAAGCCTCGGTACCTATCAGCCTTGTTGTCGCGTCCTGAGACCCGCCTATGTAGCTGCGCAGAGCCATCGACCTAATCGTCGACAGACAGCGAGTGGCAGCGCCACCGATCGGGCCCGGAGGTACACCCGTTTGGGGGTATCGCTGATCAGTCAGCAGAAAGAGACTGAAGCCAACCTCTCAATCCTGAGGTCGGCCATGACGGACTCCCTTCAAACCAGCACCGCTGCCCCCGTCGCCACGGATTGGCAGCTAAGCAGCACCTGCCTGGGCCGCACCTGCATGAAATGGGGCTCAGACGGCGAGCTCACGGCTGTGGATCTCGGTTTGGTGCTGAAGCGCCTGGCCCTGGTCGACCAGGAGGTGACGGGCCTGCGCACCGGCAGCCTCGACTGACAGCCCTGTCCCCCGATCAGCTGAAGGCCTTTCTGGGCAGGATGTAGGACGACCACGCCCTACGGCAGCCTGCTCCACGGCAGTCCCATGCTGAAGGTAGTGCGCTCAGCCGGGCAATGGCATCATCAAAACCCAGGTTCAGGAGTCGTACTATGCGCCTTGAACGGCGGCTAGTCGTGGTCCCGTTTCTCGATCGACCGACTCCCTTGCAAGCTTTTGCCATGCCCTCCACGCTCCCTGATGCAGCTGACGCTTTTTACGCAGCGGGCAACGAGTTGCTGGCGGGAGATCGTTCCGGCTTTGAAGC
>JAPLID010000006.1:3112-5464 GCA_026389285.1 Cyanobacteriota bacterium
CAGAAGCTGACGACATCAGCCACCTGGGCCCCACCGGTGCTCTCTGCACCGGGCGGGCAGCAGTCATGGAGGAGTTTGCCAAGGAAGCCACCATGGGATTTGAGGGCACCCTGGTAGCTGACGACCGTCGCTTCGTAGAAAGCACGGAAATGGGTTTCATGGTATGCGTGGAACGGACCAGCGGCATGACCAAGGGCGGTGAGGAGATCACGGTGGATATTCGTGCCACCACGATCTTCCGCAAGGAGGCTGGCGACTGGCGGGTTGTGCATCACCACACCGATCGCTTCTAGGGGGGATTCGCTACCACTGCCCGCCACTGGACCACGGCTTGATCCACCAAAAAATCTGGAGACAAGCGTGGTCGAGCTGGGGACTGGCTAGCACCGATTGGTGATTTCGATCGAGGGCCCGCACAGGCCTACGATCGTGCTGGAGGCGTCGTCGCGAATGGGACGCTTGAAGGTGAAATACACCCGTTCTTCGCCGCTTTCCTTAATGATATTGCGCTCTTCTCGCGCAACTGAGGCGCCCTGGGTGATGACCTCAGCATTATTCTGGCGCAGGACATTTGACTTTTCAATGTCAAAGAAGTGGCTGTCGTCTTTGCCGATGATCCCAGCAAGGTTGGCACTGAAGATGCGTTCCACAGTCGCATTGACGCAGGTATAATTACCATCAAGATTCTTGGCGCAGGCCGCAGCATCAATGGAGTTCAAAATGGTATTAGTGTTAATAAGCATGCTTACTTTAAACAGACCTATCTTTGCAAGTTGTTGCCCTTGTCGCCCAGAGCCTCATCCCACAGCCCTGTCCCTCGATCAGCTGAAGTCTTTCGATCCGCTTCACCGTTCCTGGAATGAAATCACTCTGAGAAGGAGGCCCCATGGCCACCTGCGACCTTCCGACCCCCGTGGCCGCCAATCCCTCCACTACGGCGCTGCAACAGCAAGCGCTATGGCGCCATCGCGGCACCACTGGTGAGTGGCGGCATGCCCACCTGGCGCGGCTAAGGCTGGGCAACTCCTCAATAGAGAGCTCCCTCGGCATGGGTTTCGATGGTGCAATCCGATGTGGGGAAGGCCACGCAGGTGAGCACGAACCCGGCCGCGATCTGGTCCTCATCGAGGAAGGCTTGATCCTCCTGATTCACGGTGCCACTGATCAACTTGCCGGCACAGGTGGAACAGGAGCCAGCGCGGCAAGAGATGGGCAGATCAATGTTCTGCTCCGCTGCCGCATCAAAGATCGACTGGTCATCAGCGCAGTCGATCGTGCTGTTCAGGCCTTCGTTGGCATTGACGAGGTTGACCTTGTAGGTGGCCATGGCAGCAGGGAGGGCAAGGGGAGACCAGCCTAGGAGCGTGTTGCGCATAGATCTCCGAGCAGAAAATGGGGACGTTTCTGCCGCCGAGGAGATTCAATCCGGAATCGAACTGAGAATGATGCGAATTATTTTTGGGTCGATGGTTTTCTCAAACCAGTTGTGCCGCAATCCCCAGTCCCTATCCGGGGAGGCTTTGCTCCCTACGGAGGCAACAGACTCGGCTGACAGCAGCAGGTCTTGCGCAAGGATCGAATCGAGTTGCTCCGCGCCCATCAGGCCATGGGACCAGATCTCGACGCGGCTGTGGGGTGGATAGCGAAACAGCCAGTCTTCAAATGGGAAGACCACCTTCTCCTGGAAGAAAGCCTCCGGAGCGATACAACGCAGGATCACCATTTGATTGCTGGCGTTGTGATAGCGGCAGGTGTCCATCGTCGTGGGTTGAGCTGTGGCCTTTCCATAGCCGCTAAGGCTGCCTCACAACGGTAAAGATTCGAACCTGTTGGCCGATTGTCCCCAGATGGGGCTCTGGACAACGGGCGATCATGGCGCCTGCCAATGCCACCTCCGGCAGAACTCAGCCCACGGGCCAGACATCCTCAAAATCAACTTCCGGGTCGTTGTATCTCTCAACAGCGCCCAGCCAGTCCGGCAGCTTGTCCTTGATCTGCTGCTTCAGCGAGGCAAACTCCTCGGGCTTTATCAGCTCTCGTTCGGCCATGAAAGCATAGAACTTCTTCAGGCTGGCGGCATTGGCTTTGACTGTTGTCTTGTTGGACCACATGGCCTTGCGAATAAACCAGTAGCCAAGAAACTCGCCGACGTAGCAAACGCCATCAGCAGGCATCAGCGTGTCTGCATAGAGGAGGAAGTGATTTAAGTAAAAGTACCCGTTCAGGGGCCGTAACGCAGCAGCGCAGCATTCCACCCCTGATTGTTAATCAACGAGCGACCACAGACACCACGATCGTTAACAACCGGCTCAGGGATCTGGCAGTAGTGAGGGCATCACACCACCGCGGTGA
>JAPLID010000072.1 GCA_026389285.1 Cyanobacteriota bacterium
GCAACTCCTACTGCGCAAAGAAGCCCTGTGGACCTTCCTGGAGATCCACGGCATCGAGCCGACCAACAACGCTGCCGAGCGAGCCCTGCGCCAGTCGGTCATTCAGCGCAAAATCAGCCTTGGCGTCCAGTCCGCCAGTGGAGCCGTCTGCCGCAGCCGACTGCTCACGGTCACCACCACCTTGCGGCAACAGGGCCGGGATACCTGGCAGTTCCTGGAGCAGGCCTGGATCGCCCATCACCGGGGTGGAGTGATGCCCTCATTGCTGCCGGATCCCTGAGATCAGCAGCAACAGCAGAACGGCTTCTTTGCCCACTCAGTGATGAGCGCTCAGGCGTGCATTCTGGCGGCGGTGCGTCCCGACCCCTGAACAGTTACAACAATTCTCATTGTCGACTCGCGATCTACAAAGGCTACAAAATAGAGCATGTCTCCAATCGGAGCCAAGGCAACCATCCTTACTTCACCATAGTCAGCCCGATCATCAAGCCAGACGAGTGCTGCTTCCCAACTGAGCTCAGCTGCGGCCGCCAAGGAGAGGCCGTGCTTGCCCAGATTGGTCGCGTCCTTGCCAGGGTCGAAAGCAAACTGCACGCTTTACCGTGGCTACGGAAACCCCCTCCGTCAACTTCGTCTCAACAAGCAGGCTTCAGGTGGGCCTAAGGCTAAATGGGCGGACCCTCTGAAGCAGACTCCACTCCCTTCTCCAGCAGCATATGTCAACTTCGGCTCCATAGCCTTATTCCTATCTAGCCTGGCTTCTGCATGAATGCGGGCTATGACCTGGCCGCGCCTTATACGGGTCAGTACAAGGCGGTTCTTGGGGTTACAAAAAGTCAGCAGGGCTGCTCACTCCCATAGGGCCTCGGTTGAGCACATGGATGTAGATCATGGTGGTGTTCACATCTCTGTGTCCCATCAACTCCTGGATCGCGCGGATGTGTCCTGTCCACGCTCCAGCAGATGGGTAGCGAAGGAGTGACGGAGGGTATGCGGCGTGGCGGGGTGATGGATGCCGCTCGCCAGCACGGCCCGGCGCACGGCGCTGCCCACTGCCAGCCCCATTCCACAGGGGCGTTGGGATACTTTCTAGCTAGGGCGTGGGGAAGTTCCACCCGGCCATAGCCGGCGGCCAGATCGACCTGATGAATGTCTCGCACTTTCCGCAGGTGCTGTTTGAGCTGGTCCCCGAGCCTGTTGGGGAGCAGCGTGCGTCGGTCCTTGCCGCCCTTGCCATCGCGCACGATCAGCGCCCTCCGTCCGAAGTTGAGGTCCTGACCCCTCAGCCGCAGAGCTTCCATCAATCGCAGCCCACTCCCATACAACAACCCCGCCACCGAGTTCATGCCCGTACCAATCGCTCCAGCTCCAGATCGCTCTCCAGCACGTCCCTATAGAGAAACGGGAGGGCGGCCAAGGCCTAGTTCTGCGTGGAAGCATTCACCTCGGCGCTGCCCATCTCCCTGGGATGGCGCATGAGGTGAAAACGCAAGAACCGCGGGAGCCATTGCTCATAGGTCTTCTCCGTACGACGTGCGTAGTGACGGGTCTGCAGTTCCTCTCGGTAGCGCTGGATCAGTCCGGGGGCCCTGGCGGACGACATGTCTACAGACAAGCCTGGGGTCTCCCCCCCGGGCCCTGCTCCTCGCGCAGCTGAAGGCCTGCCCGCTCAGACAGCAGCAGCAGCCCCGGCCTTCTGTTCCGCCAACACCTGCTCCAACCCGGCCAGATCCTCATCGGTGATCTTGGTCTGCATCGGGCAATGCTTGGGTCCGCACATCGAGCAGAACTCGGCCTGCTTATAGATGTCCGCCGGCAGAGTTTCGTCGTGGTATTCGCGGGCGCGCTCAGGATCGAGGGCCAGGTCGAATTGCTTGTTCCAGTCGAAGGCGTAGCGGGCGCGGCTGAGTTCATCGTCGCGATCGCGGGCTCCGGGGCGATGGCGGGCGATGTCGGCGGCATGGGCGGCGATCTTGTAAGCGATCAGGCCCTCACGCACATCTTCGGCATTGGGCAGGCCCAGGTGCTCCTTGGGGGTCACGTAGCAGAGCATCGCCGTGCCGTACCAGCCGGCCATCGCCGCGCCGATGGCGCTGGTGATGTGGTCATAGCCGGGGGCAATGTCCGTGACCAGGGGACCAAGCACATAGAAGGGGGCCTCGCTGCACTCCTCCATCTGCTTTTTGACGTTGAATTCGATCTGATCCATCGGCACATGGCCCGGACCCTCCACCATCACCTGGATGTCATGCTCCCAGGCGCGGCGGGTGAGCTGGCCCAGGGTTTTCAGCTCAGCCAGCTGGGCGGCGTCAGAGGCGTCGTGCTGGCAACCTGGACGTAAGGAGTCCCCAAGGGAGAAGCTGCAGTCGTAGCGCTTGAAGATTTCGATGATGTCATCGAAATGGGTGAACAGGGGATTCTGCTTGTGGTGATAAAGCATCCACTGGGCCAAGATCCCGCCACCGCGGCTCACAATGCCGGTGAGGCGACCCTTGACGAGCGGCAGGTGCTCAATCAGCAGGCCGGCATGAATCGTTTGATAGTCGACGCCCTGCTGACAGTGCTTCTCAATGATGTGCAAGAAATCGTCAGCGTCGAGCTTCTCGATCGAGCCGTGCACGCTCTCGAGCGCTTGGTAGACGGGCACCGTGCCGATTGGCACCGGTGAAGCATGAATGATCGCCGTGCGCACCTCATCGAGATTGACGCCGCCGGTGGGGAGGTCCATCACCGTATCGGCGCCATATTTCACCGCTAGGCGCAGCTTGGCCACCTCCTCATCGAGATCGGAAGCATTGGGGGAGGCGCCGATATTGGCGTTCACCTTGCAGCGGCTGGCGATGCCGATCGCCATCGGCTCTAGATTGAGGTGATTGATGTTGGCCGGGATGATCATGCGGCCCCGAGCCACCTCCTCCATCACCAACGATTCGGGCAGGTTTTCCCGCTTGGCCACATAGGCCATCTCCTCAGTCACTACGCCCTGGCGGGCGTAATACATCTGGGAATAGTTCGCGGTGCCGTGACGCTTCTCAATCCAGGCGCTGCGCATGACGGGGGAGGCGAAGAATGGTGGTTCGGGCCGAGTGGCACGAACGGATATGGGGGCGCAGCCTGAGTTCGTTTCCACTTCCCTTGCGCCGGCATGACCCGGATCAGGTTCGGAGGGTGTGATCTCAGCCCGGGGCGCGATGGTCTGCTGACCCAGCGCCGGGCACCCCTAGTGACCCACGAAACCTAGCAAGAACGCAACAGCACAGGCGTTTTCGGGGCCGCCTCAACCCTGCAGCCCATCCAGCGCCGCGGCCACCACCCGGTGATCTGCATCGGCCTGCAACCCCTGCAAAAACTGGCGTGCCTGGCTCGCCTGGCTGCCGTCGCCCTCCCGCACCACCCGGCCGAGCACCTCGGCGCCGCCCACCCGCACCGTGCCGTCCCCGTCGGCGATCGCCAGCTGGGCCAGCTCCAGCAGCCAGTCCATGGCGATCGCGGGCTGCTCAGCCAGGGCCGAGAGGATGCTGCAGCGCACTAGCCATTGTCGATCGCGCTCGAAGGCGGCATACAGCAGCGGCCAGGCCCGCTCTACCCCATAGCTGACCAGGGCATTGGCGGCCTCGGCCCGCACATTGGCGTCCTCATCCCCCTCCAGCACAGCCTCCAGCGCCTGCCAACCGGCCTCGCTGCGCTTGACCCCCAACCCAGCCGAAGCGATCGAGCGGATCATGAAGGTGGTTTGCTCCAATCCCAGCAACAGCAGCGGCGTGGCCTGCTCCTCCTGCAGCGTGCGCAGTCCCGCCAGGGCGGGCATCGCCCGGCTGGGATCGCCGGAGCTAATCGCCTCCTGCAGCACGGCCAGATCGGGTACGGGGGAGGAGGGATCCATCACAGCGGCGGCGTTCAGCCGCCTTCGGCAGTGTGGCCATCGTCGCGCAGGGCTCGCAGCAGCTCGCGGCGGCGGCGGCGGCGGCGCACCCAGCTGGTGCTCAGCAGGCCGATGCCGATGCCCAGGGCGGGCAGGGCCTGCACCCGCTCGCTGGCGGGGCGATGCCACAGGGCCACCACGGCCAGCAGGATCAGCAGCGGCGAGGACAGGGCCAGCAGGGCCCGGCGGCGGGAGGCCGGGCTCATGCCCAGGCCCTGTGCCTTGGCAGCATCCGCCTGGGGCCAGGGGGTTCTGTTCACACCGGGTGTTCCATCCAGCGCAGCAGGCTGAGGGTCAGCACCTGCACCCCCACCGCCAGGCAGCCCTCATCCGGCCGGAAGGTGTTGCTGTGCAGGGGCGTACAGCCCTGTGGTCCCGCCACCCCGAGCCGAAACATCGTGCCGCGGGTGTCCTCCAGCAGTTCGGCGAAATCCTCCGCCCCCAGCGAGGGCTGCTCCAGCCACTGCACCTGACCCCGGCCCAGCAGATCACAGGCGGCATCGGCCACCAGGGCAGTGAGAGCCGGATCGTTGTGGACAGGTGGCGAAATCATGCGGTAACGCACGCGGGCCGCGCCGCCGAGCCCCTGGCAGAGGGCCTGCACCGTCTCCTCGATCCAGGCCGGCAGCTGGGCATGCAGCTCCAGATCCAGGCAGCGCACAGTGCCGAGCAGGCGCACATGATCGGCGATCACATTGAAGGCCTTGCCCCCCTCGATCCGCCCGAAACTCACCACCACCGGATGCAGGGCATCCAGCCTGCGACTGATCGCCTCCTGCAGTCCGCTCACCACCCGGGCAGCGATCCAGATCGCATCGGTGCTCTGGTGGGGCCGGGCGCCATGGCCGCCTTCGCCGAGCACCTCCACCTCCAGTTCGCCCGCCGCCGCCGTGAAGCTGCCGCTGCGCACCCCAACCGTGCCCACCGCCAGGCTCGGGAAGACATGGACGCCGAACAGGGCCTGCACCCCCTCCATGGCGCCGTCGGCCTTCATCCAGGCGGCCCCTTCCGCCGTTTCCTCAGCCGGTTGAAAGAGCAGGCGCACCCGGGCTGTTAGCCGCTCACGCACCGAGGCCAGCAGCTGGGCCACCCCCAGCCCGACCACGGTGTGGATGTCATGGCCGCAGGCGTGCATCAGGCCCTGGCGGCTGGAGGCGTAATCCAGCCCGGTGCGCTCCTCGATCGGCAGGGCATCCATGTCACAGCGCAGGGCCACCAGGGGGCCATCGGCGGGACCCAGCTCCGCCAGCACCCCCGTGCGCCCGACGCCTTCGCGCACCTGCCAGCCCCAGCGGCGCAGCTCGCCGGCCACCAGGGCCGCGGTCTGCTGCTCATGGCCGCTGAGCTCGGGATGGCGATGCAGATGGCGCCGCAGCAACACCAGCTCCGGCAAGGCCTGCTCCAGGGTCCGCTCCAGGCCCAGCTCCTGCCAGAGCAGCGGTGGCGGGGGGAGTGGCGGCGGGGGTGTAGCCGGCGGAGTGGCGGCGGACACAACAGAGAGGGGCAGGATCATGAACGGGCTCTAAGGAGGCTTCAGGAGGCCAGGCGCAGGAACTGATCGAGAGCCTGGATCGGCACCGGGGGCCAACGCCGTATCTGCTGCAGCCATTCTCCCTGGCGGTAGCGGGGATCGAGACCGGAGGCGGCGGCCCAGTTGCTCTCGGCTTCGCCGCGGGAACCCTTGCTCCACAGCAAGGCCGTCAGACCGGCCCGGGCATCGGCGAACAGGGGATACCGGCGGATCAGATTGCGCAGCTCCCGCTCCGCCGCCTCCAGTTCCCCCTGCTGATAGGCCGCCAGGGCGGCACTGGAGCGGGCCATGGCGAAACCGGGGCGGGCCAGGGCCGCCTGCTCGAAGCAGTCGCGGGCGGCGGACCAGTCGCCGAGGGAGCCGGCCACATTGCCGAGGTTATAGAGGGCCGAGGCATCGGCCGGATCGCGCTCCAGCACCCAGTGGTAATCAGCCGCCGCCGCCTGCCAGCGACCTAGGGCCTCCTCGGCGGTGCCGCGGTTGAGATGGGGATCGGCATTGACCGGATCGAGCTGCATCGCCCGGTCCTGGGCGGCGATCGCCGCCTCGGGATCCCCGAGGGCCAGCAGCACATTGCCGCGATTGCTCCAGGCGGAGGCATCCTCGGGAGCCAGCTCCAGCACCCGATCCCACAGGGGCAGGGCGTCGCCGAAACGGCCGTCGCGGCTGGCGGACAGCGCCTGCTCGAACACGGTCTGCAGCGGCAGGTTGCTGTCGCTGCGCTGCTGGGCGGAAGCTGGCTGGCCGGGCCTGCTCGCCGCTGCTGCGGAGCTGGAGGCAGGCGGCGGAGCGACGGACGGAATGACGGTCGGAATGACGAACGGAATGACGAACGGAATGGTCATCGCCGGCAGCACCGTCTGGGCCGGGTTCAGCCGGATCAGGCCCTTGGACGGACCGTTCAAGGGCAGCGGCGTTTGCGGCAGCGGCGTTTGCGGCAGCAGCAGTGGCGGCAGCAGCAGTGGCGGCAGCAGCAGTGGCGGTGGCAGCAGTGGCGCCAGGCCGATCCCTGGACTGAGAAGGCTCGTGGTGGGCGTCAACGACCCAACAGCCCGAACGGCCCCAGGCTCCCCGAACAGCAGGCCGGCGGCGAACACCAGGGCCAGGACTGCGGCCAGCCAGGTGCCACCGGCCCCCCCGGGGGCGGGAGCGTTCATGCCACCAGCTGGGCGGGCCAGCCGAGGTGGGCGCGACCGGCGGCGGTGACCAGGCGGCCCCGGGGGGTGCGCTGCAGCAAGCCCTGCTGCAGCAGGAAGGGTTCGATCACCGTTTCCAGGGTGGTGGAATCCTCCCCGAGGCCGGCGGCCAGCGTCTCGAGCCCCACGGGGCCGCCGCCATAGCCCTCCAGCATCAAGGTGAGCAGACGCCGGTCACTGGCATCCAGACCGCGCCCATCGACCCGATGCAGGGTCAGGGCCGCCTCCACCAACTCGGCGCCGATGCGCTCATGGCCCCGTACCGAAGCCACATCCCGCACACGCCGCAGCAGCCGGTTGGCGATGCGCGGCGTGCCCCGGCAGCGGCGCGCCACCTCCAGTGCTGCCTCCGAATCCAGCTGCAACCGCAGCAGACCGGCGGCCCGCTCAACGATCGCCCGCAGATCGTCCAATTCGTAAAACTCCAGCCGCTGAATCAGGCCGAAGCGATCCCGCAGCGGCCAACTCAGGGCTCCAGCTCGGGTGGTGGCGCCCACCAAGGTGAAGGGCACGATCGGCAAACTGCGGGTGCGGGCCGTGGTGCCCTTGCCAACGGTGAGATCAATTCGGTAGTCCTCCATCGCCGGATAGAGCAGCTCCTCGGCGACCCGATTGAGCCGGTGGATCTCATCGATGAACAGCACCTCATGGGCCTGGAGGTTCACCAGCAGGCCGATGATGTCGCGGGGGCGCTCCAGGGCAGGGGCACTGGTGATGCGGCAGCGCACCCCCAGCTCCTCGGCCAGCACCAGGGCCATGGTCGTCTTGCCCAGCCCCGGCGGACCATGCAGCAGCACGTGATCCAGGGGCTCGCCGCGGCTGCGGGTGGCCGCTACAGCGATGCCGAGCACCTGCTTCAGTTCGCTCTGGCCGATGTAGTCGGCGAGGCAGCGGGGGCGGAGGGAGTCTTCGCGGCCGGGGGGCTCTCCGCGCTCCCCGACCTGCTGCTCCTCGGCGGCGGAACTCGGATCCATCAGCCTGGGCTGCCTGGCTGGCATGGCGCCCGAACCAGCCGCTCCATCCCCTCCGGCGGCTCCAGTACCACCAGCGGCGGACGCTCGCCGGCGCTCTCCCGGCGGCATGGCTGCTCCTGAAGAAATGATCGCCATGGGTGGAGAGTACCGGCCCCTGCCTAGGGTCGGGAAGCAGTGCGCAGACCCGGAAGGAGGCCATGGCGAAGGGGCCCGGCAGAAAGGGCGGCACCAAAGCCCAGGATCCCGCCCACAAGATGCTGGCGGACAACCGCTTCGCCCGCCATCAATACGAGATCCTCGAAACGCTCGAATGCGGTGCCGAACTGCTCGGCACCGAGGTGAAATCGATCCGCGCCGGCCAGTGCAACCTGCGCGACGGCTTCTGTCTGATCCGCCAAGGCGAGCTGCAGCTGCATAACGTGCACATCTCACCCCACAGCCACGCCGGCCGCTTCTTTAACCACGAGCCGTTGCGGGTGCGCAAATTGCTGGCCCATCGCCTGGAGATCAACAAGCTGCGCATCGCCCTGGAGCAGAAGGGCCTCACCCTGATCCCGCTCAATCTCCATCTCAAGGGCTCCTGGATCAAGGTGACCCTGGGCCTGGGCAAGGGCCGCAAGCTGCACGACAAGCGCCACGAGGAGAAGCGCAAGACCGAGGCCAAGGAGGCCCGGGCCGCCATCGCCCGGCTTTAGGGCTGCGGAGTTGCCGGCACCGGCGGTGGAGCCTCCACCGGTGGTGGTGGCGCGGCAGGACCTCTGGCGGGCGCCGCGTCCTGGGCGGCGCCGGTTTCGCCACCGGGCGCGGGCTCCGGCGCCGGGCCGGTCTCACCGCTGACGGGAGGACCGGTGGGGGCCGGCGCGACCGGCGGTGGCGGATCGGCCCGCAATGAGAGCCGGATCATCGCCGGCGCCACTCCTTCATTGGTGACCAGCAGCTGAACCGGGGACGCTTTCTGGGAGCCGATCGTCACCACCCGCAGCGGGCCCTTCGCCTCAAGCAGGCTGCCATCGGCGCCATAGACGCTCATCTGCAGCAGCGGCGTGCCGTTGACCCCCAGGGCCAGGCCGTGGGCCGCCGGCAGGCGGATGGCGAACAGGCGGGCCCCGCTGGCGGGCACATCGGCCGAGAGCACCTGGGTGGTACCCGAGCCCGCTTCGATCGGATCGATCCTGATGTTCTCCAGCACCTGCTCGGCAGCCGCGTACCAGAGCTGGCGGTAGGGCTCGGCGGGGATGTCCTGGCCGGAGCGACCTGGCAGCAGGTTCTGGGCACTGGCGGAAACCAGCTGCAGCAGCACCTCGGAGCTGAGGCCCTGGCGCAGCAGTCCCTGTTGCCGCTGCTGCCAGTCCACCTGGCTGAAACTGCCCAGCCGGCGGCGCACCGCCAGGGGTAGCTGCTCGACCCTGGCCAGCCACTCCTGGGCCTGCTCGTTCCAGACCTTGCGCAGCGGCGCATCCTCCAGGCTGTCGCTGGGCAGCCGCCCGCGCCGCTCGGGGTACTGGGCCAGCAGGCTGGCATCCACCAGCTGCAGGAACCAGCTGCGGTCCACCTGGATCGCCCGCAGCCGATCGAGCAATTGCTGGCGCTGATCCACCTCGGCCGGCGGCAGGCTGCTGGGCTGCTCGCTGCTCTGCTCGGTGCGGGCCGCCGGCTGGTTGTCGCGGCCCAGCCACCACCAGCCCAGGGAGGTACCCACCACCGCCGAGATCACCAGAGCGATCAGCACCGGCCAGAATCCGCCCTCCGCCGCCTCTTCGCGCTCCTCATCCCGGCGTCGCAGCTGGGATGTCGGGGGTCGCAGCGGGAAGGTCTGGGGTCGGCTCTTGAGTAGCGCCGGCAACTCCAGCGCCGGGGACGGTGCCTGCTGGTCCAGGAATTCCTGCTGCGCCGGCGTTGCCCCGCCCACCGCTGATTCAGCCTCCACCGTGGCGGAGGCTGGGCCGGGATCCTCCTCCGCGCCGAGCGACTGGGGAAGCTGCGGTTGCCGATCCTGCACCGGTTCGGCTGCCGCGGGCTGAGCGTCGAGCGCAGGCTTGGAGGCGGGGGGCTGGAACGCCGGGGGGAGTGGCACCGGGGGCATCAAGGCCACGGTGCGGTCGGCGCGGGCCACGGGGCCGGTGCTGTCCGGCATCTCCAGCGTCTGGAACGCCACCAAGGCCTGGCCGGCCGAGGCGAAACGGCGGGCGGGGTCCCGCTCCAGCAGGCGCTGCAGCTGGGCCAGCAGGGCGGGTTCCGGCTCCAGCGCCACCGGCCAGCGCCAGGCGAGGCTGACCGGATCGAGCAGGGTGCCCGGGGGATCCCCGGACAGCAGCACCAGCGCCACCACCCCCAGAGCGTGGAGATCCATCCAGGGCTGGGCCGGCTCTCCCCTCAGCAGCTCGGGGGGGGCATAACCCGGCGTGGCGCCGGCAACGCTGGACTCGCCTGCAGCCGACGCCACCAGCCCCCGCACCAGCCCGAAGTCCAGCAGTACCGGCAGGCCGTCACTGTCGCGGCGCAGGAGGTTGTCGGGGCTGAGATCCCCGTGCAGCAGCTCCTGGCTGTGCAGCGCCGCCAGCACCGGCAGCAACTGGCGCAGCAACAGCAGCACCTCGCCGGCGCCGAACACCATCTGGCGTTCACGCCGGGCCTCCAGCAGCTGGCCGTAGGTGCGGCCGCTCTGCCATTCGCGCACCAGCCAGAGCTGCCCGTCCGCCTGGATCACCGCCCCAAAGCGCGGTACCTGGGGGTGGAGCACCCCCTGCAGCCGGCTCCAAAGCTCCCGGGCCCTGGCCTGCTCCACCGCAGACGCCAGCCGCCTCAGAGCCACCGGCGCTTCGGCGGCCAGCTGATCGCGGGCCTGCCAGAGCTCACCCTGGGCCAGCACACCCGCCGCTTCCGCCGCGGGAGCACTCAGCTGGCGTTCCAGGCGGTATCGGGAGCCGATCAACTGGCCTGCTTCAGGCGGGATCTCGCTCATCAGCCAGCCACCGGCAGGATGCGCTCGGGCTGATGCAGCCCGCGACCGGCGAGCCAGTCCCGATCGTAGAGGCGGGATCGATAGCGATCACCGCTGTCGCAGAGCACCGTGACGATGCGATGACCGGGGCCCAGGCGCCGGGCCGTCTCGACCGCCGCGGCCACATTGATGCCCACCGAACCGCCCATGAACAGGCCTTCCTTCCACAGCAACTGGTAGATGGTGGCCAGAGCCTCCTGATCGTCAATGCGCACCGCATCGTCGATGGGCACATCGGCAAGATTGGCGGTGACGCGGCTGTTGCCGATCCCCTCGGTGATCGAGTTGCCCTCGGACTGCAGTTCGCCCCTGGTGACCCAGCTGTGGAGGGCGCTGCCATGGGGATCGGCGAGGACGCAGCGCACCGACTCCCGGCGCTCCTTGAGGAACAGGGCCACCCCGGCGTAGGTGCCGCCCGTGCCGGTGGCGGCCACCCAGGCGTCGATGCGGCCGTCGCACTGCTCCCAGATCTCGGGGGCGGTGCTGTTGAAGTGGGCCCGGCGATTGGCCAGGTTGTCGAACTGGTTGGCCCAGACGGCCCCGGGGATCTCAGCGGCGATACGACCGGAGAGGCGCACGTAGTTGTTGGGATCGGCATAGGGCACGGCCGGCACCGTGCGCACCTCCGCCCCCAGGCTGCGCAGCAGGCCGATCTTTTCCGCCGACTGAGTCTCGGGAATGACGATCAGGGCTCGATAACCGCGGGCATTGCAGAGATGGGCCAGGCCGATGCCGGTGTTGCCGGCGGTGCCTTCCACCACCGTGCCACCGGGCCGCAGTTCGCCGGAGGCCTCCGCCTCCATCAGGATCCCGAGCGCGGCCCGATCCTTGACCGAACCGCCCGGATTCATGAACTCGGCCTTGCCGAGGATCTCGCAGCCGGTGAGTTCACTGAGAGTCCGCAGCCGGATCAACGGCGTCTGACCCACGGCATCGCTGAACCCCTCGCTGATGGCGCCCATGGAGCCGGCCTGCCGAATCGACGTGTGTGGCCGGATCGTAGAGAACATCCCTAGGGTCGGCCCCAGAGAGGGCATCACCATGGGCTTGCAGAGCGATGCCAGCATGGATCTCGCCCCCCCGGCTCTGATCGCCAGCCTCAGGGCCCGCCTGCGGCAGGTGCGCCATCACAGCGTCGCCCTGATCCAACCGCTGCAACCGGAGGATCTCTGCCTGCAGGGCATGGCCGACGCCAGCCCGCCCAAATGGCATCTCGGACACACGACCTGGTTCTTCGAGACCTTCCTGTTGGCGCCCCATCTGCCGGACTGGCAGGGGGCGGATCCGCGCTGGGGTTTTCTGTTCAACTCGTACTACGACGCCGTCGGCGCCCGCCATCCGCGGCCCGAGCGCGGCTTGCTCACCCGCCCGCCGATCGCGGCGGTGCTGGCCTGGCGCCAACGGATCGATCAGGGCCTCGAAGCGTTGCTGAACCGCCTTGAACAGCAGCCCCCGGCCCAGGCCGAACCGCTGCTGGCACTGCTGGAGCTGGGCCTGCAACACGAACAACAGCACCAGGAACTGCTGCTGATGGACCTGCTCGACGGCTTCAGCCGCAACCCGCTCGAACCTGCCTACGGCGACGGGGCCGGGGCCGGGGCCGGGGAACCGGAGGCGAGCTACCTGGCGGCCAGCGATCGGGGGGCGGGCCTGGTGGAGCTGGGAGAAGCTTGCCCAACCGGCAGCCCCTGGCGGGCCTTTGAAGGGGGCCTGGTGGAGATCGGCCACGACCCGGGTGATGCCGCCTTCCACTTCGACAACGAGGCGCCGCGCCATCGCCAGTGGCTGGAGCGCTTTGAAATCGCCACAGCCCTGGTCAGCAACGGCGCGATGGAGGCGTTCATCGCCGACGGCGGCTACCGACGGCCGGAGTTGTGGATGAGTGAGGGCTGGGCCACGGTGCAGCAACGGCTCTGGCAGGCGCCCCGCTACTGGCGCGGCGACGGCGAGTTCACCCTGGCCGGGCTGCAGCCGCGCCGGCCCCAGGCGCCGGTGCGCCACCTCAGCTGGTTCGAGGCTGATGCCTTCGCCCGCTGGGCCGGCGCCCGGCTGCCGAGCGAGGCCGAATGGGAGCACGCCCAGGGGAGGCAGCCCCTACCCCAGGCCTTCGATGCTCTGTGGCAGTGGACCGCCAGCCCGTACCGCCCCTACCCCGGCTTCAGCCCCGCCGCCGGCGCCGTCGGCGAGTACAACGGCAAGTTCATGTCTTCCCAGTTCGTGCTGCGCGGCGGTTCCTTTCTCACCCCAGCCGGCCACGACCGGCTCACCTATCGCAACTTCTTCCCGCCGGCGAGCCTCTGGATGGCGGCGGGTCTGCGCCTGGCCCGCTGATGGCTAGCCGCCTGACCATCCCGGCGCCGCAGCTGATCGATCTGCATCCAGCCGCCGCCGACCTACGACGCCTCGTCGTGGCCGGCATGGAACGCCAACCGCGCCAGCTGCCGGCCTGGCTGCTCTACGACGACCGGGGCTCCCAGCTGTTCGACGCCATCTGCGAACAGCCGGAATACGGCCTCACCCGCACTGAAACGGCCCTGCTGCTGCAGCGGGCACCCGAGCTGGCCGAGGCCTTGGGGACGGGCACGCTGGTGGAGTTCGGAGCCGGCAGCGCCCGCAAGGTCAGCCCCCTGCTGCAGGAGCTCGATCCCCACGCCTATGTGGCCCTGGACATCAGCGCCGCCCATCTGCGCCAGGCCTGCCGGGCTCTGCAACAACGCCACCCGACGATCCCGATCCTGGGCATCTGCTGCGACTACAGCCAGCTCGACGAGCTGCCGGCCCACCCCTGGCTGGAAAGGCGGCGGCTGGGCTTCTATCCAGGCAGCTCGATCGGCAACTTCACCCCCGACGAAGCTGTGGCCCTGTTGCGGCAGTTTCTGAAGCTGCTGGGCCCCGACAGCCGCCTGCTGATCGGCATCGACCAACCCAAGGCGGTGCAGCGGCTGGAGGCGGCCTACAACGATCGGGCCGGCTGGTCGGCGGCCTTCGCCCTCAACCTGCTGAGCCGCCTGAACCGCGACCTGGAGGGCGACTTCCGCCCCGAATCCTTCCACTACCGGGCCTGGTGGCAGCCGGAAGCGAGCCGCATCGCCATGGCCCTGATCAGCCGCGAACCCCAGACCGTGATCCTGGCGGGGCAACGCTGGATGTTTGCGGCCGACGAACCGCTGATCACCGAATACAGCGTCAAGTACACCCCGGACGCCTTCCGCGAGCTGGCGCGAAGGGCGGGCTGGCGCAGCCTGCGGCGCTGGAGCGATGGCGACGACGACCTGAGCCTGCATCTGCTGGAGCCCGCCGAGCGGGTGTCGGAGCCCGATCTGCAGCCAGACTAAGGGCAACAAGACAACGAGCGATGAGCCGGGAAGAACAACGCCAGGCGATGCGTCTGGTGCGTGAAGGCCTGATCGAGGAACTGGACCAGCTCTACCGCCGGGCCTTTGATCGCATCGGCGAGCAGGATCTGGGCGAGGGCGCCATCGCCCGCCTCACCCAGCTTCTGCTGCGCTCCCGCGAGGCGGCCATCACCCCGTTGCAACAGGAGATCGAGGCCCCCCTGATCACCAGCGCCCCAGGCTGGCCTACAGACCCCGATGCACCATGAGTTGGCTGGATGACCTGGAAAGCCGTCTGGAGAGCCAGCTGGAGGCGTTCCTGCGCTCCAGCCCGGCCCAGGAGGCCCTGCTGGCTGAACAGGAGCGCCAGGACCGGCTGAGCCAACTCAGGCGCCAGCGCCTGGAGCTGCAGCAGCAGGCCGAGCAGCAGCGCCAGGAGCTGCTGCAGCTGGCGGTGGACATCCGCCAGTGGCAGGAGCGGGTGGAGCGGGCCCGCAGCGCCAGGGCCTCCGATCTGGCCAACCGGGCCGAAACCCACATCGCCAGCCTGATGGAGCGGGGGCGCCTGCGCTGGCATGGACTGGCGGAGCTGGGTCAGCAGTTCACGGCCCTGGAATGGGAGCTGACGGAACTGGGCCGCCAGGCCGCCAACGGCAGTGGCAGTGGGAGTGGGAGTGGCAGTGGCAGTGGCAGTGGCAGCGCCCAGGGCCCCGAACCGACCAACGACGCCAACCCCGAGGCCACCAACCCTGAACCAGCCAACCTCGACAGCGACTGGGCCGCCTTCGAGGCCCAGCAGGAGCTTGAGGAGCTCCGGCGCCGGATGCAGCGCTGAAGGCGCTCCCCCGGTTGCCGTTGATGAGAAGGGAAAGGCAGGCCCGTGCGGAGAGCCGCAGAACCACCGATCAGCCCCCATCAAGGCCGCTCCGAGAGAATCTGGCATCCACTGGCAGCGTTGAAGTCCATGCCTCAGCACCCCTGGCGAGGGACGCAAAGGGTGTTGGGCACCAGCCTCTCAGCGGCCCGATGGTGCAACAACCACAGCACGCCTCGGGGTTGATGGAATTCCTGCTCTCCAAGCTGCTGCCCCTGGCGCTCTACCCCCTGGGGCTGGCCCTGCTGCTGCAGATCGTGGGCCTGCTGGGCCGCCGTCGGCGCTGGGGAAGCGGATGCGCCGCCGCCGGCGTAGCCCTGCTCTGGCTGGCCGCCATGCCCCTGGTCAGCCGCCAGCTGGTCTGGGGGCTGGAGGAGCGGGCCAGCCGCCTGACGCCGAAGTCCATCCCCCGTGCTGATGCCGTACTGGTGCTGGGAGGCGGCCTGCGGCCCGCGCAGGCACCGCGCCGCAGCGTTGAGGTGGGCGAGGCGGGCGACCGGCTGCTGACGGGGGTGGAGCTGCTGCGCCGCGGCCGCGCCCCCTGGCTGGTCGTCACGGGGGGCAAAGTCGCCCTCACCGCTGATGCGGCCATACAACCTGTCATCCCGGCCGGAACCGCCCAGGGGGCTGGGAACGCCCCCGGAGCGGCAGCCATCGAGGAAGGCCTGCCATCCGAAGCCGCCTCAGCCGCTCGCCTGGCCATCTGGCTGGGGGTTCCCGCAGCCCGGATCCTGCGCAGCGACACGCCCCGCAACACCGCCGAGGAGGCCATCGCCATCGCCCAGCTGGCCCGGCAGCGGGGCTGGCACTCGCTGCTGCTGGTCACCAGCGCCACCCATCTGCCCCGCGCCCTGGCCACATTTGAGCGGCTGACGCCGCTGCGGATCATTCCGGTAGCCTGCGATTTCCAGTTGCCCAACCGGCAGCTCTATGGCCGCCCCACCGCCGCCAGCCTGGTCTCAGACCTGCTGCCCAGTGCCGATGCCCTGGCGACCAGCACCTCCAGCCTCAAGGAACACCTGGGGCTGCTGATCTACCGGCTGCGGGGCTGGAGCTGAAAACCCGCGTTCCTGCCACGGCAAACGCCCGCAGGGCCGCAAGCAGGGCGAGATGGCAAGCCTGGGTACTGGGCAGGCCGCGAATCTGCTGCTGGCTGAGCGCACTCCCAGGGCCAAGGGACCGGAGTCATCGGACGCTCGCCGGCCGATTCCTGAGCCAGGCCGGCGTTTAGTCCAGGCCTCATCCCCAGCTTGACCATCACCAGCGGCGTGGTGAGCGGGCTCAGCTCAGGCAGACATCACTTCTTGGGGACCGGCGGCACCAGGCTCACCCCCTCCGGCGGCGGGGTGGGGTCAGGATCGGCAATCAGCATGTGCTGCAGCACGATCTCCGGGCGCTCACTGTCGCGCCAGCGGATGCGATAGGCCGGCATCTTGGTGCCCCTGCTGGTGGTCTGCTCCACAGGCTCCATCACCCAGCCACGGCGCGAACGCCCCTGGGGGTTGCGTTTCACCACGGCATCAGCGTGTTGGAAGCGAAAACCGACGCGCTCGCCACTCATGTCAGGGGTGCCCCGATGGGGGAGATTGCCTACTGAAATTCATTATCCCATTGCGTCGGATCCCACCTCAGGCCGGCCCTCCGGACGGAGCAGTGGAAAAGCGATCACATCCCGGATCGAAGGGCTGTCCGTGAGCAGCATCACCAGCCGATCGATGCCGATGCCGAGGCCGCCGGTGGGAGGCATGCCGACCTCGAGCGCGTGGAGGAAATCCTCGTCCACGGTCTGGGCCTCAGGGTCACCGGCGCGGCGGCGCTCCTGCTGGGCCTCCAGACGGCGGCGCTGATCCACCGGGTCGATCAACTCGCTGAAGGCATTGGCGGTCTCGCGGCCGACGATGAACAGCTCAAAGCGCTCCACCAACCCCGGCTTGCTGCGATGGGTGCGGGCCAGGGGCGAGTTTTCGACTGGATAATCGAGCACGAAGGTGGGCTGGATCAGCGAGGTCTCGACCCGCTGCTCAAACGCCTCCACCAGCAGCCGACCGACGCTGTCGGCGGCCTCGGGCACCAGCAGTTCCTGAGCGGCCATCGCCGCGGCCGCCTCGGCCCGGGTGGTGAAATCGAGACCGGTGGCCCGCTGCACCAGCTCATGCATGGTGGCGCGGGTCCAGGGGGGCGTGAGATCGATGGCGGTGCCCTGGTACTCGATCTCAGTGGTGCCGCAGACCGCCTGGCAGCAGGTGGCGATCAACGTCTCGGTGAGCACCATCATGTCGTGGTAGTCGGCATAAGCCTGGTAGATCTCCACCGAGGTGAACTCGGGATTGTGGCGGGTGCTGATCCCTTCGTTGCGGAAGATGCGACCCAGCTCGTAGACCCGCTCGAAGCCCCCCACCACCAGCCGCTTGAGGTGCAGTTCGGTGGCGATGCGCAGGGTCAAGGGCAGATCGAGGGCGTTGTGATGGGTCGCGAAGGGACGGGCGTCGGCCCCGCCGGCTTCGCTCTGCAGCACAGGCGTCTCGATCTCGAGGAACTCCCTGTCGTCCAGCCAGCGGCGCATGGTGCTCACCAGCAGGGCGCGGCGGCGGAAAGTTTCGCGGGTGTGGGGCGAAACGATCAGATCGAGATAGCGCTGCCGGTAGCGCTTCTCCACATCCGCCAGGCCATGCCACTTGTCAGGCAGGGGCTGCAGCGACTTGCTCAGCATCCGCCAGTCGCTCACCTTCACCGACAGCTCACCGCGATCGGTGCGCTTCAGAGTGCCGTGCACACCGATCCAGTCACCGGCATCGGTGAGCGAGGTGATCTGGCTGAAGACATCAGGGTTATGGGGATGGGCCGCCTCCAGGCTGGCCTTGTCGATGTAGAGCTGGATCGGGCCGGTTTCATCGGCCAGGGTGAAGAAGGCCAGCTTGCCCATCACCCGCCGGGTCATCAGCCGACCGGCCACCGCCACCA
>JAPLID010000083.1 GCA_026389285.1 Cyanobacteriota bacterium
GGTGCCGGGTTGCAGGAGAGGATCAAGTGGATCGGCAGCGTCCCTCGGGAGCGACTCTTTTCGCTTTATTCGCAACACCACATCCTGATCGTCCCTTCCATCAACGACCCCTGTCCACTGGTGGTTCTCGAGGGGATGGCGTCGGGACTTCCGGTGGTTGCCAGTTGCGTTGGTGGGATTCCCCTGATGGTCGAAGAGGGGGAGACAGGATTGATGGTTCCTGCGGAGGATGCCCTGGCACTTGCTAAAGCCATCAGCCAACTCGGGCAGAACAGAACTTTGCTGGCAAAAATGGCGTTGAACTCGATCGAGCGCGCCAAGTTGTTCAGCTGGGAGCGGAATGTGGAAGGCTTATCCAGAATGATCGATCATCTTGACCAGAGAGCTGGTTTGGGTGCGACGGGAACCTAAGCACCGACCCCGATCGCCAAGATGAACACTTCGAACGCTCGCGCTCCAGCCATGCCGCCGTGATGCGCCAGAGATTCCAGGGCGCCGACCAGCGCCGCATCGGCCTCACGGGCGGCCTCGCCACGGGCAAAAGCACGGTGGGCCAGCTACTCGCCGGGCGGTTCGGCCTGCCGGTACTGGATGCGGACCTCTACGCCCGTGGGGCCCTCGCCCCAGGCAGCCCCGGAGCCCTGGCCGTTCTGGCCCGCTACGGCGAGCCGGTGGCGGCCGGGGCTGGTGACACCATCGATCGGGCCGCCTTGGGGCGCATCGTCTTCGCCGATCCGGTGGAGCGCCGCTGGCTGGAACAGCTGGTGCACCCCCTCGTACGCCAGCGCTTCGAGGCTGAATTGGAGCGGCTGGCCGACGCGCCCGTGGTGGTGCTGATGCTTCCGCTGCTCTTTGAGGCCGGGCTGGAATCCCTTTGCAGCGAGGTGTGGCTGGTGATGTGCCGCCCCGAAACCCAACTCCGCCGCCTGATCGGGCGCGATGGGCTGCCGGAGCCGGAGGCGCTGGCGCGCATCGCCGCCCAATGGCCCCTGGCCCGCAAACAGGCCCTCGCCGATCGGCTGATTAACAACGATGGGGATCCCGAAGCCCTCGAACAGCAGCTGGCCGCAGCCCTGGCCCTCAACCCTTGAGCTTCTCCATCAGGATCTGGTTGGCCAGCTTGGGGTCGGCGCGGCCGCCGGTCTGCTTCATCAACTGGCCCACAAAGAAGCCCTGCAATTTGTTCTTGCCGCCCCTGAAGGCCTCCACCTCGGCCGGATGGGCCGCCAGCAAGCCATCGACAATCGTGCCGATGGCCGCTGGATCACTGATCATGCCCAGGCCCCTGGTCGCCACGATCGCCTTGGCGGAGCCCCCCTGTTCCAGCAGCTCGGGCAGGATCTCCTTGGCGATCTTGCCGCTGATCGTGTTGGCTTCGATCAAGCCCACCAGTTCGGCCAATTGCTCGGGACGCAGGGGCAAGGTGGCGTAATCGAGGCGGTTGGCGTTGACATGGGCGGCGATGTCGCCACAGATCCAGTTGGCGGCCCCCTTGGCCTCGGCTCCCGCCGCCACCACCGCCTCGAAGTATTCGGCCATGGCCCGCTCATCGGTGAGCACCCGGGCGTCGTAGATGGACAAGCCCAGCTGGTCGGCGTAGCGGTGCCGCTTGGCGGAGGGCAACTCGGGCAACTCAGATAACCAGGCCTGGCGCTGGGCTCCATTCACCTCGATGGGCCCCAGATCCGGTTCTGGGAAATAGCGATAGTCACTGGATCCTTCCTTGATTCGCATGCTCTTGGTGAGCTGCTTGCCCTCATCCCAAAGGCGGGTTTCCTGCACGATCGGCTCGCCGGCCTCAATGGCCTTGATCTGCCGTTGAATTTCATACTCACAGGCCTTCTGGATCGCCGAGAAGGAATTCATATTTTTGATTTCCACCTTGACGCCAAAGGGGGCGTCGGGGCCCTGCCGCACCGAGATATTGACGTCGCAGCGCAGGGAACCCTCCTGCATGTTGCCATCGGAGACGCCGAGATAGCGCATGATGCGGCGAATCTCCGAGGCGTACTCTGCCGCCTCCCGGCCCGTGCGCAGATCCGGCTTGCTGACGATTTCGGCCAGGGCGACGCCGGCGCGGTTGTAATCCACCAGGGAATGGCTGCTGCCCGCCA
>JAPLID010000054.1 GCA_026389285.1 Cyanobacteriota bacterium
CAGACCCTTGTAATCAAGGACCAGCGCCATTTCGGCTTCACCGAGGAGCCCTTTGAGCTCTTCGACGATCTGTTGCTTGTTCTCCAGCGTGCGGCCCATGGGAGGAGGTACGGATCGAGAGGAACAAGCCGGGACGCGACCTAGAAACCCTGGTGGGTCCGCCCCCGGAGAATCCGGAAGCGCTTCGAGGCCGCTGCATGCTCCGCTCCGTCGGGGGTCACCCCCCTCCCGGGCCAAAACCTGTCGCGTGCACCTCGGCAGGACTTACACATCTGGGACGTCGGAGAATCCGGCGAACACCAGGGCGACCTGCTGTCTTGGGTAGGGCGCGAGCCCATCTGGCCGAAGCCAGATCAGAAAATATACAGGACGGACTGAGACTAAATCCCGCTGCCGGGACACGAGCCAGCGCTGTTCCAGGCTGAGGCCAGCAGACGGCGCGCCCGGCCACAGGCCTCATACTGGCGCCAGTTGCGGCCTGTCGATGTCAGGAACGGGCAGCTGGGCCCTGATCAAAGCCGCGGCCGGCAGCCTGATCGCCCACGCCGATGAACTCACCGAACTGGATCGGGCGATCGGCGATGGGGATCACGGCATCAACATGAAACGCGGCGCCGAGGCGGTGCTGGCCAAGGCGGACTCCCTGGCGGGGCTGCCCCTGGCAGAGCTGCTGCGCCAGAGCGGCATGACCCTGGTGATGACGGTGGGCGGCGCCTCCGGCCCCCTCTACGGCACCCTGCTGTTGGAGCTGGGCAAGGCGCTGCAGGGGCAGTCCGATCCGCCCGACCGGGCCACCCTGGCCGCCGCCTTCGGAGCGGCCGTGGCGGCGGTGAAGGCCCGGGGTCGCTCCGACAGCGGCCAGAAAACCCTGCTCGATGTGCTCGTCCCTCTCCAGCAGGCCCTGGCAGGGGCGCAACCCGTGACCTCTCTGGGCCCTCTGACCCTGGCGGCCGCTGCGGCGACCACACCGATGCTCGCCACCCGCGGCCGGGCCTCCTTTCTGGGGGAGCGCTCGATCGGCCACATGGACCCCGGCGCCCGCTCCAGCGCCCTGATACTGGTGGCCCTGCTCGAAGCCCTGCCCCCAGCAGCGGCCTCCCCCCCGCTCACGCCATGACCGTCGGCATCGTGATCGTGTCGCACTCGCCCAAGGTGGCGGAGGGCACCGCCGACATGGTGCGGCAGATGGTGGGGACGATGGTGCCTCTGGGCTGGTGCGGCGGCGATGGCCAGGGGGGGCTGGGCAGCGACGTGGGCGCCATCCTCCGGGCGATCGAGGCCGCCTGGAGCGAAGACGGTGTGGCCGTGCTGGTGGATCTCGGTGGGGCCGCCATGCAGGCGGAGATGGCGATCGAACTGCTGGACGAGGGGCGGCGGGCCCGGGTGCAGATCTGCGAGGCGCCGCTGGTGGAGGGCGCCGTGATCGGCGCCACCGAAGCCTCCGGTGGCGCCGATCTGGCGGCGGTGCGCGCCGTGGCAGCTTCCGCCATGGGCGCCGCCACGCCGCCAGCCTGGCCTGCATCCGCTGCCGACGCCACGCCCCCAGCCCCGGACTCCCCGGAGCCGATCCGCCGCGGCCAGGCCGAACTGGTCAACGCCGTCGGCCTGCACGCCCGGCCGGCCGTGCGCTTCACCCAGACCGCCAAGCGCTTCCAGTCCCGCATCGAGGTGGCCCTGGCGGCAACAGGTCCCTGGGCCGATGCCAAGAGCCCCGTGCAGGTGATGCGCCTGCGGGCCGGCCAGGGCCGCGTGCTGCATCTGCAGGTGGAAGGAGCCGATGCCGGCGCCGCCCTGGACGCCCTGCTGCAGCTGGTCCGCCAGGGCTTTGAAGACAGCCCGGGCCTTGAAAGCAGCCGTGGCGTAGAGAACAGCCGTGGCATAGAGAACAGCCGTGGCGTAGAGAACAGCCGTGGCTGAGCCGGCAGCCCAGCGGCGCAGCGCTCAGGTGGCCTGCGGTGGTCTCGCCTGGGGGCCCATCTGGCGACTGCCCCAGGCCCAGAGCTGGGGTGGGGAGGACAACGTTGCACCAAGGCAAGGGGCTGACAGCGGCGATAGCACCAACCAAGGCGGCGAGAGCAGGGGGCGGGTGGGGCACGACAGCAGCCACCGGAATCAACCCAGCCCGGAAGCGACCGGGCCTGACCAGGGGGCGGCGGCCGCCCTGCAGGCCGCCATCGCCCGCGCCCAGGCCGAACTGGAGGCCCTGGCCGACCGAATCCAGGGACCCGACGGCGCCGATGGCCGCGAAATCCTGGGTTTTCAGCTGGCCGTGCTGGACGATCCCAGCCTGGCGGCGCCCGCCTTCGCGGCTCTGGGGCCTGGCGGCGTAGACAGGCCCACGGCCGAGGCCGCCTGGATGGCGGCCCTGGATGCCGAGATCGCCCCTTACCTCAGCGATCCGGATGAACACTTCCGCACCCGCGCCAGCGACCTGATTGACCTGCGCGATCGGGTGCGCGCCCAGCTGCGGCCAGGCGGTGCCGAGGCGCTCCAGGCCACGGCGAAACCCGCCGGTGCCGTGCTGCTGGCCGACGACCTGACCCCCTCCCAGTTCCTGACCCTGGACTGGAGCGGCGGTGGCGCCATCGTGCTGGCGGCCGGCTCGCCCGCCTCCCATGTGGCCCTGCTGGCCCGCTCCCGCGCCATCCCGATGCTGGTGGGCACTGGCGTACTGCCGGCCGGAGCCAGGGTGGCCTGCGTCGATGGCGAGAGCGGTGCGGTGATCTTCGATCCCGAGCCAGCAACGCTGGCCCAGTTCGCTCAGCGCCTTGACGCCGCTGCGCGGATCCGGCTGCAGGCCTCGCCCGCCCTGGAGCGACCGGTGCTCACGGCATCGGGCGAAGCGGTGACGGTACTGCTCAACATCGACGATCCAGCCCAGCTGCGGAACCTCGATCCCCGGGTCTGCGACGGCATCGGCCTGGCGCGCAGTGAGTTCCTGTTTCTGGCCTCCGGAGCCGCGGATCCCGCCACGGGGCTGCCGGATGAAGACACCCAGACCCAGCTCTACGGCGACCTGCTGCGCTGGGCCGACGGCCGGCCGGTGACGGTGCGCACCCTGGACCTGGGGGGCGACAAACCCCAGCCCGGCCAGGCCAGGGCGGAGATCGATCCAGCGCTGGGGCTGCGGGGTCTGCGCCTGTCGCTGCTCCATCCCGAAGGCTTCCTGATCCAGCTGCGGGCCCTGGCCCGGGCCGCCTGCGAGGGCGATCTACGGGTGCTGCTGCCGATGGTGACGCTCCCCCAGGAGTTCGAGGCCGCCGCCGCCCTGCTCGATCAGGCGCTGGCGGAGCTGGAGGCCGCCAAGATACCCTGCCGCCGGCCGGCCCTGGGGGTGATGTTGGAAGTGCCCGCCGACGCCCTGGCGGCCGAGCGCTTCAACGCCGACTTCTACGCGATCGGCAGCAACGACCTCAGCCAGTACACCCTGGCCGCCGGCCGCAGTCACGCCGACCTGGCGGCCTTGCAGCGGGCCGGCTGGCCCGTGGTGCTGGAGCTGATCGGCCTGTGCATCAAGGCCGCCGAGCGCCGCGGCCGGTCGATCTGTCTCTGCGGCGAAGCGGCGACCGATCCGGGCCAGCTGGAGGATCTGCTCAGCGCCGGGCTGCGGGCCATCTCGGTGCCCCCGCCCCGTCTGGCAACGGTGCAACAGGTGATCGGCGCCCATGGCGCCTGAGCCGGCCGCTCTCCCCCAACACCACCGCCCCCAACGCCACCATCCCCCAACGCCAGCGCCAAAGCGATGAAAAAACTGATCAACGGCCCCGACGAATTCCTGCGCGATGGCCTCGACGGCATGGCCCTGGCCCACGCCGATCTCCTGGTGCTCGATGAGCAACGCCGCTACCTGCGCCGGCGCCAGGCCACGCCCGGCAAGGTGGCCCTGATCTCCGGCGGCGGCACCGGCCATGAACCGCTGCATGGCGGCTTCGTGGGCTACGGCATGCTCGACGCCGCCTGCCCCGGCCAGGTGTTCACCTCCCCCACCCCCGATCAGATGCTGGCGGCGGCCGAGGCGGTGGATAGCGGCGCAGGGGTGCTTTACATCGTCAAGAACTACTCGGGCGATGTGATGAACTTCGCCATGGCGGCCGAACTGGCCACCGGCCCGGTGGCCAGCGTGATCACCAACGACGATGTCGCCGTGGAGGACTCCACCTGGACCCAGGGCCGCCGCGGCGTCGCCGGCACCCTGGTGGTGGAGAAGGTGGTGGGAGCCGCCGCCGAGCAGGGGGCCGATCTGGACAGCCTGCGCAGCCTGGGCGAACGGGTGAACGGCTGCACCCGCACGATGGGCGTCGCCCTGACCTCCTGCACCGTGCCGGCGATCGGCAGCCCCACCTTTGTGCTGGCCGACGACGAGATCGAGATGGGCGTGGGCATCCACGGCGAACCGGGGCGCCGCCGCCAGGCCATGGCCGCCGCCGACAGCCTGGCCGCAGAACTGCTGGGCAGCGTGCTCGAGGATCTCAAACCCCAGCGGGGCAGCGAGGTGCTGCTGCTGGTCAACGGCTTCGGTGGTACGCCGCTACTGGAGCTCTACGGCATGGTGAGTGCCGCCCATCGGGTGCTGGACGCCGCCGGCATCCGCGTGGTGCGCCATCTCACCGGCTCCTATGTCACCTCGCTGGAGATGGCGGGCTGCTCCTTGAGCCTCACCCTGCTCGATGAGACGATCACCCCGCTCTGGGATGCGCCGGTGCACACCCCGGCCCTGCGCTGGGGGCGGTGATCCTGCCCACAACAAAGCCCCCGCCAAAGACGGGGGCTTGCCTGGAGCCAACCTCAGCCTTCCTGCTTGATGTCCTGCAGGGCGGTGAAGTCGACCTGGACCGAGGGGCCCATGGTGGAGGTGATGTAAAGGCTCCTCCAGTAGCGGCCCTTGGCGCCGCTGGGCTTCTGGCGGTCGATGGTCTCCTGCAGGGCCTTGAGGTTGTCGAGCAGCTTGGCCGCGTCAAAGCTGGCCTTGCCGAAGCGCACGTGCACGATGCCGGCCCGGTCGGCCCGGAACTCGAGCTTGCCCGCCTTGAACTCGTTGATGGCGCCGGCCAGATCGGTGGTGACGGTGCCAGCCTTGGGGTTGGGCATCAGGCCGCGGGGACCGAGCACCCGGCCGAGCTTGGCCACCTTGGGCATCATGTCCGGGGTGGCGATCAGCAGATCACAATCCATGGCGCCGCCGGCGATCTGATCGACCAGCTCCTCATCGCCAGCCAGGTCGGCGCCGGCGGCCTTGGCCTCGGCCACCTTCTCGCCCCGGGCGATCACGGCGATGCGAATGGTCTGACCGGTGCCGTGGGGCAGGGCCACGGTGGTGCGCAGCTGCTGGTCGGTGTACTTGGGATCGATGCCGAGGCGCACGTGGGCCTCGACCGTTTCATCGAAACGGGCATTGGCGTTGGCCTTGACCAGCTCGATCGCCTCGGTGGGCTCGTGGCTGCGGTCCTCGACCTTGGCGGCGAGGGCGGTGTAGCGCTTGGACGGTTTGGGCATGACGGGAATGGGGTGCAGGCGACCGGATGGTCTCCCCCGATGGGGTGAACGGTTGGACGGGACAGCACCAAGGCCGCCGGAGGCGACGCTCAGTCGTTGATGGCGACGCCCATGTTGCGGGCGGTGCCTTCGATGATGCGCATCGCCGACTCAACGCTGCTGCAGTTGAGATCGGGCAGCTTGGTTTTGGCGATCTCCTCGAGCTGGGCCCGACTGATCGCACCCACCGAGCCCTTGGCGGAGGTGGCGGCACCCTTTTCGATGCCAGCCGCCTTGGAGATCAGCACCGAAGCGGGCGGGGTCTTGGTGATGAAGG
>JAPLID010000176.1:0-25907 GCA_026389285.1 Cyanobacteriota bacterium
TGCAACGTGGAAAAGAGATGCTGGTTGAAGTCATTGCATCGCAGCTTGAAGAGGATGACAGTGACGATCAAGATTCTGGCAACGACGGTCAACTGTCCATTGACGACTTTATCAAGCCTTCCGATTGGCCAGAAGGGAAGAACTGGGGAACGCTGACGATTGATGCCAGTTGCACGCCTGCTGACATCACGTACCCAACAGATCTAAAGCTGCTGAACGAGGCGCGAGTCACAACCGAACGAATTATTGATGACCTCTGCAAGGTTTTCCCTGGCATTCAAGCTCATCGTCCACGTTATGACCGCGGCAAAGCACGCTTCCATTTCCTTAATTTAGCCAAGCAGAAAAAGCCACGCCGCAGGAAACTGAAGGCGGCCGTGAGGCGACAGCTTAGCTATCTGCAGCGGAATCTAGAGGCAGTTGATGCCCTCATAGCAGCTGGGGCAAGCCTTTCCTGCCTCAAGCGGCATTGGTGGCACAAGCTCCTTGCTTGCAGTGAGCTATGCAGGCAGCAAAGTGTTCTGATCCATAGCAAAACGCGTAGCATCCCAGATCGGCTGGTCAATCTGGTTCAACGCCAGGTGAGGCCAATCGTTCGTGGCAAGGCACGTGCTGCTGTTGAGTTCGGGGCAAAGATTAGCGTCTCGGTTCAGAATGGCTTCCCGTTCCTCCATAGGATCAGCTGGGACGCCTACAACGAAGGGGGAGACCTGATTGCTCAAGCCGAAAAATACAAGCAGGATAATGGCTGCTACCCCGAACGCATATGTGCAGATCGCATCTACATCAATACCAATAATAGGCACTTCTGCTCAAGGGAGAACATTCGCCTCTCTGGCAAGCGCTTGGGCAGGCCACCGAAGGATCCAGGCGTCAACGCTGTACATAAGCAACTGCTCAGCGCCGATCAGCGCAGGCGGAATGAAGTGGAGGGTATTTTTGGTTCTGGAAAACGTAAGTATTCATTGAGACTGATCATGGCAAGGCTGGCCCATGGAGCTGAGACCTCAATCTCCATGGCCTTCCTGGTCATGTGTGCTGAGAAGATCCTGAGGCTGCTCCGCCTCTTCTTTGTCTTTCTTTGTGGCTGGTTTTGGTGTTACCTGCGGCCCTATGAGCCATCCAGGAGAGTCAGACGCTTTTCATGCACTGGTTGGCAAGATGTGCTGCTGACCGCATAGAGAAGTTGATTGGGTCCTTGATCCCCGGTCTCGGCGGCAGATTGGCCCTGCCTGGTAAGAAACCTTTTTCAGGAGTCCCTAAACACGACTCGTCGTCGCGTCAGGCAGATCGGCCGTTCGCGATCCCTCACATCCAGGCGATCGGGGCGAAGCAGCGACCGGAGGTCCATCCACGGCCATCTCAGCTCCCTGCCGGATCCGTTCCCTGAGGAGCGGAACCTTCCCCGACCTGCGTCCGTGGACCGAGGCGCTGGACACTCCAGACCGGCGATGACGCTGACTGCAGTCCGCGGAAACCTCAGCCCAGGGATACCAACCAGAATCGGCACGGCCTCAGGGCCGATGGCGTCCAGCGAAAGGCCGCGGCATGGCAGCAATCATCCCCTGCGAAGCCCTGCTGTTCGCTCGTTGCGAGGCGATCGAACCACCCCGCTCAACGCTTGGCCTGCAGGGCCGGTCATTTCGGAGCGGTCCTGCGCCGATCCTGGTGCCAGAGCTGAGCGGCCGATCAGACTGGCCAGGCTGACGGACTGGGAGGGCGTGACGGGCATGGCGCGCAGCGGGGAGCAGAAAGCGATCGCCCATGGACAGGACCATGGCTGAGGCTGAACCTTGCGGGAGCGGGGGCCCGCAGGCCTCAATGCCAACGGGCTGGCGCTTCGCAATCGACCGGGGCGGCACCTTCACCGATCTGGTGGGCCGCTCGCCCGAAGGCCGGCTGGTGGTGCGCAAGGTGCTGTCGGTGCAGCCGCAGCAGCCTGGTGATCCGGCGATCCGGGCCCTGAAGGAGGTGCTGCAACTGGAACCCGACCAGCCCCTGCCGCCGGGCCTGGTGGAGGAGGTGCGCCTCGGCACCACCGTGGCCACCAATGCGCTGCTGGAGCGGCAGCTGGAGCCGGTGCTGCTGCTGGTCAACAGCGGATTCGCCGATCTGCCCCGCATTGGCGATCAACACCGACCCGACATCTTCGCGCTGCAGATCGAGCGACCCGAGCCCCTGGCGATGCGGGTGATCGAGGTGGACGCAAGGCTGGCTGCCGATGGGGCCGAGCTCGTGGCTCTGCAGCTGGATGGCCCGCTGGAAGCGGAACTGCGCCAAGCCATGGCCGATGGCTACCGCCAGGTTGCCGTTGCGCTGATGCACAGCTACCGCCATCCGATCCATGAGCTGGCCCTGGGCCGCTGGCTGGAGCAACTCGGCTTTGGTTCGGTGCTGCTCTCCCATCAGCTCAGCCGCCAGCCCCGGATCGTGCCCCGATTGGAGACCACCGTGGTGGAGGCGGCGGTCCGCCCCATCCTGCAGCGCTACCTGGACCAGGTGGGCGAAGCCCTGGGAGCCGCGACGCGGCTGCGGGTGATGACCTCCGGCGGCGCTCTGCAGGCGCCCGCCCAGTTGCAGGCCAAGGACACGATCCTCTCCGGTCCGGCCGGAGGCATGGTGGCGGCGGTCGCCGCGGCCCGGGCGGCGGGCTGCGGCGACCGGCCGATCGTCGGCTTTGACATGGGTGGTACCTCCACCGATGTCTTCCATTTCGATGGGTCCAGGGGTGAGGACGCCTGGGAGCGAGCGTCGTCGACCGAGATCGCCGGGCTGCAGGTGCAGGCGGCGATGCTGCCGATCCACACCGTGGCGGCAGGGGGTGGTTCGCTGCTGCGGGCCGACGGCCGGCGCCTGCTGGTGGGTCCCCAGTCCGCCGGCTCCGATCCGGGTCCGGCCTGTTATCGCCGCGGCGGCCCGCTGACGGTGACCGACGCCAACCTGCTGCTCGGCCGCCTGCCCCCAGGGGCACTGCCTGCGGTGTTCGGCCCCTGCGGCGACCTCGCTGCCGATGCGGTGGTGGTGCGGCAGCGGTTCGTGGCGCTGGCCTCGGAGCTGGGGCAGGCGAGCGGCGATGACGGCTCCCTGGCGCTGGAACAGCTGGCCCAGGGGGCCCTGACGATCGCCCATGAGCGGATGGCGGAGGCGATCCGGCGCATCTCGATTCAGCGGGGCCATGACATCCGCGGCGCCGTGCTGGTCTGCTACGGCGGGGCTGGTGGCCAGCACGGCTGCGCCCTGGCCGCCAGCCTCGGCATCCAGCAGGTACTGATCCATCCCCTCGCCGGCGTGCTCTCCGCCTGGGGCATCGGCCTGGCCCGCCAAAGCCAACGGGTGGAGCGCTGCCTGCGTCAGCCCCTGGAGGCTCTGTGCCGCGCCGACCTGCTGACGTGCATCAAGGCGCTCAGCGCCGAAGCCCGCGGTTCGCTGGAGCAGGCCGGAGACCTGGAGGTCGGTGGCGCTGTGCAGCGGCGCATACGCCTGGAACTGCGCTACCCGGCCAGTGATGCGGGCTTGGAGATGGGTCTGCCGGAGCCGCTGCTGGAGCAGTGGCAGGCCGCGAGCGATGACCGGATTCTGACGCCGCTGCGCGCAGGGTTCGAGACGTTGCACCGCCGCCGCTTCGGCTACGTGGTGCCCGGGGAACCGCTGGTGCTGGAGCGGATCGAGGTGGAACTGGTCGCAGAACCAGCCGCCGGGGCCGCGGAGGCCGGTGCAAAACCCTCGCTGCCGCCGCCGATCTCCCGACTGCCAGGGTCCCGACGGATCAACACGGAACCCGGGGTGATGCCAGTGCCCCCGGCTACCACGCCCCTGTGCCTGCCCGTGGGCCTGCCCCTGGGCCTGCCCCTGGGCGAGGGGATGGCCTGGCATGACGTGCCGTTATGGCGACGGGATCAGCTCAGCGCCGGCCAGTGCCTGGTGGGGCCGGCGCTGGTGATCGAAACCACGGGAGCCACGGTGCTGGAGACGGGCTGGAGCGCCCGGGTGCTGGAACAAGGCGAGCTGCTACTGGAGCGGATCGCAGCTTCAGCGGTGGATGGCGATGGCCAGGCGTCCGCCAGCGAGAGCTTGAAGGATCGATCAGCCGATCCGGTGACGCTCGAGCTCTACAACCACCGCTTCAGCGCCATCGCCGAGCAGATGGGGGTGCGGTTGCAGCAGAGCAGCCGCTCGGTCAACATCCGCGAGCGGCTGGATTTCTCCTGTGCCCTGTTCGACGGCCGCGGGCGCCTGGTGGCCAATGCCCCCCACATCCCCGTCCATCTCGGCTCCATGGGCGAGAGCGTCGAGGCCCTGATGCGCGCCGTGGAGCTAGGGGCGCTGCCGCCGCTGGCCCCGGGCGATGCCGTGGCTGCCAACAACCCTTACAACGGCGGCACGCACCTGCCCGACATCACCGTGATCACGCCGGTGTTCGCCACCGATGGCTCCGATTCGAGCCGATCGGCGAGGGAGCGCTCGGAGCCGCTGTTCTATGTGGCCTGCCGCGGCCATCACGCCGATGTGGGCGGCATCACGCCGGGATCGATGCCTCCCTTCAGCCATGACATCAGCGAGGAAGGCCTGTTGCTCGACAACGTACCGCTTATCAGTCGGGGCCAATTGGATGAGCCATCCTGGCGGCAACGGCTCCTTGCCGGTCGGTATCCGGTGCGCAACCCCGACCAGCTGCTGGCTGATCTACAGGCCCAGGTGGCCGCCAACCGGCTGGGGGTGGCCGAGATCGAGCGCCTGATGGCCCTGCAGGGCGAGGCGGAGGTGAGCGCCTACATGACCCATGTGCAGACCAACGCCGCCGCCGCGGTGCGTGATGTGATCGATCGCCTGCACGACGGCGAGTGGAGCGTCGAGCTCGACGATGGTGGCCGCATTCAGGTGGCGGTGCGCATCGACCATCGGCGCCGCCGGGCGCTGGTGGACTTCAGCGGCACCTCCCCCCAGCAGGCCGGCAATGGCAATGCACCGCTGGCGATCACCAAGTCGGCCGTGCTGTATGTGTTTCGTTGCCTGGTGGGCCAGGCAATTCCGCTCAATGCCGGCTGTTTCGAGCCGATCGACCTGGTGGTGCCCCGGAGCAGCCTGCTGCACCCCGATCCGCCTGCCGCCGTGGTGGCGGGCAATGTGGAAACCTCCCAGGCCGTGGTCAATGCACTGTTCGGGGCCCTGGGGGTGATGGCGGCCGCCCAGGGAACTATGAACAATCTCAGCTTCGGCAACGACCGCTGCCAGTACTACGAAACGATCTGCGGCGGCACCGGCGCCGGGGTGCTGGCCGATGGCCAGGGCTTCGGCGGCGCCAGTGCGGTCCAGAGCCACATGACCAACTCCCGTCTCACCGACCCCGAGATCCTCGAGGCCCGCTTCCCGGTCAGGCTCGAGCGGTTCGCCATCCGCCGCGGTAGTGGCGGTGCCGGTCGCTGGCGCGGCGGCGATGGCGTGGTGCGCTGGCTGCGCTTCCTGGAGCCGATGACGGCGGCGATCATCTCCGGCTCCCGCCGGGTGGCCCCCTTCGGCCTGGCCGGTGGCCGCCCTGGCCGTACGGGCTTCAACAGCCGCTGCCTGGCCGATGGCAGCGTGGAGGCACTGCCCGGATCGGTCGCCTTATCGATGGCGGCAGGAGACGTGCTCAGGGTCGAGACCCCCGGTGGAGGCGGCTACGGTCCGGCCGTGACGCCCCAACAGAAGGGTTCAGCTGGCGCCTGACTGTCCGGTGGGGGCAGGGGCCGTGAGCATGTTCACCGCCGAGAAGCCCAGGGCGATCGCGAACAGGGTGCCGATCGCCCAGATGCTGTCGCTGGGCCATTCGGCCACCAGCATGCCGCCGAGAACCACGGTGACGATGCCATCCAGCAACACCAGGCCCCGGGCCGGGATCGAGCCGGAAGCGGAGGAGGCCAGCTCCATCACGCCCTCGGCCACCAGCAGGAAGCCCAGGAACAGGGTGAGGCTGACGGTGCTCTCGATCGGATAGGCGATGCACCAGAGCCCCCCCAGCAGGTAAAGCACCCCGGAAAGACCACGGAAAATCTTGCCGCGGATCTCAGCCGCGCCGCTGAGCCGCAGCAGCTGGGAGATGCCGGCTACCACGGCGGCGCTGCCCAGCAGGATCGTCAACAGGGTGGCCGATACGAACGGCAGGGCCAGGGAAAGGCCCGCACCGGCGGCAAGCAGGCCGGCGGCAATCCAACGCATGGTGGGGGAGGCCGGTGCGGTCACTGGGATCTTGAGAAAAGGTCGGCCCAACATATACCGGGTTTTACCAAGTGGTCAGTAGCTGGCGAGGTTGTGGGCTGGGGCGAACACAACCGCGAAGCCGATCCCCGGCCCGGACGTGGCCAAGGCCCGCCCCGCTCACTCCAGGCCAGCCGCCAGGGCGTGATACACCGGCTTCTTCATCAGCAACCGGCTGCAGTAGGCGCCGATCACTGCCGCCAGCACCACGCCAGGCAGGAGCTGCTGATCCCCCGCCAGCCGCAGGGCGAACACCACGCTCAGCACCGGCAGCTGGGTGGCTCCGGCCAGGGCCGCCGCCATGCCCAGGGCCAGACCCATCACCCCCAGCCCCAGCAGCTGGCCCACCCCCTGACCGAACACGGCGCCGATGGCGAAGGCCGGATCGATCAATCCCCCCGGCACCCCGACCCCCAGGGCCAGACAGGGGCCGATCAGGCGAGCCAGGAGCAGGCCGGCGGTGGACAGATCGGCATCGGGATGGCCGATCATCCAGCTCATCAGCGCCTCACCATCACCGTTGGCGGCGCCACGGCTGAGCAGGGTCAGGGCAGTCAGGAGCACCCCCAGCACCAGCCCAAGCCGCAGGGGATGGCGGCGGGCGATCGGGGTGAGGCGGCGGGTCGTCTCCAGCAGCAGGCGGCCGAACACGGCGCCCAGCACTCCCGCGCCGATGCCCAGCGGCAGGGCCCAGAGCAACTGCCGGGGTTCACTCGGCGTGGCCTGCAACAACCCGAGGGCGAACATCGGCTGGCCGCCCAGATTGCTGATGCCGGCGGCGGTGACCGAGGCCAGCAGGGTGGGCCAGATCAGCCTGGGACCGAAACGACTGGTGAGTTCCTCGGCCACGAACACCGTGCCGACCAAGGGGGTGTTGAAGCCGGCGGCCAGGCCGGCGCCGCCTGCAAGAGCGATCAGATCGCCGCTGGCCAGATGCTGGAACCAGCGCGGAAACCGTTGCCGCAGGCTGTGGGCCATGGCCGCACCCACGTGCACCACCGGACCCTCCCGGCCCAGGGGCAGCAGGGCCAGGGTGGCCATCGACCAGAGGATCAGGCGCTGCACCGTGGCCTTCGGTGCCAGCAGCCGGTCGGCGCGCTCTGGATGCTCCAGGGTGACCAGGGTCTGGGGGATGCCGGATCCGGCCCCGTCGGACCAGCTCCAGGCCTGCAGGGCCAGCAAGAGGGGCATGACCAGCAGCGGCGCGCAGGCCAGGGCAACCGTGAAGGGCTTCCAGCTACCCCCATCGAACTGGGGCAGCAGCTGCAATATCTGATCCTGGGCCCGATCCAGCAGGTTGAGGGGCCAGCAGGCCAGCCCCACCGCCAGACCCAGCACCAGGATCGGCAGCACGCGGCTCAGGGCCACCTTCAGAACCTCTTTCAGGGCGGGAGGGCAAGGCATCCGCAGGCATTGCGCGACTGGATCCCATCATCGACGCTGCTGATCGGCGCCACTGGATCGGCGGCATTCATCGCCGGCACGGCCTCAACGCCAATGAGCGCACGAAGTGATCTGAATCATCAAGCCAGCGGTTGCATCAATCCAGGCTCAGGCTGCGGCATTGAGCTGATCGAACACCTCGCCGGCGGCGAGCAGGGCGTTGGTGGCGGCAGGGAAACCGGCATAGGCGATCATCTGGGTGATGATCTCGGTGATCTCCTCTTTTGTGGCCCCACATTGGAGGGCCGCTTCGATGTGGAGTTTCAGCTGAGGGCTGGAAAAACCCTGCACCGTCAGCGCCGCCACAGTGCAGAGCTCCCGCACCCGTGGATCCAGCACCTGGCGGGTGTAGAGCTCGCCATAGGGAAACTCCACATTCACCTTGGCAAACTCAGCCGAAATCGCCTCGATTCTGCCAATGAGATGATCAGCCTGCGGGCCAAGATGACGGCGCATTTCCTCAAGGCCCTTGGCATAAAGCTTCGAATGCTGTCCCATTGTTCTGGAATCTCATTGCGGTCTAAAACTCTAGGCACCCTCAGAACAAAGACGTTCAATCGGGCTTGCGAACTGAGCAGACCCTGCCCGGCAGGGTTACAAACCCGATGGTTAATACAGAGGATACGATGGTGCCTGGCGGCAGCGCTGGCTTGATGCTGCACGTATTTGGCAATTCATGCCATTTACATGCCTAGGCGATCCGTGGCGAAGGCAATCCGTGGCGCAGGCAATCCGTGGCCATGGCGATCCGTGGCGCAGGCGCATCAGGAGCCGGTGCCATCGCCCAGATAGGACGCCCTCAGCTCAGCACTGGCCAGCAGCTCTGCGGCGCTGCCCGCTAGGCACACCGTACCCGCCTCGAGCACCAGACCCCGGTCGGCGATCTCCAGGGCGGCATTGGCGTTCTGCTCCACCAGCAGGATCGTCAGGCCGCCGGTATGCAGGTCGGCCAGGGTGCCCATCACCTCAGCCACCAGCTTTGGCGCCAGGCCCAGGCTGGGTTCATCCAGCAGCAGCAGGCTGGGCCGGGCCATCAACGAACGGGCGATCGCCAGCATCTGCTGCTCCCCCCCCGAGAGGCTGCCGGCCAGCTGCCGACGGCGTTCCGCCAGCCGCGGGAAGAGCCCGTAGCAGCGCTCCAGATCGGCAGCAATGCCGGCGCGATCCCGGCGCAGCCAGGCCCCCAGCTCCAGATTGGTGGCCACGCTCTGGCGGCTGAGCACGCGGCGTCCCTCCGGGCAATGGCCGATGCCGAGCCGGACCGTGGCCTGGGGCTGCAGGCCCGCCAGATCGGCGCCCCGCCAGTGGATGCTGCCGGCACTGGCCCGGACCAGTTGGGAGATCGCCCGCAGGGTGGTGCTCTTGCCGGCTCCATTGGCCCCGAGCAGGGTGACCAGCTCCCCCTGCCGCAGGCTCAGATCCACCCCCCGCAGGGCCGTGACCGCCCCGTAGTGCACGGTCAGCCGGCGCAGCTCCAGCAGCGGCGCCTCGGACGGGGTGAGCGCATGGGCGGCCGTCATCGCGGACTCCCCAGATAGGCCTCGATCACCTTCGGGTCGTGACGCACGACCTCGGGTGTGCCCAGGGCGATGCGCTCACCGAAGTTGAGCACCGCCAGCCGATCGCAGAGGCGCATCATCAGCGGCACATGGTGCTCAATGATCATCACAGTGAGATCGAAGCGGTCGCGGATGGCGCGGATCAGCTCGCAGAGATCGTTCTTCTCCGCCGGATTCATGCCGGCGGCGGGCTCATCGAGCAGCAGCAGCCTGGGTTCGGTGGCCAGGGCCCGGGCCAGCTCCAGGCGGCGCCGTTCGCCATAGGGCAGGCTGGCCGCCGCCAGATCGGCCCCATCCTCCAGACCCACCAGGGCCAGCAGCTCCAGAGCCCGTTGCTCCAGCTGCCGTTGGCGCCTGCGCACCCCGGCGGTGCCGAGCAGGCCGGCCGCCAGGGGGCTAGCGGCAAAGCGGTGCAGCCCCACCAGCACGTTGTCGCGGACCGAGAGGCTGTCGAACAGGCGCAGGTTCTGGAAGGTGCGGGCCAGGCCCAGGCGGCTGAGCCGGTCGGGCCGGGGATGCCGGATCGGTTGGCCGCGCCACAGCACCTGGCCGGAGCTGGGAGTTGTCAGGGCGGAGATGGCGTTGAACAGGGTGGTCTTGCCGGCGCCATTGGGGCCGATCAGGCCGAAGATCTCACCCTCCTGCACCGCCAAGGAGACGTTGTTGAGCGCCAGCAGACCGCCGAAGCGACAGCTCAGCCCCTCCACCGCGAGCAGGGGGGGAGCACTCATGGCCGCCGCACCCCGCTGAGCCGGCCCCGCAGCCGCCGGCCTGCCCCCGAAAACCCCTGGCCCACGACTGAACACCCGTGGCCCAGTCGCTGGAGCAGCTGGGGCGTGATCAACCCCTGGGGGAACAGCACCGGCCCCAGCAGGATCACCAGCCCGAAGACGATCAGCCGCAGATCACCCACCGGCCGCAGCAGCTCCGGCAGGGCCGTGAGCGCCAGGCCCCCGATCACCGGGCCCAGCCAGGTGCGCGAGCCACCGAAGACGACGAAGGCCAGGGTGGTGATGCTGGCGTCGAAGCTGCCCAGCTTGGCGTTCCAGGAGTTGAGGAAATGGGCCGCCAGGGCGCCGGTGAGGCCGGCCAGCAGGGCACTGAGTACAAAGGCGGTCAGCTTCACCCGGGCGGTGTCGATGCCGACGCTGGCGGCGGCCAGTTCGTCGTCGCGGATGGCCGCCATCGCCCGGCCCAGGCGCAGCTGCTCCAGCCGGGCGCACAACCAGCAGACCACTGCCAGCAGGGCCAGGCTGAAGCCGGCGTAGCCGGTGGTCGAATCGAACGGCTGGGGGATGCCGAAGATGCCCAGGGCGCCACCGGTGAAGGGCAGATTGAGATTGAACACCCGCAGGATTTCCACCAGGGCGATCGTGGCGATGGCCAGATAGATGCCCCGCAGCCGCAGCACCGTGCCGCCGATCGCCAGGGCCAGTAGGCCCGCCAGCAGGCCCGCCAGCGCCATTTCCAGCAGCAGCGCCGGCAGCGGCGAGGTGGCGCCCGTACCGGCGAAGGCCGGAACCCGGGTGGAGAGCAGGGCCGCCACGGTGCCGCCGATGGCGAAGAAGCCCGGGGTGGCCAGGGACAGCTGGCCGCAGTACAGGGGCAGGTACACCGAGAGGCCCAGCAGGGCGCCGATCAGCATCTGGACGAGCAGGCCGGCATCCATGGCTAGACCTTGGTGCCCAGGGGCCTGCCCAGCAGACCCTGGGGCCTGAGCAACAGGATCAGAAACAGGAAGCCGTAGGCCACGGCGTCCTTCCAGCCGGACCATTCCGCCGGCACGAACGCCTCGGCCAGGCCGATGATCAATCCCCCCAGCACCGCTCCAGGCACGCTGCCGAGACCGCCCAGCACCAGCACCCCAAGGGCCTTGAGGCCGTAGCTGATGCCGAAGTAGGGCCCGGCGATGCTGACGCTCAGACCCACCAGCCCACCGGAGACCCCGGCCAGAAAACCGCTGACGCCGAAGGCCAGGCGGATCATGCCGTCGCTGTCGATGCCGAGCAGCTGGGCGGTGACCGGATCCTCGGAGACGGCCTGGAGGGCCTTGCCGCTGCGGCTGCCCTCCAGCCAGACGCTCAGCAGCACAAGCAGCAGAGCGGCGATGGCCAGCAATAGCACCTGAACCGTGCGCACCCGGGCCCCGCCGATGCTCAGGGCCACCGGCAGGGCGCCGAGGGTGCCGGTGGGGATCGCGAAGCTCTCGGCCCCCATCAGCAGCTGGATCAGGTTGACCAGGATCACCCCGGCCCCCAGGCTGGAGATCAGGGCCAGCAGGGAATCGGCGCCGCGCTGGCGCAGGGGACGGAAGGCCACCCGTTCGATCAGCAGGGCCACCAGGGCAGAGCCCAGTCCGGCCAGGGGCAGGGCCAGGACGAAGGGCAGGCTGAACGGCAACCGCAGGCCGCTCAATAGGCCGTTGGCGCCGACCTGACCGCCGATCAGCAGATAGGTGAAGTAAGCACCGAGCGTGAAGACGGCGCCATGCGCGAAGTTGATCACCCCCAGCACCGAGAACACCAGCGTGTAGCCCAGGGCAAACAGGGCATAGACCGCCCCCAGGGACAGGCCGTTGAGCAGCAGCTGAATCAGATCGGCATCCATGCGCTCATACCTCTTGGCCCCGGGTCAGGGGAGCAGGGCAAAGCGACCCCGCTTGCCGCCGGGTTCCATGCGCACCTGGGCGACGAAAAAGTCCTTCTGGATCACCTCGCCTGTGGGCGTGAAGCGGATCTTGCCGAGCGGGGTCTCATAGGTGCCGGCGAGGATTTCAGTCATCAGCAGGCGGCGGGCCTCGGCGAGCTTGATGCCCTGCAGCGGCTGGCGCCGATCGAGCCGTTGCAGCGCTTCGGCCACCACCTGCAGGGCGGTCCAGGCCTGGGCCGTGAGCTGGGGGGGAATGGAGCCGCCCTGGCTGGCCTGGAAACGGCGCAGGAAGGTGGCGTTGGCCGGGGAGCGGAGTTCGGGGCTGTAGGCCTGGGCGATCAGGATGCCGTCGCAGTACTGCTGACAGATCGGATAAATGTTGGGGGTGTTCATGCCATTCCCCACCACGATCACGCCCTTGTAACCGAGCTCCCGCAGCTGGCGGATCATGTTGCCGCCGTCGACGGCCTGCAGGGACAGCACCACCAGGTCGGGCTTCTGCTGCAGGGCGGCGCTGATCTGGGTCTGGAAGTCCTGGTCGTTGAGCTGGGTGCGCTGCACGGTGACCGGCTTGAGCCCCTTGGCCGTGAGGGCCTTCTGGAAGATTGTCGTCTCGGCGGTGCTGTAAGCGTCGTCCTGGGCGAAGAAGACGGCGGCCCGCCGGATGCCGGGATGGAGCTGCAGGGCCCTGGCGATCGAGAGCGGCGCGATCACCGAGCTCTGGGCCGAAACGCGGCTGATGAAGTGGCCGATTTCCGGAATGCCGGTGGCGGTGTTGGAGGGAGCCACCACCGGCACACCGCGGCGCTGGGCGATCGGGTCGGCGGAGAAGGCCTGCTGCGACAGGGTGGGACCGATCAGCGCCATCACGCCCCGGTTGATCTGCAGGGTGAAGGCGGCGTTGGCACCGGGTTCATCGCTGCCGCTGTCCTCAATCTTGAGGTTCAGGGGCTTGCCGTTGATGCCCCCCTTGCCGTTCAGCTCCGCCAGGGCCAGGTTCAGCCCCGTGTTCTGGTCCTGTCCGTAGGCACTGGCGTTGCCGCTGAGGACCAGCACCGCACCAACGAGCACCCCCTGGCTGAGGTTGACCGGTTGCTGGGCCAGGTCGGGGCCCCCGCAGCCGCCCAGCGCCAGAACCGAGCCCAGCAACCCCAGGCCGAGGCCCAGGGCCGAAGCGCGACGGCCCCAAACCAGGCTGGCGGTGGGGCTGGGGTGGATGCCGAGCTGAAGCTGGGAACCCGAGACCATCAGGCGATCTCGGCAAAGGCGCCCCGGAAGGCCTCGATCGTGGCGTCGATGTCGGCGTCGCTGTGGGCCAGGGAGGTGAAACCGGCCTCAAACGAGCTGGGGGCCAGATAGACACCACGCTCCAGCATGGCTCGGTGCAGCTTGCCGAACCGGACGCTGTCGGTGGCCTTGGCCTCCTCGAAGTTGCGCACCGGGCCTTCGCAGAGGAAGAAGCCGAACATGGCGCTGATGCTGCCGCCGCTGTAAGGCAGGCCGGCAGCACGGGCGGCCAGGCCGATGCCCTCACTGAGGCGCTTGGTGATGGTGTCCAGCCGCTCGTAGCTACCGGGCTGCTTGAGCAGCTCCAAGGTCTTGATGCCGGCCGTCATCGCCAGGGGATTGCCGCTGAGGGTGCCGGCCTGGTACATCGGCCCGGCGGGGGCCACCATCGCCATGATGTCGGCCCGGCCGCCGTAGGCACCCACCGGCAGGCCGCCGCCGATCACCTTGCCCATCGTGGTGAGATCGGGGGTGATGCCGAACCTGGCCTGGGCGCCGCCGTAGCTGATGCGGAAGCCGGTCATCACCTCGTCGAACACCAGCAGGGCGCCATGCTCGCGGGTGATTTCACGCAGCCCTTCCAGGAAGCCGGCTTCCGGGGTGATGAAGCCGGCATTGCCCACCACCGGCTCGAGGATCACACCGGCGATCTCACCGCCGTTCTCGGCGAACAGCTGCTTGACGGCCTCCAGGTCGTTGTAGGGGGCCGTGAGCGTGCTGGCGGTGGTGGAGCGAGGCACGCCAGGGGAATCGGGCAGACCGAGCGTGGCCACACCGGAGCCGGCCTTGACCAGGAACATGTCCGCGTGGCCGTGGTAGCAGCCCTCGAACTTGATGATCTTCTCGCGGCCGGTGAAGGCACGCATCAGGCGCAGCACCGACATGCAGGCCTCGGTGCCGCTGTTGACGAAGCGCACCATCTCGATCGAGGGCACCGCCGCGATCACCAGCTCCGCCAGCTGGTTCTCCAGCACACAGGGGGCGCCGAAACTGGTGCCCTTATCGAGGGCCGCGTGGAGGGCGGCGATCACTTCCGGGTGGGCATGGCCGCAAATGGCCGGGCCCCAGCTGCCGATGTAATCGATGTAGCGATTCCCATCCACATCCCAGGCGTAGGCGCCATTGACGTGGTCGAAGACGATCGGCTGGCCGCCGACGGACTTGAAAGCCCGCACCGGTGAGCTGACGCCACCAGGCATCAGCTTCTGGGCGGCGGTGAAGATCTCCTGGGAGCGGGTGGTGTTGAGCACAGGAGTCGAAACGGGCGCTGTGGAAGAAGCCGGCAAGACGGGATCCGCGGACGGAAGGACTGAACCGTCTCCCATCCTGACGCAGAAGCGGGCGGATCAGCTTTCGCTCTGTAAGTTCGTGTGGCAATGGCGAGGGTTAATGGCCTCCGGCCTGCCTGCTTTCGAAGCCCCATCTCGGGGCGCATCAGCTGGCGCCACCAAGGGCGCGGCGATCGACTGGCGGCGTCTGGCCCGGCAGTGCCGCCGGATCCTGAGCGAGCGGGCCGTGATCGCGGCGCGCCAGGAGCTGCTGGCCTACGACTGTGACGGCCTGACCCTGCACCGCTATCAGCCGCCGCTGGTGGTGTTGCCGGAGACCACCGAGCAGGTGGCCGCCGTGGTGCGGCTCTGCCACCAGCAGGGGATTCCGTTCGTGGCCCGGGGCAGCGGCACCGGCCTCTCCGGTGGCGCCCTGGCCGAGAACCCGGCCCTGGTGATCGGCACCAGCCGCATGCGCTCAATTCTGTCGGTGGATCTGGCCAACAGGCGCGTGACCGTGCAGCCCGGGGTGATCAACAGCTGGGTGACGCGGGCCGTGGCCGGCCAGGGCTTTTATTACGCCCCCGATCCCTCCAGCCAGGTGGCCTGCAGCATCGGCGGCAACGTGGCCGAGAACTCCGGCGGTGTGCACTGCCTCAAGTACGGCGTCACCAGCAACCACGTGCTGGGGCTGGAGGTGGTGCTGCCCGATGGCCAGATCACCACCCTGGGGGGCGAGCTGGCCGAGATGCCCGGCCTCGACCTGCGCGGCGTGTTCATCGGCAGTGAAGGCACGCTCGGCATCACCACCGCCGTCACCCTGCGGCTGCTGCGCAATCCCGGCAGCGTGGCCGTGCTGCTGGCGGATTTCAGCTCGATGGAGGCCGCCGGCGAGGCGGTCACCGCCGTGACGGCGGCGGGGGTGCTGCCGGCCGGCATGGAGATGATGGATCGCCTCTGCATCGAGGCGCTCAACAGCTACTTCGGCACCGATGAATATCCGCCCGATGCGGCGGCCGTGCTGCTGATCGAGCTCGATGGCCAGGAGCAGGAGGTGGCGGCGGCGGTGAGCCTGGCCTCGGGGCTGTGCCGACAGGCCGGCGCCCGCACGATCCGTGAGGCCCGCGACCCAGAGCAGCGGGCCCTGCTCTGGAAGGGGCGCAAATCGGCGATCTCCGCCCTCGGGCGCCGCTTCCCCAACTACTACCTGCAGGATGGCGTCGTGCCAAGGGGTGCGCTGCCGCAGGTGCTGGCCGCGATCGAGCGGCTCAGCGCCAGCTATGGCCTGCCGGTGGCCAACGTGTTTCATGCCGGCGACGGCAACCTGCACCCGCTGATCCTTTACCGGGCCGGCGAGCCGGGGGTGGGCGAACGGGTCGAGGCGCTCGGCGCCGAGATCCTGCGGCTCTGCATCGACGCCGGCGGCAGCATCACGCTACATGGACTGGATGTACAGCCCCGACGATCTCGCCACCATGACCCTGGTGCGCCAGGCATTCGATCCGCACGGCCTCGCCAATCCCGGCAAGCTCTTCCCCACCCCCGCCGGCTGCGCCGAATCCCTGGCGCGCCGCCGCGAGCTACCTGACGGGGCAAGCCTTGAGGTGTTTTAGCCCCCAGGCCCACGGCCCGTCGCTGTCCAGGCCGTGATCACACTCTCGGGGCTCCATCTGCTTGTTCTGGCCCTGGCCGGTGTGGCCGCCGGGCTGGTGAATGCCCTGGCCGGCGGCGGCTCCCTGATCAGTTTTCCCGTCCTCACCGCCCTGGGCCTGCCACCCCTGCTGGCGAATGTGACCAACACGGTTGCCCTGTTTCCCGGCTACCTCGGCGCCACCCTGGCCCAGCGCCAAGCCCTGGTGGGCCAGGGCCGGCGCCTGCGTCAGCTGCTGCCGGTCACCGCCCTGGGCGGCCTGGTGGGTGGCCTGTTACTGCTCCATACCGACAGCCGCCTGTTTGAGCAGCTGGTGCCCTGGTTGATCCTCAGTGGCTCGCTGCTGCTGGCGATCCAGGGGCCAATGCGGAGCTGGGTGGTGGCCCGCGGCGCGCGCCAGGGCCGCAGCCTGTCGGAGCGCTGGGCCAGTGCGCCCCTGCTTGTGGCGGCGATCTATGGCGGCTATTTCGGCGCCGGACTGAGTGTGATCGTGCTGGCGATGCTGGCCATGACCCTGGATGACAACCTGACCCGCCTGAACGGCCTCAAGCAGGTCATCGGTTTCAGCACCAACCTGCTGGCGGTGGGGCTGTTTCTGTTCTGCGATCAGGTGTCCTGGCCTGCGGCGATCGTGATGGCCTGCGGCGCCCTCGCCGGTGGCGCCCTCGGTGGTCGTCTGGCTGGACGCATCCATCCCGGTGCCCTGCGTGCCCTGGTGGTGAGCGTGGGGCTGGTGGTGGCGGTGGTGTATTTCGTGCGTTGAAGCCGGTGGGGAGCCAGGCCTGGGGGTGAAATCGGCCTTGACTGGCCCAGGCCGCCATGGCGAGATCACAATCACGAAGATGCGGTGTGACTGATGCAGCCAGGCGTGCGGACGGCCTGTCTTGACTTCTGCAGCCGCTGCAGACGGAGCGGGCGGCGGCTGCAACGCGGTTCGCACGCTGGCCAGGGCATGCCAGGGGGATGGTGCTGTGTGGCTAGCCCGTATCCCACCTCAACTGACGCCTGGCTGAAGGTGATCCACCCCCTGCCGGCTCACCACCAGGTCACCACTCTTGACCCCACCAGCGGCTGACCGACACCGTCCGCCGCGACGCCCTGAAGGCCTGAGATCCACGGCCCGAAGAGCTTTCTGCCGAGAGGAACCACGCTGACGCGCATCCTGACGACCTAGGTGCATAGACACGGATGCACCAGCTGTTACTGCAAGGCGCAAAGAGAGCGAACTATGTTTACCTTGCGTTGTCGTTGTTGGGCGCCTGGGTCGCGTCTCTGCTTGTCCAGATTCATACAGCCCAGCTCGGAAACCTTGGCCTCCTCCCTGTCCCTAACGATCCCGGCCTCACCGGGTTGGGCGTCCTGCTTGCAGGGGCTAGGGATCTCGCTCGCCTTCAGCACCTACGGCGCCAACCGGCTGCTCTTGCTCAGCACCGCCGAGCCCGCCGATGGTTTACAGGATCCTCACCAGCCCTGCGGAACGCCCCAGCTCAAGCAGGCGGCCAGCTACAGCACCGGCGAGGCGAATCACAACGAGGTAGTGCCAGGAAAATGCGGCCGAGCGATCGCCCCCTACCCCGAGCTCACCTTCCCCGCCCGCGCCGCCATCAACCGCCGCAACACATCGATGGTGCGCCTGGTCAATCGCGATCTCGGCACGCATCTGAGCAGCAACGGTCACTCTCTCTTAACCCAGGAGCCCCCACTCCAACCGCCACCACCCCAGAGCAGCTCGCCCCCCGATCCCTGATCCCCGATCCCTGATCTGACCAGCACCCAGCAACCGCCTTCGTTCACGCCAAGCGCTACCACTGATTCCAACCCATGGCCCAACTCCTCCTCACCGGCTCCGAGCTCATCAGCGGCTCCACCTTGGAGGAGGCGCTGCAAGGGGTGCAGACGCGGCTGGAGAGCTGGGCCAGCAATACAGAGGCCTACAACGCCCTGCTCTTGGAGGTGTTCGGGGTTCAGAACTCAGAGACCACCGGCGCCCTGCAGGCCAGCCTCAGCGGCAGCGGCCTAGGCATCAGCCTGGAGACTCTGGATGGAGCCGCCTTAAGCGGCATCAACGGCGCCTACACCAGCGCCGCACACGATGGGGCTCAACGCATCTATCTCAATAACAGCTGGCTACAAACCGCCACGGCAGCAGAGATCGAGGCGGTACTGCTCGAAGAGATCGGCCATTTCATTGATCACGCACTCAACGGCGAGATTGACACCCCCGGTGATGAAGGCGAAATCTTCTCAGCCCGCCTACGTGGGCTGATGCCAGCCAGATCGGCCTTCTCGGAAAACGACCAGAGCCTGATCTACCTCAACGACACGGTGGTGGCCGTGGAAACTGCCTCTACCAGCACCACCCCCCTTAGCGGAGCAAACCTTGACTTCGAAACAGGACTTATTGGCTGGAGCGTCAACGACAGCGTAAGCCTCGTTGGATCGGCGAGCATTAGTGCAGGAAATAATATTTGGTCAATTAGCCCTAGCGGCGGAAGCATGGCCCAGCTGACTCCGATCGGCGTTGGCAATGAATTCTCTAGCTCTGCGAAGAATTTCCTAGGAATTAGCGACACCTCGCTGAATTACATCAATGCAACGTTTGCAGGCAACAGCGGTGGCAAGCAGCCAACGAACTTTGCGGCTGCCTCCACAACATTCGCTGCCAATGCAGGCGACACACTCAACATCTCCTGGAATTACGTTTCAACCGACTACACCCCATGGAATGATGGCTCAGTAATATCGGTCGTCAACCTAGACGCGCCCACTTCATTCGCCTCAATTTACGGCTATGCCGCAGAAGTCTTCATTCTTGGCGCCACTAATCCCGGGACAGGAACCTACTCGACTGGCTCCTATGGCAGCACGGGCTGGCAAACAGCAAAAATCAGATTCCTCACAACCGGCGCATACAAACTAGGCATAAGCACGTTCAATCTTGGCGACACACTCTACAGCCCATATTTATTCATTGATGATCTAAAAGGGATTACCCTGCAAAACGGTACACCCTTCGCCCCGATTGGTTCGGACCCAACTCCACCCCCTCCCAGTGGCACGCCTGTTGTCATCACAGACACCACACCTCCAGACGCTCCTTCTATCACCGCCGTTACTGATAACTTCGGATCCGTCACCGGCATTGTTGCCAGCGACGGCAGCACCGATGACACCACTCTCGTAATCGCCGGCACCGCAGAAGCCAACAGCAGCGTGACTGTCTACAACGGCAGCACATCACTAGGTACCGCAAGCACCAATAATTCAGGACTATGGTCTTTCAACACATCCACCCTAATTGAGGGAAACACCTATTCATTTAATGCCACCGCGACCGACGCAGACGGAAACGTTTCAGGGGATTCCGACAACTACACGGTCACAGTTGACGCTGTCGACACGCTCGCTCCAACCGTCGCCATCTCCGATGACAACAGCGGCACCGCCAAAATTGGCCAGGACGTCACCTTTACGTTCACCTTCTCAGAAGCGGTCTCCGGTTTCACCGCTGCTGACATCACCGTGGGCAACGGCGCCAAGGGCGCCTTCACGGCCGTCAGCAGCTCTATCTATACCCTCGACGTTACTCCCCCAGCCGCCTCCACTGGCAACGTCACCATCGATGTAGCCGCCAACGCCGCAACTGATGCTGCTGGCAATGGCAACACCGCTCCTGCCCAATACACCCAAGCCTTCAATACAGTCGCTCCGACCATCACCATCTCCGACGACAACAGCGGCACCGCCAAAATCGGCCAAGACGTCACTTTTACCTTCAACTTCTCAGAAGCGGTCTCCGATTTCTCCACTAATGGGATCACCGTGGGCAACGGCACCAAGGGCACCTTCACGGCCGTCAGCAGCTCCTTTTACACCCTCGTTGTCACTCCCACAGCCGCCTCCTCAGGCAACGTCACCATCGATGTAGCCGCCAGCGCCGCCAACAATGCCGCTGGCAATGGCAACACCGCTCCTGCCCAATACACCCAGGCTTTCGATACGGCCGCTCCGACCATCACCATCTCCGACGACAACAGCGGCACCGCCAAAATCGGCCAGAACGTCACCTTCACCTTCACCTTCTCAGAAGCGGTCTCCGGTTTCTCCGATGCTGCCATCGCCGTGGGCAACGGCACCATGGGCACCTTCACGGCCGTCAGCAGCTCCGTCTATACCCTCGTTGTCACTCCCAAAGCCTCCTCCACGGGCAACGTCACCATTGATGTAGCCGCCAACGCCGCCAGCGATGCTGTTGGCAATGGCAACACCGCTCCGGCTCAATACATCCAGGCCTTCGATACGGTCGCTCCGACCGTCATCATCTCCGACAACAACAAGAGCGTCGACAAAGTCGGCCAGGACGTTCTCTTAACCTTCACCTTCTCAGAAGCGGTCTCTGGTTTCTCTACTGAAGGCATCAACGTTGGCAATGCCACAAAGGGCACCTTCACGAAAGTCAGCAGCTTCGTCTATACCCTCGTCCTCACTCCCCAAGCCCCCTCCCCGGGGGACGCCACTATTGACGTAACCGCTGGCGCCGCTTTCGATGCTGCCGGCAATGGCAATGTTGCACCCGCTCGATACATCATAGATACCAAACCACCAGAGATTACGAGCATCATCACCGAGGGGAATACCGTAACTCTGAAGTTCTCTGAATTGGTGAACGCGACGGCAGTGCCAAGCTCAGCATTTGTCGTTGAAACTCTGAGCAGCGCCAATGTCGTAACCACTTACGCCATCAACACGATTGCCCTCAACCCAAGCGATAATTCACGCGTCGTACTCACACTTGCAATAACACCAACTACACCTTTACCTCCCAGCACTTCCAACCTCCGGGTTTCCTATACAGATCCCGCGGGCAATCAAATCACAGGTGTCATTGAGGATCTAACGGGCAATGATGCACCTTCCTGGACCAACCGCTTTGCCGATACCTTCATCTCATCATCGACGGCCACCCTGGCCAGTCAGTATCTGAATCTTCAGCTTTCCGGAAGCTCTGCCATCAATGGCACCGGCAATAGCCTGGACAATATCATTAGCGGCAATTCGGGCAAAAATATCATCAACGGTGGAGCTGGCAACGATATCCTCACTGGCGGAGCTGGCGCTGACACCTTCCGCCTTGATACGGCTCTCAATGGGTCCACAAATGTCGATCTGATCATGGATTTCACTCCAACGACATCCATCAGCACGAGTGATCGATTTGAATTGGAGAATGCAATATTTACGGGCCTCACAGCCCCAGGCAAACTGGCAACTGCCTTATTCGTGAGCGGAAGTTCGTTTACGAACACCACTCAGCGCATTCGTTATGAATTGAGCACAGTGAGCCCAAGCAAAATGTTCTACGATGCTGATGGCAGTGGAACGGCGAATTCGGAAATACTTTTTGCGATGTTCAAACCTGGGCAAATTGTCAGCAACGCCGGCTTCGTTGTCACCTAGTTCTTGGCGTCTCTAATCCTAGTGCCGTCCATCGCTTTTGTGGACGATTAAAAAGGCTCTTAGCGTTGAAAATGCTGCCGTTTAATCAGTGATGAGCCTGTTGCACTTTGCACTTTTTCGCCTGGGACCGAAGCGAATGGAATACTTCAACTAATCGGTCCTTGCGCAAGCACAATCAACCCCCCTTGCCTGGCATGCGCATAAGCGCCTTTGCGCCTGCTCTCTTTTGCGAGTGAGTGACATAGTCCTTGGGTGAAGGGCAATTAAGATGCTAAGGTTATTACATGAAGAACAGCCGTTTGTCCATCTCAACTGCTCCCTTCGAGTCCCATGGCCCCCACTAGCAACACAGGGATTGGGAGTAGTGGCGTGGTGACCGGCAGCGGCGATGGCATCCAAGCATTCATCCAAGCTGGAACCGCTGCAACCCCAAACCTCAATAACGCCTCTGCCATTTCGGTGGCTGGACCTGCCACTGCAACAGCCGATACCAATAATCAAGTCGCGTCGCTAAATAGCACCCTTGACATTAGTATCGCAGGGACTATTTCCGTCAGTGAAGTTTCCGCCACCTTGGCAACAGCCACCAACGTAGGTGGTGCAGGTTTCGACAGTACGGCAACTGCTGAGTATTTAGTAAACACTGGCGGCATCATTGACACGACTGCAACTTCTAGCGGTGATATCCAAATTGGCGCCGATGCTCAGATCAACGTCCAAGTCGATAACACAACCACTGCGGCGGCAACATCCACAGCCGGCGATGCCAGTGGCAAAGCCAGTATGGCTGGCAGCTACGGCCTGCTCGACACGGATATAACTGCAGGAGCGTCAAGTAGCATCTTCTCAAATCTTGATGCCAATGCGATTGCCACTGCTACCACAGTCGGCACGATCGCTGGTCCTGGTGATGCCATAGCTGAAGCAAGTTTCAGTGGTGACACCGCTGCAATCTACTCCACTACTATTAATCCTACAACCAAAGTCGGTCAAGGCGATATTCGCCTTGGTAACAATGGCAGCGTCATAGGTTTAGCCGGAGACAATGCTGATCCCCTTTCGCTCAACGCAACCGCCGCCACCAACACTGGCAACGCCCTTGCCACGGTGTCAACCGACATCATTGCAGGTATTGGTGCAGGTGGTGCAGCTGTTCCCTTTGGTGAAACCAATATTTCAATTGGCAACTCTGGAGTTATCACAGCAGAAGCATTTATTACTGCTGCATCTTCTGCTAGCACGGTTACTGCTGCTGGAACAGCAGCGACTCTCACTGAGGCTGCAAAAGCCACCACAACCATTGATCAACTGGCGGCACTTGGTTCTGGCGTCGGTCTCGGCCTAGTTACCACAGGTTCTGATGCGACAATCACTGCAGTAGCAAGCTCCATCAGCAACGCAGCAGCGGCCTCTTCAGATGGTTCAGGAACAGACACGATTGCCATCGTTGACAACAACCAATTAACGGGCGTAACCCTTGGGGATTTGGTTGCCGGCAACAATGCATCCTTGAGCGTCAATGCCAGCAGCACCCAGACAGCCTCAGCTAGTACTGTCGCAGCCACCGGCGGGGCAGCACTGGACGAAGCCACGGCTCAGGTGGCGGAAACTGATCTGATCTTCGGCATCTATCAGACAGAAGTCAGCATCAATAATAACGCCAACAGGTTCAGTGTCACTGCCAGCCTAGCCGGCACCGCCACCTCCAAGAATGTCAATGGAGCAGCGTCAAACTCAGCAGCGGGTCTCGATAGTGATGTGTTTGGCATTCGGTATGGCAGCATAAATGTTGGTAACAGCCTGACATCAGGCAGTGATCTACGGGTCGATGCCACTTCCAATCTCACGGCAACCGCTTTCGGAGTGGAGGGCACAGCCAACAGCAACGCTGGTGGAAACGGTACTCCGGGTGTGATGTCTGAGGTTATTGGCCTCAACTCCCTTAATGACTTTGCCATCGGTAACAGCGGCACTATTACGTCGGTCGCTGGATCCAAGGTCGGCGCTACCGCAATCACTACAGCAGGTGACGCCAATGCCTACGCCGGCCAAATAGGAAACGCCATTTTTGAAACGCCGATCACGATTGGCAATGATGGCTCCATCAGCGCCCAGACAACCCTGGTGGGTAATGCAGCAGCTACAACCGTGGGCTCAGCAACCACCGCCGCCGATTCCACTGCCAATTTGGTCCTCACTGCCGTTGGCATCGCCCAACCCACTGTAGCGATTAGCATTGGTGACACTGGAAATGTGAGCGGCAATGCCTTCGCTTCAGGTGGTGCGGTTGCACAAACCACCGCGGGCTCTGCAACGGCCATGGGTGATGTGGGTTCAGCAGGTATTGCTCTGGGTAACGGCACACCTGTATCTACCGCGACTATCAATATTAGTGGCTTCGGCAATGTCAGCGGTATTGGTGTGATTGGTACCCTCGGCAGCTCAGGAGGCATTTCCAGCCCCGTTCTGGTGAGCGCCTCTGCCGTTTCAGACGACGCCACGGCCACCGGCGTCTTCAACGGTTCTGGTATCACTGGCTTTGATGACATGTACGAGAACCAGATCACGGCAGGAGCAAAGGGTGGTGATATCACTGGTCAAGCGTTAGCTGCTGGCACCGTCATGGCTTCCACCATTGGCACAGGAAGCGGCAATGATGCCAGTGCCACGATTCAACCCTCAACCATTTTCGGTATCAGCGACGTCGATCTGATTGGTGGCCAGGTTGGTTCAAACCTGATCAAAGGCCTGGCCAATGGTGCGTTCAATGCCACCGCCACCTCGGTCGCCGGCGATGCCCTCGGCAGCAGCGACAACAAGGCCTACGGCATCTTTGGCGGCTCCATTGGTGCTGCCGACACCATCAATCTCAATGGCAACGTCACCAGCATCGCTCAACTCGCCAACACAGTTGTGGCTTCCACTGTGGCGTGCAATGCAGGCTCTGCGGCCGACAGCACATCGCTGGGTCTGGCAAACTACGATGTCACGATCATCAGCTCCGGCAGCTTCAACGCCTCAGCAATGAACATCACCAAAAGCACTGCCTCTTCTGTAGCCGGCAACGTCAGCGCCTAATTCGGGCGCGTCTGATTACCATTGTTGCATCCTCCATGCCGGTCTGCGGTGTGAATCTTCACTCTCTTTGCCGCGGCTCCGATCGCTACTCGCAAAGCGTCCTCCAGCCACAGGTCCCGCTCCAGCAAGGCAGGCTAAACGTTGTCGAAGCGTTAGATCCAGCGGAGGCAGCGGGCAGCCATAGACATCAAACGCCGCAGCGGCGCTCAGCAGCAGTAACGATTCGCTGATCGACTGGGCCACGAGCAGGTGGTCAAACGGATCGCGGTGATGGAGAGGGAGCGGCTCGAGCGTCAGTAGATGGGGAAGATCAAACGGCAGGAGCTCGAAGCCGCAACAAGCTGATCGGGGTCGCCTTCCTCCTCAACGGCTGCCCCGGATGAGGCGCGTCAGGAGGTTGACGGCTGATCGAGCTCCCCAAGCTGCTGATCCGCGAATCCCACCACGGCATGCGCCACCTGCAGGGCCAGCGCCCCATCCCTCTCATCGAACAGATCCACCGGAGCCTCATCACCAGCCGGGTAGCGACTGGCGGTGGTCATCCGCTGCAGCGGTTTCAGCGGCAGTTGACGCAGCGGGGCGGTCTCGATGCCAAGCAGCTCCAGAGCCGAGAGCAACCGCTCGATCGAGTGGGTTCGCTCCGGCTCCTGATCGAGGGCCAGCAACACCGCCTTGAGTGCCTTTTCGGCAGCCTGGGAGCAGTGGTAGCAGGCCTGGGCGTGGAACCCTCCATCGCTGGCATAGACCGCCATGGCGAGATCGCTGTGGGCCTGACGCAGCCAGGCGTGCAGACGGCCTCTCATGGCTTCACGGTTGGCTGAAGACGGATCGCATCGCGGCAGATGCCCCGCCACCAGGGGTCGTCGCCCCGCTGACGCTCCAGCCAGCGGCCCTGGCTGAGGCCGATCACGTCGTCGGCCAGGCCTGCTCCCAACAGGGCCTCCGCCAGCTGGTCTGCGGCGCTTTGATCCGGCGCCACGGCCAGCAGATCCACATCCGAGCGGGCATCCCAGTCACCACGGGCCAGGGAGCCGAACAGCCACACCTCGGCTCCAACCTTTCCGGCCAGCAGGGGCTCGATGCCGCTGCGCAAGGTTTCGATCCGTTGGCCGCGCAGCCGCCGGCGGATCTCCTGCACGCTCGCCATGGGCTCGCCTCGCCGCGATGGTTTGAGATTAGGGGCAGCTTCAGCAGGCTGGGCCCAGGGTGTGCCGTCGCCCCCCCCCTCACCCCACCAGCACCTTCCCCACCCCCACCAGGGCCGCCGCGCCAATCAGGGGC